>NZ_JBFAHZ010000004.1:34264-237120 GCF_040654415.1 Micromonospora sp. NPDC050695
CCGGGCTCCGCTTCGCTGCACTCCTCGCGCTCACCGGTCTTGCCTCTCGTTCGCGACTGCGGGGCTCCGCTTCGCTGCACTCCTCGCGCTCACCGGTCTTGCCTCTCGTTCGCGACTGCGGGGCTCCGCTTCGCTGCACTCCTCGCGCTCACCGGTCCACCTCGATCTCCAGGCCCGACGGGAGCGGCGCCACCTCGTCGTCGTACGCGCGTTCCTGCGCTCGGTCCACCTCGGCCTGCTCGTAGGCGGTGACCAGGTCGGCGTAGCCGGGCACGGTGGCCAGCAGGTCGGAGTGCGTACCCCGGGCGAGCACCCGCCCCTGCTCCACGTAGATCACCTCGTCGGCGAGGGCGATCGTGGCCCGCCGGTACGCGACGACCAGGATCGACGCGGCCGGCACCCCCGGCGCGCCCGCCGAGGAGCGCAGCCCGGCGAGGATGGCCGCCTCCACCCGGGGGTCGACGGCGCTGGTCGCGTCGTCGAGCACCAGCAGTCGCGGTCGACCGGCCAGCGCGCGGGCCAGGGTGAGCCGCTGCCGTTGCCCGCCGGAGAGTGAGGTGCCCCGCTCACCGACCATGGTGTCCAGCCCGTCGGGCAGTGCCGCGACGAACCCGTCCGCCTCGGCCAGCCGCAGGGCCGCCCAGACGTCCTCGTCGTCGATGCCCGGCCGGTCCAGGGCGATGTTGGCGCGGACCGTGTCGTCGAAGACGAACGGCACCTGCGCGACCAGGGCCACCGTGCCGGTCAGCGACGCGGCGGTCAGCTCCCGCACGTCCACCCCGTCCAGCTCGACGGTGCCGGAGTCGGGGTCGACGAGGCGTACCGCCAGGGACGTGATGGTCGACTTACCGGCGCCGGTCGGCCCGACCAGGGCCACCGTCCGCCCGGCCGGCACGGTGAAGCCGACCTCTCCGAGCACCTGCGCGCCGGGTTGGTGCGCCTCGGCCGCCGGATACGAGAAGTGCACGTCGGTGAAGGTGAGGGTGGCCGGGCCGGAGGTGGCCGGGTCGAGCACGCGCTGCCCGTACGGCATCTCGCCGGTGGCGTCGAGCACCCGGCGCACCCGGTCCCAGCCGGCGACGCTGCGCGGCAGCTCGGCCAGGACCCAGCCGATGGCCCGCACCGGGAAGGCCAGCACGGTGAAGAGGAAGGCCACGCTGACCAGCTCGGTGACGCTGATCGCGCCCTGGCGCAGCCGGAACGCCCCGACCACCAGCACGGCGAGGGTGCCGAGACTCGGCAGCGTCTCCAGCATGGGGTCGAAGACACCCCGCAGCCGACCGACGGCGATCAGCGAGTCGCGCAGCTCACCGGCGCGGCCGGCGAACCGGGCCGTCTCCTGCGCCTCCCGGCCCATCGTCTTGACCACCAGGGCGCCGTCGAAGCTCTCGTGCGCGATGCCGCTGACCTCGGCGCGCAGCCGCTGCGCCCGGGCCTGGCGGGGCGCCATCCGGCGGGAGTAGACCACGTTGAGCGCGAACAGCGCCGGGAAGACCGCGAGGCCGACCAGGGCGAGGGCCCAGTCGGTGGCGAACAGCGAGACGATCGCGCCGATCAGCATCACCAGCGTGCCGACGGCGAACGGCAGCGGCGCGATCGGATACCAGGCCGCCTCCACGTCGGAGTTGGCGTTGGACAGCAGCGTGCCGGTGGAGTTGCGGTGGTGCCAGGCCACCGGCAGGTCCAGGTAGCGGCGGGTGACCCGGCGGCGGTAGGCGGCCTGCAGGCGGTACTGCATGTAGCCGGCGCCGAGCCGGCGACCGAAGATGCCCGCCACGCGCAGCACGCTGATCCCGAACAGCGCGGTAGCGGCCAGCGCCAGGGTGCCGGTGCCCACCTGGCCGCGGGCGATGGACGGCACCACCACCTCACCGACGACCCCGCCGACCACGTACGCGCTGACGATGACCATCGCGCCGAACAGCACACTCCCGAGCACCGCGACCGCGAAGATCCGTGGCTGCTCCCGGATGGCCTGCCCGAGCACCCGCAGCCCCCGGCCCAGCACGTCCCGACTTGTCGTACTCGCCACGCTCTCCCCCGCCGTAAGCCACAATTATCTCCCTCATCCTTACCGCTGCGGGCCAGCACCGCCGACCCGGACCGGATATGTCGACCGTCACGTACCGGACGGCGGCGCGGTGGCCGCGGTGACCCGCGCCCGCCGTCGCGCGGCGGCGGCCGGCCGGGCCTACGATCGGGCCATGTCGCGGTACGCCCGAGCCGAGCGCCAGGCGCTGGCCGATCTCCTCCTGGCCCTCGGGCCCGACGCGCCGACGATCAACGAGGGCTGGGCCACCCGTGACCTCGCCGCGCACCTCGTCCTGCGGGAGCGCCGGCCGGACGCGGCCGGCGGGATCGTGCTGCCACCACTGCGCGGGTACGCGGAACGGGTGCGCCGTCGCCTCGCCGCCCAGCCGTACCCCGAGCTGGTGGCGCAGGTGCGCCGGCCACCGGCGTGGAGCCCGGTGAGCAATCCGCTGACCGACGAGCTGGCCAACACGATGGAGTTCTTCATCCACCACGAGGACGTGCGGCGGGCCAGCCCCGGGTGGCAGCCCCGCGACCTGGCCACCGGACTGCAGGCCGCCCTGTGGAAGCGCGTCGCGCCGATGGCCCGGCTCGTGCTGCGCCGCTTTCCGGCGGACCTCTACGTGCAGGCGCCCGGGCACGGGGAGGTCTCCGTCGGCCGGGGCGGCGACCGGCTGCGGGTGGTCGGCGCGCCGGCCGAGCTGGCCCTGTTCCTGTCCGGCCGGCAGCGGGTGGCCCGGGTGCAGCTGGACGGGTCGGCGGCGTCCGCGCGGCAGCTGCGTGTCGCCAACCTGGGCATGTAGCGTTCTGTGCTTAAACGGTCACAGATAACCATTTAAATAATTCCCCACTCAACGACGCGGACCTATTCCTGGTCCCGTACGCTTCACCGCGCCGTCCTGCGCCGGGCGGCACGAGTGGGGGGCCGCTGTGCGGAGTTTCGCGATTTTGGCGCTGCGGGAACCCCCGTTTCCCGCGAAGCGCCATGAGGCAACAGACCAGGTGGCGAGCGAGAGCGTCGACTGGGTGCACGCGTTAGGACTGATCGATTCCAGACATCGCCTTCATCGACTTCGGCGGGCGGATCCCGCCGGCCTCGCCGGACGAGCCTGCCCGGACGGGCCGGCGGACGGGCTGCGCCTGCTGACCGACCTGATCTCCTGGCTCTTCGTCATGGACGACGCCTGCGACGAGGACGGCCTGGGGGCCGATCCGGCACGGCTGGCGCCGGTCATCGGGCTACTGCTGGACGTCCTGGACCGGGGCGGCGACCCGGCCGGGCAGCTTCCGCCCGGGTCGGGTCCGCTCGGCGTCGCGTTGGACGACCTGTGCCGCCGGATCCGCGCGCAGGGCCGACCATCCCTGCTGCTGCGGTTCGTCAGCCAGGTCCGGGAGTACCTGCTGGCGCTGCTCTGGGAGTCGGCCAACCGGGAACGCCGGCGGGTGCCCGAGGTCGCGGAGTACGTGCAGATGCGCCGGCACACCGGCGGCGTACACCCGAGCCTCACCCTGACCGACCTGGCGTCGGCGGATCCGCTCGGGCCCGCCGGGTGCGCCGACCCGGCGCTGGCCACCCTGGACCTGCTGGCGGTGGACCTGGTCTGCTGGTGCAACGACGTCTTCTCCTACGGCAAGGAGAGCCGGGCCGCCCCGGATGTGCACAACCTGGTGACCGTGATCGCCCAGGAGACCGGCGCGGGCGAGGCGGACGCGTTACAGGCGGCGGCGGACCGGTTCAACCAGGGGCTGGCGGCGTATCAGCTGGCGGAGGAGGCGCTGCGGGCGAGCGGTGGCGACGACATCCAGGCGGCGCTGACCTCCCGGCGGGACTGGGTCCGCGCCACCTACGACTGGTCGGTCGCGGCCGCCCGGTACGCGTGATCCGGCCACACCCGGTCGGCGCGACGGGACGCCGAACGATCACCGGGGCTAGCCGATCCCCGGTGGCAGGCAATACTCTTCGGTAACCACTATGACGTGACCCCCGTCACGCCACCACCCCCGAAGGCGGCTACAGCGATGGCTCTCGATGTACCGTACCGCTCCATCCCGGACATGTTCCTCAAGCGCGTGGCGGCCACCCCCGACCGGCACGCGTTCGCGTCTCCGAACTCCGACGACTCGGGCCCCAGCTGGCTCACCTGGGCGCAGGTCGGCCTGCGCGCCAAGGCGGTCGCCGCCGGCCTGCACGGCCTGGGCATCGGCCTGGAGGACCCGGTCGCGATCCTCGCCAACACCCGGTTGGAGTGGGTGATCGCCGACCTGGGCATCATGTGCGCGAGCGGCGCCACCACCACCGTCTACCCGACCACCGAGCCGGCGGACGCGACGTTCATCATCGCCGACTCCGGGTCGAAGGTGCTGTTCGCGGAGAACCCGGCCCAGGCGGCCAAGATCGCCGGCGCGACCCTGCCCGCGCTCACCCACGTGGTGCTCCTCGACGGCACCGTCGACCCGACCGCCGCGGTTGCCCAGTTGACGCTCGCCGAGCTGGAGGAGCGCGGCGCCCAGGCGTTGGCCGCCGAGCCGGAGCTGATCGACATGCTCGTGGCCGGCATCGGCCCGGACCACCTGGCCACCCTGATCTACACGTCCGGCACCACCGGCCAGCCCAAGGGCGTCGAGCTGCTGCACGGCGGCTGGTGCTGGGAGGCGGTGGCGCAGGCGGAGGTCGGGCTGCTACGCGACGACGACCTGCAGTACCTGTGGCTGCCGCTGGCCCACTCGTTCGGCAAGACCCTGCTCTGCGGCGCCATCCACGTCGGCCTGCCCACTTACGTCGACGGTCGGGTCGACAAGCTGGTCGAGCTCCTCTCGGTCATCCGTCCGACGTTGATGTGCGGCGCACCCCGCGTGTTCGAGAAGGTCTACAACAAGGCCGTGACCACCGCGCAGGGCGCCGGCGGCTCGAAGGCGAAGATCTTCAGCTGGGCGGTTGGCGTCGGCAAGGAGAAGGTCACCCTGGAGCAGGCCGGCAAGCCGGTTCCGGCCGGGCTGAAGCTGCGCTACGGGCTGGCCGAGAAGCTGGTGTTCAGCAAGCTCCAGGCCCGCCTGGGCGGCCGGATGCGGGTGCTGGTGTCCGGCGCCGCACCGCTCAGCCCGGAGATCGCCACCTTCTTCGCCGCCGCGAACCTGCCCATCTCCGAGGGCTACGGCCTGACCGAGACCAGCGCCGGCAACTTCGTCAACCCGCCGGCCGGGCTGCGGATCGGCACCGTGGGCCGCGCGATGGGCGACCTGGAGTGCAGGATCGACACCGACGGGGAGATCCTGGTGCGGGGTCGGCCGGTGATGCGCGGCTACCACAACCTGCCGGAGGAAACCGCCGCCGCCTTCACCGAGGACGGCTTCTTCCGTACCGGTGACATCGGCACGCTCGACGAGCAGGGCTACCTTCGGATCACCGACCGCAAGAAGGACCTGGTCAAGACCTCGGGCGGCAAGTACATCGCGCCGTCGCACATCGAGGGGATGTTCAAGGCCATCTGCCCGTACACGTCACAGGCGATCGTCGTCGGTCAGGCCCGCAACTTCTGCACCATGCTCGTCACGCTCGACCCGGACGCGATCCGGGGCTGGGTCGCCGGTGGCCCCCTCGAAGGGCGCGACTACACCGAGATCGTCGCCTCGCCCGAGGCCCAGACGATGGTCGAGGAGTACGTCGCCCAGCTCAACGCCAAGCTGAACCGCTGGGAGACGATCAAGAAGGTGACCATCCTGCCGCGCGATCTGACCATCGAGCACGGCGAGATCACCCCCTCCCTCAAGATCAAGCGACGCGGTGTGGAGAGCAACTTCGCCGCCGAGATCGACAAGATGTACACCGGCACCCTCGCCGAGCTCTGAGTCGAGTCGTCGGTGGCCCGTACCCGCCCGGTGCGGGCCACCGGCGTCCGCGCCGACGATCCGACCCGGCTCAGGCGATGACGGCCGGCTCCCGCCACCGCTGCCGGCCGGTCCGGTCCAGGTCGTAGCGGACCCCGGCGATCCGCTCGACCGCATCCACCAGTTCGGCCGCGGGCAGGGTGAACGGCAGCCGCAGGAACCGCTCCAGGGTGCCGTCGAGACCGAACCGGGGGCCGGGCGCCAGCCGGACGCCGACCTCCTCGGCGGCCCGGGCCAGCGCACTGGAGACCGGGCCGTCCAGCTCGGCCCAGAGCGTCACGCCGCCCCTCGGCGCGGTGACCCGCCAGTCCGGCAGGCGGTGCGCCAGCGCGTCGAGCAGGGCGTCGCGCTGCGCGGCGAGCTGGATCCGCCGGTCGGAGACGATGGCCGGCGCGTCGGCGAGCAGGCGTACCGCGACGAGCTGGTCCAGCACCGGGCTGGCCATGTCCACACCGACGCGCACGGCGGCCAGCCGCTGCACCTGCGGCGCGGACGCGCGGACCCAGCCGATCCGCAGGCCACCCCAGTACGGCTTGCTCATCCCGCCGATGCTGACCACCCGCGAGTGCCGGTCGAAGGTGGCCATCGGCGGTGGCAGCTCGGTGCCGTCCAGCGGCAGGTCCACGAAGGACTCGTCGACGACGAGGTCGGTGCCGGCGGCGTGGGCAGCGGCCACCACCCGCTCGCGCAGCGGGGCCGGCATCAGATGCCCGGTCGGGTTCTGGAACTCCGGGATCAGGTAGGCCAGCCTGGGTCGGGTCTGCCGGAGGCTGCCCAGCAGCAGGTCGGCGTCCCACCCTCCGGCGTCGGCGGCCAGACCGTGGGTGGTGATCCGGGCCCGACGGCCGGCCAGCGCGGCGAGCGCGTTGGGGTAGGTCGGCGACTCGACCAGCACGCCGCCGCCGGGGGCCAGGGCGAGGCGCAGCACCAGGTCCAGGGCGTGTTGGGTGCCGCTGGTGACCATGATCTGGTCGGCCGAGGTCGGCAACCCCCGGGCCGTGTACCCGTCGGCAATTGCCTCGCGCAGCTCGATGATGCCGGTCGGGTGGTAGCCGGCCCCGCCCACGTACCGCGGCAGGTCGTCGGCGGCGGCCCGGGCGGCCGCCAGCAGCTGCGGTGGCGCGGCCAGCGCGGCGACCCCGAGGTCGATCATCTCCCGGTCGTCCAGCGGGGTCCACAGGCCGGTGCTGGCCACCCGGTGGTTGCCGGGCAGCATGGTCCAGCTGCCGGCACCCCGGCGGCTGGCCAGGTGCCCGGTCTCGCGCAGCTGCCGGTACGCGGCGGTGACCGTGGTCCGGCTGATCCGCAGCGCCTCGGCCAGCTCCCGTTCGGCCGGCAGGCGGACGCCCAGCGGCAACCGTCCATCGGCGAGCAGCCCGCGCACCGCACCGGCGAGGGCGGCGTAGTCGGGGCTGCGCCGCCGGCCCGGCAGGGCGTGCCACTGCCCGAGCAGCCGGGCCAATTGGACGCCACGCACCTGACCGTTCATAGCCACTCCTCGGATATTGGCTTCTTCCTCCGGGAGGATTGGCACCTAGGGTGGCATGCATGGCACTGCTTGGCAATCTGCGGCACCGGCCAGCGCGACGACTGAGCCAGCTGTACGCCGGGCTGGTCCTCTACGGGATCAGCATGGCCCTCATGGTCCGCTCCGGCCTGGGCCTCGACCCGTGGGACGTCTTCCACCAGGGCCTGTCCGAACGGACCGGGCTCTCCTTCGGCACCGTCACCATCGCGGTCGGCGCGCTCGTCCTGCTGCTCTGGATCCCGCTGCGGCAACGGCCCGGGCTCGGCACGGTCAGCAACGTGGTGGTCATCGGCCTGGTCGTGGACGCCACGCTGGCCCTGCTGCCGGACGGCGGCCCGCTCGGCGTCCGGATCGCGCTGCTGATCGTCGGGATCGTCGCCAACGGTGCCGCCACCGGCCTCTACCTCGGCGCCCAGCTGGGCCCCGGCCCCCGCGACGGCCTGATGACCGGCTTCGTCGCCCGCCGGCCCGGCTGGTCGATCCGGCTGGTGCGCACGGTCATCGAGGTCACCGTGCTGGCGCTGGGCTGGCTGCTCGGCGGCACGGTCGGCGTGGGCACCGTCGCGTACGCGCTGGCCATCGGCCCGCTGGCACACCTGTTCATCCCGGTGTTCGCCGTGCCCGCGGCGGACACCGGCACCGCCACGCCGGACGCCGCGCCGGACGTCGCACCGGCCGGCTGAGCGCTCACCGACGGTCCCCGGACCGGCACGTCGCGGTGCTGCCGCGTGCCGGATGGTGGGTGGGTGTTCCCTTCCGCGACGCGCGCCGTCATCATCTCTGCATGGGGGAGAACGGTTGGCGCTGGACGGACGCCTGGATCTTCGTGTCGCTGGTCATCGCGAGCGGCGCCGGGCGGCACCGTCGGTCGGCGACCAGCCGCAGGCCGGAGGGCGTCCGCCTCACCGACGTGCTCTCCACCGCCGACCACCTCAACCACGCGATCCCGCAGCGGCACGAGGTGGAGGCCGCGGTCCAGCGTCTGGTCGGCGCCGGCCTGGTCAGCGTCGCCGACGGCTGGTTCCGGATCACCGGCGAGGGCGAGCAGCTCTGGCGCAGCCGCCCCCGCGCCGGCGTGGCGACGATGGTGGACACCGTGCAGGGCGTCCTGAGCCGCCGGCACGCGCCGGGCAGCGCCGACTGGATCCTCGACGAGGCCGACCACGCGGCGGCCGTCCAGGAGTACGTGGTCCGTTCGATCCCGACGCCCCGGCGCTCGCCGGAGGGGCAGTCCGGCGGGCACTGAGCCGGCTCAGCGCACCGGGTGACCGCCCCGGCGCAGCGCGTCCTTGACCTCGGCCACGGTCAGCTCGCCGAAGTGGAAGACGCTGGCGGCGAGCACCGCGTCCGCGCCGGCGCCGATCGCCGGCGGGAAGTGGGCCACCTCGCCCGCGCCGCCGCTGGCCACCACCGGCACGTCCACCACCGCCCGCACCGCGGCGATCAGCTCCAGGTCGAAGCCCGCCTTGGTGCCGTCGGCGTCCATCGAGTTGAGCAGGATCTCCCCCGCGCCCAGCTCGGCACCTCGCTGCGCCCACCGCACCGCGTCGATGCCCGTGCCGCGCCGGCCGCCGTGGGTGGTCACCTCGAAACCGCTCGGGGTGCTGTCGGTCGTGGCCCGGCGCACGTCGAGGGACAGCACCAGCACCTGCCGTCCGAACCGGTCGGCGATCTCGGCGATCAGCTCGGGCCGGGCGATGGCGGCGGTGTTCACGCCGACCTTGTCCGCGCCGGCGCGCAGCAGAGTGTCCACGTCGGCGACCTGCCGGACCCCACCGCCGACGGTCAGCGGGATGAACACCGACTCGGCGGTGCGGCGCACCACGTCGAGCATGGTGCCCCGGTCGCTGGACGAGGCGGTGACGTCGAGGAAGGTCAGCTCGTCCGCGCCCGCCCGGTCGTACGCCGCGGCCAGCTCCACCGGGTCACCGGCGTCGCGCAGGTCGAGGAAGTTGACCCCCTTGACCACCCGCCCGGCGTCCACGTCCAGACAGGGGATCACCCGCACCGCCACCGTCATGCCGCGAGCCTATCCTCCGTACGCGCCACGGCGGTCGACCCGATCGGGTCGACCGCCGTGAACGAGGTCCGGCTCACACCCGGACGAGCATCTTGCCCAGGTTCTCGCCGCGCAGCAGGCCGAGGAACGCCGCCGGGGCGTTCTCGATGCCGTCGACGATCGTCTCGTCGTAGGACAGCGTGCCGTCGCGCAGCCAGCCCGCGACGTCGCGCACGAACGTCGCCCGCACGTCGTTGTGGTCGTTGACCAGGAAGCCGCGCAGGGTGAGCCGCTTGCCGATGACCAACGCCAGGTTGCGCGGGGCGGCCGGCGGCTCGGTGGCGTTGTACTGCGCGATCATGCCGCAGATGGCGGCCCGACCGTGCAGGTTCATGGCCGAGATCGCCGCCTCCAGGTGGTCACCGCCGACGTTGTCGAAGTACACGTCGACGCCGTCCGGCGCGGCCGCCCGCAGCGAGTCGCGGACCGGCCCGTCGTGGTAGTCGAAGGCGGCGTCGAAGCCCAGCGCCCGCAGCCGCTCGACCTTGGCCGCCGAGCCGGCGCTGCCGATCACCCGGCCGGCGCCCTTGAGCTTGGCGATCTGACCGACCAGGCTGCCCACCGCGCCGGCCGCGGCGGAGACGAAGACCGTCTCGCCGGGCTTCATCGCGGCCACCTCCAGCAGCCCGGCGTACGCGGTCAGGCCGGGCATGCCCAGCACGCCGAGGTACGCGTTGACCGGGGCCAGGCTCGGGTCGACCGGACGGGCGGCGGTGGCGTCGAGCAGCGCGTACTCCCGCCAGCCCAGCCCGTGCAGGACGGTGGTCCCGACGGCGGTGTCCGCCGCCTCGCTGGCGACCACCTCGCCGATCGCGGCGCCGTCCAGCGGCGCGTCGAGCGCGAACGGCGCCACGTACGACTTGACGTCGTTCATCCGCCCCCGCATGTACGGGTCGACGGACATGTACTGGTTGCGGACCACGATCTGGCCCGGGCCGGGCGTCGGCACGTCGGTCTCGACGAGCCGGAACGTGTCCTTGGTGGGCCAGCCCTGGGGGCGGCTGGCCAGGTGGATCTCGCGGTTGCTGGTCACGGGGTGGTCGTCCTCTCGTCCGCGGTGGTGGCCTGGGTCCGCGACGTCACGCGGCCAGAGTCTCGCGGACGGTCAGCGCGACGTCGACGTTGCCGCGGGTGGCGTTGGAGTACGGGCAGACCTGGTGGGCCTGCTCGACGATCTGCTCGGCGGCCTCGCGGGGCACGGCGGGCAGGTCGACGACGAGCTGCACGGTGAGCCCGAACCCGCCGCTGCCGTTCGGGCCGATGCCCACCTCGGCGGCGACCACGGAGCCGGTCACGTCGGCCTTCGCGCGGCGGCCGACCAGCCGCAGCGCGCTGTGGAAGCAGGCCGCGTAGCCGGCGGCGAAGAGCTGCTCGGGGTTGGCGGCGCCGCCGGTGCCACCCATCTCCTTCGGCACGGCCAGGTCGAGCGTGACCGTGCCGTCGGAGGTCTCGACGTGGCCGTCACGGCCGTCGCCGGTGGCGGTCGCGGACGCGGTGTAGAGCACCTGCATGATGGTCACTGCTCCTTCTGTCGGTGGATGGTGTCGGTGACCCGGGTGAGGGTGTCGCGCAGCGCGACCAGCTCGGCGATGCCCAGCCCGGTCGCCCGGGCGATCTGCAGCGGGACCTCGTCCACCTGCTGCCGCAGCTCCCTACCCTGCTCGGTGAGGCCCACCTCGACCCGCCGCTCGTCGCGCGCCGACCGCTGCCGCACCACCAGGCCCGCCCCCTCCAGCCGCTTGAGCAGCGGGGAGAGCGTGCCGGAGTCCAGTCGCAGCTCGGTGCCGAGCTCGGAGACCGTGGGGGCGTCGTCGGGGCGCTCCCAGAGCACCAGCAGCACCAGGTACTGCGGGTAGGTCAGCCCGAACTCGTCGAGGATCGGCCGGTAGACGTCGGTCAGGGCGCGCGACGCGGCGTAGAGCGCGAAGCACACCTGCCGGCGCAGCACCAGATCATCGGTCACCACCAAACCGTAGCCCACGATTAAGTTGTGCACAACCGATCTGCCGACGGTCCGGCCATGACGACGGTCACCGCAGCGACCTCAGCCGTCGCCGAGGTACGCCTCCAACTCCACCTCGACCAGATGCTCCGGATCCAGCAGACCGGCGACCACCACCAACGTCGCCGCCGGCCGGACCGCGCCGAAGACCCCGTTGTGCGCCCGACCCACCTCGTCGGCGTGCAGCCGGTCCGTCACGTACATCCGGGTCCGGACCACGTCCCCCGGCCCGGCACCCACCTCGGCGAGCGCCGCCAACCCGATCCGCAGCGCCTGCGCGGTCTGCGCGGCGGGATCACCCACGTGCACCACACGACCGTCCACCGTGGCCGTGCAGCCCGCCGTCCAGGCCCGATCGCCGGCCCGCACGACCCGGGAGTAGCCGTACTGCTGCTCCCACGGGCCACCCGAACCCAGCCGGGTGACCGTCATGCCTCGGCCAGCGTCCGCAGCGCCTCAGCCACCGTGAAGGCGCCCGCGTACAGCGCCTTGCCGGCGATCACACCCTCCACACCGAGCGGCTCCAGGGTGCCCAGCGCCCGCAGGTCGTCCAACGTCGACACGCCACCGGAGGCGATCACCGGCCGGTCGGTGCGGGCGCACACCTCCCGCAGCAACTCCAGGTTCGGCCCGCGCATCGTGCCGTCCTTGGTGATGTCCGTGACCACGTACCGGGTAGCGCCCGCCTTGTCCAGCCGCTCCAACACCTCGTACAGGTCACCGCCGTCGCGGGTCCACCCACGCGCCGACAGGGTACGACCGCGCACGTCCAACCCGATGGCCACCCGGTCGCCGTACTCCCCCACCACCCGGTCACACCACGCCGGGTCCTCCAGCGCGGCGGTGCCGATGTTCACCCGGGCCGCCCCGGTGCCCAACGCGGCACGCAACGACTCGTCGTCGCGGATACCGCCGGACAACTCCACCTTCACGTCCAACTGACGCACCACCTCGGCCAGCAGGTGCGCGTTGGTGCCCCGGCCGAACGCCGCGTCCAGGTCGACCAGGTGGATCCACTCCGCGCCGTCCTGCTGCCAGGCCAGCGCGGCGTCCAGCGGATCGCCGTAGATGCTCTCGCTACCGACGGCGCCCTGCACGAGCCGGACGGCCCGGCCGTCGGCGACATCCACGGCGGGTAACAGGGTGAGGCTCAACGTATTCTCCTCGATCAGGTACGACGGTCCAGGGCGATCACGACGATCGCCGGCAGTACGAGCAGCAACAGCACGATCAGCGCGACACGCAACGCCAGATCGTCGACGAACGTCCAGATCAGGATCAGCGCCGCCCCGGTGAGCAGCACGATAGCCGCCCGCTCGCCCCGCGTGTGCCGGGCCAGCCGGCCCGACCGGCCCCGACGCAGCCGCGGCGTCAACCCGCGAACCACCGCCCGGCGGCGCTGCCGGCGAGCCACCCGACGCTGCCGCACCGCACGCTCGCGCGCCTGCTCCGCCTCACGCTCCGCCCGACGGCGGGCCCGTTCCCGACTCACCGCGCACCCCGCCCGCCGGCCAGCGGGCGTCGACGACGCTCACTCACCGGTGGGCAACGTGGCGAGCCAGTTACGCAGCAGCGCGGCACCGGTGTCGGCGGACTTCTCCGGATGGAACTGGGCCGCCGACAACGCGCCACGCTCCACCGCCGCCACGAAATCCGTGTCATGGTGGGCCGTGGTCACCGTGGCACCGGCCGCCGTCAACGCCGTCGGGTCACCCATCGCGTACGAGTGCACGAAGTAGAACCGGCTCTGCGCTCCCAAGCCGGCGAAGAGCACCGACTCCCGGGGCGCCCGCACGGTGTTCCACCCCATGTGCGGCAACCGGGTCGCGGCCAACCGGGTCACCCCGCCCGGCAGCAGACCCAGCCCCTTGGTCACCACACCGTGCTCGTCACCGTGCTCGAAGAGCACCTGCATGCCCACGCAGATGCCCAGCACCGGCCGGCCGGCGGCCACCCGCTCGGCGATCACCGGACCCGCGCCGAGCGCCTCGATCCCCGCCATGCACGCCGCATACGCGCCAACCCCCGGCACCACCAGACCGTCGGCGGCGGCCGCGGCGGCCAGGTCGTCGGTCACCCTCACGTCCGCCCCGGCGGCGGCCAACGCCCGCTCCGCCGAGCGCAGGTTGCCCGACCCGTAGTCGAGCACCACCACGTCGGCGCTCACGAGCCCGACCCCGGGATCAACCGCAGCACCCCCGCAACCGTGGCGAGCACCGCCAGCAGCCCGGTGATCACCACCGCGCCCCTCGGCGCGCCCTGCCGGTGCAGCGACCAGGTGCCGCCCACCAGCACCCCGGCCAGGATCAACAACAACGTCGGCAACGCGGCCCCCATCAGAGCCACCTTCCATTCGCGACTGCGGGGCTCCGCTCCGCTGCACTCCTCGCGCTCATCAGAGAGCGCCCTTCGTGCTGGGGATCGCCCCGGCGGCACGCGGGTCGATCGCGGTAGCCTCGCGCAACGCCCGGGAAACCGCCTTGAACTGCGCCTCCACCACGTGGTGCGCGTCCGGGTGACCACCCGGGCGGGCCGCCCGCAGCACGTCCACGTGCAGGGTGATCCGGGCCGCCTGACCGAACGACTCCCAGATGTGCCGGGTCATGCTGGTCGGATACACCGGCCCGATGTACGGCGCCAACGCCGGCTCGTCATGCACCACGTACGGCCGACCGGACAGGTCCACCGCGGCCCGGACCAGCACCTCGTCCATCGGCACGGTCGCCGACCCGTACCGCCGGATGCCGGCCTTGTCGCCCAGCGCCTGGTCGAACGCGGCGCCCAGGGCCAGGGCGGTGTCCTCCATGGTGTGGTGCGCGTCGATCTCCAGGTCGCCCACGGTGCGCACGGTCAGGTCGTAGCCGCCGTGCCGGGCGATCTGGTGCAGCATGTGGTCGTAGAAGCCCACGCCGGTGCTGATCTCGGCGGCGCCGGTGCCGTCGAGGTCGATCTCGACGAGGACCTTGGTCTCCTTGGTGATCCGCTCCACCCGGGCGGTCCGGCTCATCGCAGGTTCTCCATCGCAGAAAGGAAGGCGTCGGTCTCGGCGGGCGTGCCGGCGGTCACGCGCAGCCAGCCGGGCAGGCCGACGTCACGCACCAGCACCCCGTGGGCCAGCAGGGCGCGCCAGGCGGTGGCCTGGTCGCCGCCCACCTCGAAGAGCACGAAGTTGGCGTCGCTGTCGGCCACCCGCAGCCCGCGCCCGCGCAGCGTCGCCACGATCCGGTCCCGCTGCGCCATGATCGCGCTCACCGTACCCAGCAGGGCGTCGCGGTGGGCGAGCGCCGCGCGCGCGGCGGCCTGGGTCAGCGCGGACAGGTGGTACGGCAGACGGACCAGCTGCACCGCCTGCACCACCGCCGGGTCGGCGGCCAGGTAACCCAGCCGTCCACCGGCGAAGCCGAACGCCTTGCTCATCGTCCGGGTCACCACGAGCCGCGGGTGGCCGGGCAGCACCGCGAGGGCGCTGACCGTGCCAGGCCGGGCGAACTCGGCGTACGCCTCGTCGACGACCACCATGCCGGGCGCCGCGTCCAGCACGGCGGCGACCACCGCCGGGTCCAGTGCCGTGCCGGTGGGGTTGTTCGGCGAGCAGAGGACGACCACGTCCGGCCGGTGCTCGCGGACCTCGGCGACCGCCTCGTCGGCGGTCAGCCCGAAGTCGACGCCGCGCCGCGCCGGCACCCACCGGGTGCCGGTGCCGAGCGCCAGCAGCGGGTGCATCGAGTACGCCGGGACGAAGCCCAGCGCGCTGCGCCCCGGACCACCGAACGCCTGGAGGAGCTGCTGCTGGACCTCGTTGGAGCCGTTGGCCGCCCACACCTGCTCGACGGTGAGCCCGTGGCCCAGGTAACCGGCCAGGTCGGCGCGCAGCGCCACCGCGTCCCGGTCCGGGTAGCGGTTCAGGTCACGCAGCTCGGCGGCGAGCGCCTTGCCGATCGCCTCGACCACCGGCTCCGGCACCGCGTACGAGTTCTCGTTGGTGTTCAGCCGCACCGCGACGTCCAGTTGCGGCGCCCCGTACGGCGACAGCCCCCGCAGGTCGTCGCGGATCGGCAGATCGTCGAGGCCCGTCACGCCGACGCTCCCGGGAAGCGGGCCTGGACCGCCTGGCCGTGCGCGGGCAGGTCCTCCACGGTCGCCAGGGTGACCACGTGCGGCGCCACGTCACGCAGCGCGGCCTCGGTGTACTCGATCAGGTGCACACCGCGCAGGAACGACTGCACGGACAGCCCGGACGAGTGCCGGGCGCACCCGCCGGTGGGCAGCACGTGGTTGGAGCCGGCGCAGTAGTCGCCGAGCGACACCGGCGACCAGGCGCCCACGAAGATCGCCCCGGCGTTGCGCACCCGCAGCGCCCACTCCCGGGCGTCGACCGTCTGGATCTCCAGGTGCTCGGCCGCGTACGCGTCGACCACCCGCAGCCCCGCCTCCAGGTCGTCGACGAGGACCACGCCGCTCTGCTCACCGGTCAGCGCGGTGGTCACCCGCTCGGCGTGCTTGGTCGCCGGCACCTGCCGGGCCAGCTCCTCCTCGACCGCCTCGACGAGCGGCACCGACGGGGTGACCAGCACGCTCGCGGCGAGCGGGTCGTGCTCGGCCTGGCTGATCAGGTCGGCGGCGACGTGCGCCGGGTCGGCGGTGTCGTCGGCCAGGATGGCGATCTCGGTCGGGCCGGCCTCCGCGTCGATGCCGACCACGCCGCGCAGCAGCCGCTTGGCGGCGGTCACCCAGATGTTGCCCGGGCCGGTGATCAGGTCGACCGGATCGCAGCGCAGCTCGCCGGCCGGGTCCACCGCCGCGCCGTACGCCAGCATCGCCACCGCCTGGGCGCCGCCGACGGCGTACACCTCGTCGACGCCGAGCAGCGCGCACGCGGCGAGCACCCGGGGGTCGGGCAGGCCACCGTTGTCCTTCTGCGGCGGGCTGACCACCACCAGCGACCGCACGCCCGCCGCCTGGGCCGGCACCACGTTCATCACGACGGTTGACGGGTACATGGCGAGCCCGCCGGGGACGTAGAGGCCGACCCGGTCGACCGGCAGCCACCGCTCGGTGACCGTGCCACCGGGCACCACCTGGGTGGTGTGGTCGGTGCGGCGCTGGTCGGCGTGCACCTTCCGGGCCCGGCGGATCGACTCCAGCAGCGCGGCGCGCACCGCCGGGTCGAGCACCCCCTCGGCCTCGGTGATCGCCTGCACCGGCACCCGCAGCACGTCCGGCGAGATGCCGTCGAACCGTTCGCTCGCCTCCCGGATCGCCGGGTACCCATGCTCCCGGACCGCCTCCACCAGCGGGCGGATCCGCTCGACGGCAACCGACACGTCGAGCTGGGCACGGGGCAGCAGGCGGCGCGGGTCTCCGAGACCGTTGCGCAGGTCGATCCGATTCAGCACCCTTGCGAGTCTAGGCGGCCCGGCCGCAGCCCACCCGAGCCGCCCGCCCGGCGGGACGGTGAGCCGGGCCACGCCCCGGCGGGCGCGATTCGTTAGGCTCGACCATGTGACCGCACGGCTGCCGGTGTTTCCGCTCGCAACGGTGCTCTTTCCCGGGTTGGTGCTGCCACTGCACATCTTCGAGGAGCGCTACCGGGCGTTGGTCCGGCATCTGGTCGACCTGCCCGAGGGCGCGCCGCGCGAGTTCGGGGTGGTGGCCATCCAGGCCGGCTGGGAGGTCGCGCCCGCCGGTCCCGGCGCACGCCCCACGTCCGGCGTCGGCGACGTCACGCTGCACGAGGTGGGCTGCACGGCCGAGCTGCGCCAGGTGACCGAGCTGGCCGACGGTGGCTTCGACATCGTCACGGTCGGCCGGCGCCGGTTCCGCATCGACGAGGTCGACGAGAGCGCGGCTCCCTACCTGACCGCCCAGGTCGAGTGGCTGCCCGAGCCGGCCGGGCCGGACGAGGTGGCCGACCTCCTCGCCGCCCGGGTCATCGCGGTGTTCCGGCAGTACCTGGGCCTGGTCCGCTCCGACCCGGAGGAGATCTCCGAGCAGCTTCCGGAGGACCCGACGGTGCTGTCACACCTGGTGGCGGCCACCGCGGCGCTGACCGTCGACGACCGGCAGCTGCTGCTGGCGATCGACGACACCGCGGCCCGGCTCCGCGCCGAGCTGCGGCTGCTCAACCGCGAGGCGGCTCTGCTGCGCCAGGTGCGGGCGGTTCCGGTGCCGCTGTCGGAGCTGGCGTCCCCGCCGACGCCCAACTGAGCGCCGCCGGGTCGGGCTCGGGCCGCAGCGACGGCCACCGCGACCAGCCGGCCAGCAGGGTGTACGTGATCGCGGCGCCGAACGCCGGCAGCAGCAGGTTGCCGTGCGGCACCGGCAGCACGCCGAGCAGCCAGTCGACGCCACCGGCGCGCAGGTCGGCGGGTTTGGTGAACGCCTGACCGGCCGGTGCGGTGTCCAGCAGCCGGTCGAAGGTGGCCAGGCCGACCCGCCGGCCCACCTGCCACGCCACCGGCGCGGCGGCCAACGCGCCCAGCACCGCGGCGAGCAGCCCGACCGGGCCACGTCGGCGACGCAGCACGAACCACAGGACGAGGGCCGCGAGCACCCCGAAGGCGAGCCCGAGCAGGCTGAACCAGCCGTCCGCGGCGATCGGCTGCTCCGGCTGCGGCTCGGCGTAGATCGCCCCCTCGGCGGTCTTGAGCACCGGGGTGTCCGGCGCGAGCACAGCCCAGAGCAGCCCCAACGGCGCGCCCAGCACGGCGAACGCGAGCGCGAAGCCCAGCACCGTCACCACCGTACGCAGCGGGCGACGTGGCTCGTCGAAGGTCAGCTCCAGCGAACTCTGGTACGCCGTCGAGGCGGGCACGTGGCCCGGGTCGAATCCGCCCGGGGGTGTCGCGGCCGACGGCTCGTTCGCCGGCGGTGTCGCGCCCGGCGGCTCGTTCGCCGGCGGTGTCGCGGCCGACGCTCGCGGCGGCGCGGGTCGGTCGGGATCGTCGACGTGCCGCTCAGGGTCGGGGTTGTCCGGGCTCACCCGATGATCCTCTCAGGCCCGGTGGCGGGCCGGGGCGCCGGTGGCGGCAGACCAGCTCACCGGGCGAACGGCTCCACCATCATCGCCGCCGCACGCAGCCACGCCTGCCGGGTCTCCGGCTGGAGCTGGTGGTACTCGATCGACGATCCGGTCTCCAGCGCCGGGTCGTACGGCACCACGGCCACCCCTCGGGTGCGGGTGGCGAAGTGCCGCTCCAGGTCGTCCTGGAGGGCAGAGCGCCCCGGCGTGGGGCAGGAGATGAGGGTGATCGCGTTGTCGGCCAGCTCGCTCATGCCCTCCTCGTGCAGCAGGTCGAGCATCCAGTCGGCGCTGAACGCCGCGTCCTCCCGGGGCACGGTGGTCACCACCAGCTGGTCGGCGGCCTGCATCACGGTGCGCCAGTTGGGGCTCTCCACGTTGTTGCCAGTGTCCACGCAGACCACGTCGTGGGTGCGGCGCAGCAGCTCCAGCACCCGCTTGACGGTGAACTGGTCCAGTCGCTGGGCGAAGCGCGGGCTCTCCTCACCGGCCAGCACGTCGTACGAGCCGTCGGAGGCGTGCCGCAGGAAGTCGTCCAGCCGGTCCAGCAGGGTCGCGCCCTCCAGGATCTCGATCTGGGCCAGCTCGCCGATCAGGTGGCGGATGGTCCGGGCGTGCCGGGCGCTGCCCGCGCGCAGCCCGAGGGTGCCGCGCAGCTCGTTGTCGTCCCAGGCCAGCACACCTCGGCCGCGCACGCTGCCGACGGTGGCCGCCGCGAGGACGGTGGCGGTGGTCTTGTGCACCCCACCCTTGGGGTTGGCGAACGCGAACACCCGGGGCGTGCCCAGATCCCGGCGGAGCACCCCGGTGGCCCGCTCCACCTCCTGGTCGACGCCCTGCGGACGCCATTCGACGCGGGCCGGGTAGCCGCGCTCGGCGATCGCCGAGCTGACCGGCGGGGCGGGCGGCGCGACGACCGGTGGCGCGGGTGGCGCAACGACCGGCGGGGCGGGTGGCGCGACGACCGGCGGCGGGGCGGCCGGCGTCGGGGGCGCCGCCACCGGGTAGCCCGTCTCCGGCTGGTAGCCGGTCTCCAGCAGGGCGTACCGCGACTCCACCGGAGGCCCGCCCTGGCGGTAGCCGTTGTCCAGCAGCGCGTAGCGCGACTCGACCGAATCGGGGCGTTGCGGCGGCGGCTCGGGCTCGGCCCGGTACGTCGGCTCCGCCCGGTAGTCCGGCTCGGGCCGGTACGCGGGCTCGGCCCGGTAGGCGGGTTCCGCCCGGTACGCCGGCTCGGACCGGTACGCCGGCTCGGACCGGTAGTCCGGCTCGCCCCGGTAGTCCGGCTCGGCCCGGTAGTCCGGCTCGGCCCGGTACGCGGGCTCGGCCCGGTAGTCCGGCTCCGCGCGGTACGCGGGCGCCGCCCGGTAGTCCGGCTCCGCGCGGTAGGTCGGCTCGGCCCGGTACGCGGGATCGACCCGGTAGGTCGCCTCGGCCCGGTAGGCGGGCTCCGCGCCGTACGACAGCTCGGCCGGATGCCCGATGGCCGGCGCGCGCCCGGCGTACCCGTTGGGGGCCGCACGTCGCGGCAGCGGATCCGGTGCTGGCTCCTCGGCCCGCCGGTCGGGCTCCGCCTGTTCCGCGCCATGGCCGCCCCGCCGGGCGCGGTCCAACAACGCCCGCCACCGCGGCGCTGGTTCGGCCGGCCGGCCCCAGCCGGTCTCACTGCCCTCCACGGCCCGCCCTCCCAGCACCATCGATCTCCGTCTGACAGGCTACGAAGCAAACACTATTCGGACCACACCTGGCGACGCACACCACCCGGCACAGATCACGACGGGCTGGGCGCCAGCGGCCCGGCGCCGGTCGCGTCCGGGGAGGTGGTGACGCTCGGCGGGGGCGGCTCGGTCGACTCCGTCGACGACGGCTCCGGTGACGGAATCGTTACGACCGGTGCGGGTTCCGACGATTCGCCCACCGGCGCCGAGCGCTCGGGCGCGGGTGGTGTCGACACCGCGCGCACCTGCGGGCTCGACGTCGGGCTGGGCCCGGTGTCGGCCGGCGGGCGGACCACGTCGCGCTGTTCGGGAAGTGGTGGTGTGAAGACCGCGCGGTCCAGCCGGTACACCTCGGGGGCGGGGTCCACGGCCCGGACGTCCGGCCGGGCCGCCACACCGCGCAGCACCTCGGGGCCCGCCCGGACGACCGCCGCGTAGACGCAGGCGCAGCCGGTGCGGTACGCCGCCGCCTCGGCCGACGCCACCTCGGCGTCGTCGGCGTACCGCACGCGCAGTTCCCGCTCGTCGACGCCGTCGCCGGTCATCTCGGCGGCCCGCTTTCGATAGTCGGCCGCCTCGGTGTCCTTGCGGGCCGCCACCTCGACCATCCCGGCGACGACGTCGTCGGGCACCCGCAGCGCGGGGATCTTCACGATCTCGGTCTGCCGGCCGGGCAACGGCACCCGGCCGAAGACCGTCGAGACCGGCACGTCGCCGAGCACCGCCGCCAGTCGCTGCGGCGGCAGGTACGCGTCGAGCGTGACCAGGGCATAGGTGCCGTCGCCGGCGGTCGGGGCCGTGCTGGGCAGTGCGGCCAGGTCCGCCGCCGCCGAGCGCAGGTAGCCGGGGACGGAGTCGCCGTCGGCCACCCCGACCCGGGTCACCTCGCCCACCGTCCGGTCGCCGACCGGGACGTCGTCGGCCGCCCAGACGGCGGTGCCCAGCACCGCCGCCATGGACAGCAGCGCGGCCCAGGTGAGCACCCCGGAGCGCCCCGACCGGTCGCCCAACCGGGCGACGGCCCGGGTCAACGGCGGCAGCAGCCGTTGGTCCAACTGCCGCAGCAGGTCGCCGGCGCGCACGGGCGGGATCCCCTCGTCGGATCGGTGTCAGGCGGTCGCCGCGCTAGTCACGCAGGATCTGAAGCGCGCGGTCCAGGTCGTCAGGGTAGTCGCTGACGAACCGGACCTCGTCCCCCGTTCGGGGGTGCAGGAAGCTCAGTTCGCGGGCGTGCAGCCACTGTCGGGCCAGTCCGAGACGGGCCGAGAGGGTGGGGTCGGCGCCGTACGTGAGGTCACCCACGCAGGGGTGGCGCAGGGTGGAGAAGTGCACCCGGATCTGGTGGGTCCGGCCGGTCTCCAGCCGGACGTCGACCAGGCTGGCCGCCGGGAACGCCTCCAGGGTGTCGTAGTGGGTGATGCTCGGCTTGCCGCCGGAGACCACGGCCCACCGGTAGTCGTGGGTCGGGTGCCGGTCGATCGGCGCGTCGACGGTGCCGCGCAGCGGGTCGAGGTGCCCCTGCACCACCGCGTGGTAGCCCTTGTCCACCTCGCGGTACTTGAAGGCCCGCTTCAACGCCGTGTACGCCTGCTCGCTCTTGGCCACCACCATGATCCCGGTGGTGCCGACGTCGAGGCGGTGCACGACGCCCTGCCGCTCGGCGGCGCCGCTGGTGGAGATGCGGTGCCCGATGGCGGCGAGCGCGCCGATGACGGTCGGCCCGGTCCAGCCGGGGCTGGGGTGCGCGGCGACGCCCACCGGCTTGTCCACCACCACGATGTCGTCGTCGGCGTACACGACGCGCAGGCCCGGCACGGCCTGCGGCACCACGGTCGGCGGCGCGACCGGGGCGGGCAGCGTGACGTCCAGCCAGGAGCCGGCCTTGACCTTGTACGAGTTGGGCCGGGCGGCGCCGTCGACCAGCGCGTCCCCGGCGTCGACGAGGGCCGCGGCGGCGGTGCGGGAGAGCCCGAAGAGGCGGGACACCGCCTGGTCCAGGCGCATCCCGTCGAGGCCGTCGGGCACGGGCAGGGACCGGTGGTCGCCGCCGGCGGCGAACGCGGAGGTCATGCCCGCTCCCGCTGGTCCGCGGCGGCCTGGGTGGCGTCCGCGTCGGTCGGGTCGCCGTCGCGGCCGGCGCGCCGGCCGTCACGCTGGCGGCCGGTCAACTCCAGCAGTACGGCCAGCAGCACGCCGCAGACCAGCGAACTGTCGGCCAGGTTGAACACCGGCCACACCTGGCCGAACGGGTCGAAGAGGCTGATCATGTCGACCACGTGCCCGTGGAACGGGGAGGGCGCCCGGAAGATCCGGTCGACGAGGTTGCCCAGGGCACCGCCGAGGACGAGGCCCAGCGAGACCGCCCAGGGCAGCGACCGCAGGCGCAGCGCCATCCAGACGATCCAGCCGACCACACCGATGGTGATCAGCGGGAAGATCCAGGTGTGGTCCGAGCCGATGCTCCACGCCGCACCGCTGTTGCGGGTGAGGCTCAGGTAGACCAGGCCGCCGAGCAGCCGGACCGGCTCCCGGTCGGTCAGCGCGGCCAGCGCGAGGTGTTTGGTGACCAGGTCGGCCAGCAGGGCCACCAGGGCGACCCCGGCGAGGATCGCGACGGCCCGGGGCCGGGGCGTGCCGCCACCCGGCTCACTGCGGCCCGGTTCGGCGGGCGGTGCTGCGGTCATGCGCTCCCCATCGAGGTGTCTCGGCGGTGATCGCTCACCGTCTCATCGCCGCCGGGGAACGGACCTCAGCGCCGCTCCTCCAGCTGCTTGCACGTCACACACAGGGTGGCCGACGGGAAGGCGGCGAGGCGCTCGACCGGGATCGGGTTGCCGCACCGCTCGCACCAGCCGTAACCACCCTCGTCCAGGCGCTCGAGGGCGCGCTCGACCTGCGTGATCCGTTCCAGAATGCTGTTGGCGAGTGAGATCTCCTGCTCACGCTCGAACGTCTTGGTGCCGGTGTCGGCCTGGTCGTCCCCGGCCGAGTCGGTCAGCCGGTCGCGCTGCAGCTCGGTGATCTCGCTCAGCGTCTGATCGTACTCGGCGCGGAGCTCGTCCCGCCGCGCCGCCAGCGCCGCGCGGATCTTCTCGGTCTCCGCCGCGCTGCGGGTGACCTTGGCCACCGGCTTGCGGCCGGCGGTCCTCGTGTCGGCTGGCTTCGCCATGGGTCGCTCCCTCGGCCGCGGAACCGCATGGTTGGCGGCTCCTGGTCAGGGGACGCCAAACCAGGGCGTCCCCTTTGTGCGAAAAGGGGCGCACGGCGTCGATGGCCGCGCACTCCGGAGGTTGGCAAGAATACGGAACGTACAGGCGTCCGACAACGTGGCGCACCGTCGCACCGCTTAACTGCCCCGAGCCCTGCCTAACTGGGGCAAAGGGAACGCTAGCAGATCAACCGTCCGACTCATCCCCGTACTCACCAAACCATCGGGCCAGCCGACCCCGCCGGCTCACCGCCCGCAACCGCCGTTCGGCGGCGTCGCGCACCCCCACGGTGGCGACGATCAACAGACTGTCGCCGACCTTCAGACGGGTGTCCGGTCCGGGCACGAAGCCCACCCCGTCGCGCAGCACCAGGGTCACCGAGGCGCCCACCGGCAACCGCAACTCGTCGACGTGCACCCCCGCCAGCCGGGACCCCTGCGGCACCTCCAACTGCAGCAGGTCGGCCCGCATCCGCTCCAGCGGGGCGGTCTCCACGTGGATCTCGGTGGCCTCGGCCGGCGCGGTGATCCCCAACCGGCGGGCCAACGGGCCGAGCGTCCCGGTCTGCACCAACGTGAAGATGACCACCAGCACGAAGACCGCGTCGAAAAGACGCTCCGCGCCCGGCACGCGCTCGGACAGCGGGATGGTGGCCAGCACGATCGGCACCGCCCCGCGCAGCCCGGCCCAGGACAGGAACGTCTGCTCGCACAGGCCCACCCGGAACGGCAGCGCCGACGCCGCCACCGACAACGGTCGCGCCAGCAGCACCAGCGCCAGCCCCGCGACCACCGCCGGCAGCACCGCCGCGTCCAGCCGGGCCGGCGCGGCCAGCAGCCCGAGCAGCACGAACAGACCGATCTGCGCGAGCCACGCCAACCCGTCGGCGAAGCCGAGGATCGCCCGCCGGTGCGACAACCGGGCGTTGCCCAGCAGCACCCCGGCCACGTAGACGGCGAGGAACCCCGAGGCGTGCAGCACCGCGCCGGCCGCGTACGCCAGCACGGTGATCCCCACCGCGGCGATCGGGTACAGGCCGGCCGCGGGCAGCGCCGCCCGACGCAACGCCCACGTCCCGGCCACCCCGGCGACCACACCCACCGCGGCCCCGACGGCCAGCTCGTAGACGACCAGCCCGGTCTCGTACCACCACGGGTGCGCCCAACCCGAATGGGACAGCAGCACCACCAGCAGCACCACCGGGGCGTCGTTCATGCCCGACTCGGCCTCCAGAGTGGCCACCAGCCGCGGCGGCAGACGCAGCCGGCGCAGGGTCGCGAAGACCGCCGCGGCGTCGGTGGACGACAACACCGCGCCGTAGAGCAGCGCCAGGCGCCAATCCAGACCCAACAACAGGTGTACGGCCACACCCACCACCACGATGCTGACCACCACGCCGACCGTGGAGAGCGCGGAGGCCAGCCCGAGCACCGGGCGCAACGTGCTCCACCGGGCGGTCAGTCCACCCTCGGCGATGATCACGATCAGCGCGCAGAACCCCAGGGTCCGGGTCAACTCGACGTCGTCGAAGCGGATGCCCAGCCCGGCCTCGCCGATCGCCACACCCAGCGCCAGGTAGACGAGCAGGCTGGGCACCCCGAGGCGGGTCGAGAGCCGGACCGCGCCGACCGCCACCAGCAGCACGCCCGCACCGACCAGCAGCGCGATGTCCAGCCCCGGTGTCACCGCTGCCCGGCCCGGACGTTCCTCACTCGGCGGATCCGTCGCGCAGCCGGCAGAGCAGCCCGGGCAGGGCCGGGTCGGGCCGGTCGACGAGGAAGAGCTTGTCCCGGCTGGCCGCGCCGGCCCGCAACGACACGGCGGCCGGCCGCACACCCAACGCACCGGCGAGGGCCCGACGGGCGGCCTCGGTGGCGCGACCGTCGACGGCCGGCGCGTGCACGGCGATCACCAGGGCGGGGCCGTGCGGGCCGTCGAAGCGCCCGCCGACCCGGTCCCGGGACGCGCCGGGCTTCACCCGTACCGCCACGGTGAGCGTGTCCTGCGCGGGCACCGGGGCGCCGTTTCAGATCGGTCGGACGTCGGCGAGCAGGACGGTGGCCGGCGTGCAGAGCGCGCACGGAGTGAAGCCCAGCTCGACCGCCTCGGCGACCGGCAGCGTCTCGGGCACCCGGCCGGCCAGGTGCGGACAGCGGGCGAGGTGGTAGCGGGGCCGACCGTCCACCACCTCGACGGGATCGGGCAGCCGAGCCACCCGCGCCGCCTCGGCGGGGGTGATCGACTGAGCGGCCGGCTCGTCGGCCAGCGCCTCGAAGGCCGACACGTCGGGGTCGGACGCCTCGTCCTGCGGTGCGGGGCTCACCGGCCGGTGCAGCGGCGACGCGTCATCGGCCGGGGTCACGAACGGTGTGCCCCGGTCGACCGACGCGTCGAACGGTGAAACGTGGTCGGCCGGCGGCTCGGGTGGTTGCCGCCACCCGGTGCCGCCGGCACCAACCGTCGAGGGCATGTGCTGCACCGGCACGTCCGGCTCGACCAGCGGCGGCCCGTACGGGACACCCGGCGTGGCCTGGCTGGCCGTGCGGGGTGCGCCGGCGGCGCGCCGGTCGGGTCGTCCCGGAGCCGCCGTGGCACGGTTGGCGGCTGCCTGGCGGGCGCCGGCCACCAACGCCACAGCGGCCAGCAGACTGGCCGCGATGGAGATGATCAACATGATGCTGGAGCCACCGGCCAGGCCGAGAACCAGCAGCACCACCGCGACGAGGATGAGCAGGAGACTCGCAACTATCACGGCTCACCCCCGCCGCTTCGTACCGTCCGGGCGGGGCCGGCGACCGTCACCATTGGCGGACAGCGATCGCCGGCCGGTGCTCAGCGTCCGGCTTCGAGGGCGCCGGAGCGCCCGCCGCCGTACGACCCGGCGAGGCCCGCGGCGGCCAACCCGTTGCCGCCGGCGACCCGGCCTGCCTCGGAGCGGGTCATCTCGGCCTCGAGACCCTGGCCGCGACCGTCGAGGTCACGCAGCTGGCTCTCCAGGTACGCCTTGAGCCGGGTGCGGTACTCGCGCTCGAACTGCTTGAGCTCCTCGATGTGCTTCTGCAGCGCCGTGCGCTTGGCGTCCAGGCCGCCCATGGCCTCCTGGTGCCGCTGGCGGGCGTCCCGCTCGAGGGCGTCGGCCTTCGCGCGAGCCTCGCGGGTCACCTCCTCGGCCTTGCTGCGGGCCTCGGACAGCAGCTGGTCGGCCTCGCGGCGGGCGTCGGACACGTGGTCGTCGGCGGTGCGCTGGGCCATCATGAGGACCCGCAGGGCCTGCTGCTCACCGTCGCCGGTGACACCGGCCGGACCGCCGGCCGCGCGGACCTGCTCCAGCTCGGCCTGCATCGCACGGGCAGCCTGCTCGGCCGCCGACTTGTCGCGCTGCACCCGGTCCAGTTGGGCCTTGACGTCGTTGAGCTCCGCCGCCAGTCGGGCGTCGCCGCCGGGGCCGGCGGGGGCACCGCCACGGCCGCCGCGCTCCACCTGGGCGCGCAGCTCGTTGTTCTCCTCGATGAGACGGGCGAGCTCGCGCTCGACCTCGTCCAGGAAGGCGTCGACCTCCTCCTCGTCATACCCCCGCTTGCCGATCGGCGGCTTTTTGAAGGCGACGTTGTGGACGTCGGCCGGGGTCAGCGGCATCGAAACTCCTCGGGTCAGTTGCGGCCGCGAAAGCGCGTCGGTCATCAGGCAGATGCCCTGATCGACGGCCCTAACACGAACTCCATCAGCACGAACAGGATAACCAGGAGCACAAGGGAGGCCAGGTCGATGCTCACGGTACCAATTCGCAGCGGAGGGATCACACGCCTCAACGCGTTGAGAGGGGGATCAGTGACGCTCCACACGGATTCCAATCCTGCCGATGCTCCGCGCCCCGGCTGCCACCGGCGGCCGTACTGCAGGACGGCGCTCAACACGAACCGGGACAGAAGAAGCAGCAGGAAGACATAAAGGATCAGGTACAACACTTGCAGCAAGATCGACAACACGGTCAGCGACGTCCCTCGGGTCGGGCGGGATCAACTCAGACTGAAAAAACCGCCCTCAGCGATCTTGGCCTTGTCCTCCGCGGTGACCTGGACATTGGCCGGTGAGAGCAGGAACACCCGATTGGTCACGCGCTCGATCGTACCGCGCAGCCCGAACGCCAGCCCGGCGGCGAAGTCCACCAGACGGCGGGCATCGGCCTCGTCCATCTCGGTGAGGTTGATGATCACCGGGACGCCGTCGCGGAAGTGCTCACCGATGGTGCGCGCCTCGCGGTAGGTCGTCGGGTGCAGCGTGGTGATCTGGTACCGCTGCTCCTCCTCCGGAGCCACCACCCGCTCACGCGTCGTGGCCTGCGGCGCGAGGGCCAGATTGTCCCGGGTGTGGTAGGTCAGCGCGCCGGAGGTCTCGCCCGCCGACGACCGGGTGATCGACCGCACGCTGGACCGCTCGACCCGCTCCGGACGCTCACCGTCACCGCGATCGGACTCGCTGACCCGGCCGTTCGCCCGCTCGGAGAGCCGACCCCGCTCACTGACCCGCGGCCGGGGAGCCGGCGGCTCCTCGGTGTCGTCGTCGTCCTCGTCGGCGAACTCCTCGGCGTACCGGCTCTGCCGGTACCGCGAGTCACGGTAGCCACCCTTGTCGTAGCCACCGTCGTCGTAGGCCCGCTCGTCGTCTTCTTCGACCAGACCGAGCCAGACCCCCGCCTTGCGCAGTGCACCCATCCCGCGCCCTTCCGTCCGCCGTGCGGCACGCGCCCCCGTGCCATGTCGCCCGTCGCGAGTGGACAACCATGCCCATCGGACCGGAACGGCAATCCCCTGGCACGCGATTCGCGTCGCGTGCCACGACCCCCCGAACAGGAGACGCCGTTCCTGAAACAACACTGATGTAATTTGCTTGTCTCGCGGTCAGGCTACCGCAGCGTGGAGCGCATTCCGAGCAACGCGCTTCCGACGCGGACATGTGTCGCGCCGTATCGGATCGCGATTTCCAGGTCGCCGCTCATTCCGGCGGACAGGGCGCTCGCTCCCGGATGGAGTGTCCGGAACGTCTCGGCCACCTCGGCCAGCCGGGCGAAGGCCCGCTCCGGCGGCCACCCCAACGGTGCCACCGCCATCAGACCGGCCAGCCGCAGCGACGGCGCGTCGGCCACCGCCTCGGCGACCGGCTCCAGCCCGTTGCCGGGATCGGCCGAACCGGGCACCGCGCCACCCCGCGCCGGGTCGCCGTCGATGCTCACCTGCACCAGGGCCTCCAGCGGGCGCTCCCGGTCCGCGGCCGCGCTGGCGAGCGCACGGGCCAACCGGACGCTGTCCACCGAGTGCACCACGTCGGCGTAGCGGACCACCGAGCGGGCCTTGTTGCGCTGCAACTGGCCGATGAAGTGCCACCGTGGGCCGACCCCGGCGGCGGCCACCTCGGCGGCCTTGCCGGCAGCCTCCTGGTCGCGGTTCTCCCCCACGTCGGTCACCCCGAGCCCGGCCAGCGCCAGCACGTCGCTGGCCGGGTAGGTCTTGGTCACCGCGATCATCGTGACACCGGCGACGTCCCGGCCGGCGTCGGCGCAGGCGTCGGCGATCCGCGTCCGGACCTGGGCCAGGCCGGCCGCGAGTTCGGCGCGCCGATCCGGTCGTACCGTGGCTGAGCTGTCGGTCATCGGCGGAGCTCAGGACCCGTTCTTGAGGAAGTCGGGCACGTCCACGTCGTCGAAGAGCACCCGACGCGGCGACTGGGCCGGCGCCGGCGTGACCGGCGTCGGCACCGGGGTGCTCTGCGGCGACGGCTGGTTGGTGTTGGTCTTACGCGCCGGCTCGGCCGCCTTGTACGCCGGGGTGCCGCCGTCGAAGCCCGCCGCGATGACCGTCACGCGCACCTCGTCACCGAGCGCGTCGTCGATCACCGCACCGAAGATGATGTTGGCGTCCGGGTGGGCTGCGTCGGTGACCAGCTGCGCCGCGTCGTTGATCTCGAACAGGCCCAGGTCGGAGCCACCGGCGATGGAGAGCAGCACGCCGCGCGCGCCGTCCATGCTCTGCTCCAGCAGCGGGCTGGAGATGGCCGCCTCGGCCGCCTCGACCGCGCGGTTCTCGCCCCGGGCGCTGCCGATGCCCATCAACGCGCTGCCGGCGCCACTCATCACGCTCTTGACGTCGGCGAAGTCCAGGTTGATCAGACCCGGGGTCGTGATCAGGTCGGTGATGCCCTGCACACCGGAGAGCAGCACCTGGTCGGCGGTACGGAACGCGTCCATCATGCTGATGTTGCGGTCGCCCAGCGCCAGCAGCCGGTCGTTCGGGATGACGATCAGGGTGTCGCACTGGTTGCGCAGTTCGTCTATCCCCGACTCGGCCTGCACCTGGCGGCGCTTGCCCTCGAAGGAGAACGGCCGGGTCACCACGCCGATGGTCAGCGCGCCGAGCTTCCGGGCGATGTTCGCCACCACGGGCGCGCCGCCGGTGCCGGTGCCGCCGCCCTCACCGCAGGTCACGAAGACCATGTCGGCGCCCTTGAGCACCTCCTCGATCTCGTCGCGGTGGTCCTCGGCGGCGTTCTTGCCGACGTCCGGGTTGGCACCCGCGCCCAGACCACGGGTCAGCTCACGGCCGACGTCGAGCTTGACGTCGGCGTCACTCATCAACAGCGCCTGGGCATCGGTGTTGATCGCGATGAACTCGACGCCCTTGAGCCCAACCTCGATCATCCGGTTGACGGCGTTGACGCCGCCACCCCCGATGCCGACGACCTTGATGACCGCCAGGTAGTTGTGCGGAGGTGTCATCTCCGGTCCTTTCCTTCGAGATTGGGGTAAACCCTCACCCTCTACTAGAGGCTCACAGTTATGTCAACCACTGATCCTCTTCGGGGCAACGTAAGCGCCGCCGCGCGATGAGCCAAGGACCCGACCGGCGTGTCGCCGAGCGAGCGCGACTCGTCACGTCCGCAGCACGCTCCCGGGTCAGCGGAAGGTCACCACGTCCGGTGCGCTCACGTCGATCCGGTCGGTCTTCTCGCCGAGCAGTGCCGTGGCCACCCGGGCCTTGTCCGTACCCCGGGTCGCGTCACCCCAGACCACCGTCCGGTCCCCGCGCAGCCGCAGGCTGATCCGGGCCAGTCCCTCGACGGTCACGTCCACCAGCTCGGCGCGCAGCTGCGGGGTCAACGCGACAAGCACCTCCAACGCGGCACGGGTGTCCGGGTCACCGGCGGACGGCCGCGCCACCTTCACCAGCGGCAGCCCGGCGGGTCGGCGGGCCACCGTCTGGAAGGCCACCCCGCTCCGGTCGACAAGCGTGAACGCCTCCCCCTGCGGCACCACCGCCACCGGGGTCCGCTCGGTCACCCGCACCACCAAGGCGCCCGGCCAGTCCCGGGAGACCGTCGCCCGCTCCACCGGTGCCAGCTCGCCCACCCGGCGGGCGGCCACGGCCAGGTCCACCCGGGCCAGTGGCACCCCGTCGGCCACCCCGACCGCGTCGCGCACCTGCACCGGGGTGACCAGGGTGGCACCCTCCACCCGCACCTCGCGGACACCGAACAGCCCGGTGCCGAGCACCGTCCACGCGACCAGCCCGACCAGCGCCAACACCCCGGCGGCCACCGCCCACGGCAGCGCCGCGCGCATCCGACGCTGCCGGGCACGCGCCATGAACCGGCGGGTCGACGGCGGCACCGCGTCACTGCCCGCACGGACCAGCTGCCACCGCCGCACCGGTCCGCGGCGGGGCGCGCCGCCGTCGCCGGCGGCGCTGGTCCGCCCCCGGGCCGGGCCGGGGCTCATCCGGCCGTGGGCGCCGCGCCGTCCGGTGCGGCGGCGCCACCGAGCGCCGCACCGTCGCCGCCGGTCGTGGCACCACCGGGCACCGGCTCACCGACGGGCGGGGTGGTCGCCACCGGATCGACCGTCGCGGTCGGCGAGGAGCCGCCGGTACGCGCCTCCAGGCCGGCCAGCAGCTCGTCGCTCATCAGCGAGATCGGCGGGGCGCCCATGGTCACCACCACGTCACCCGGTCGGGCCCGACGGACCACCTCGACCGGCGCGGCCTCCCACGAGTCCACGAAGACCTTCCGCTCGGCGGGCAGCGCCACCGCCTCGATCAACGCAGCCGAACCCTCCCCGGGCTGACGCAGCTCACCCGGCCCGAAGACCTCCAGCAGCACCACCTCGTCGGCGATGGCCAGCGCCTCGGCGATCTCCGCCTGCGAGTCGCGGGTCCGGTACAGCCGGTACGGCTGGAAGACGACGATCAGCCGCCCGTCCCCGGCCACCTCGCGCAGCGTCTGCAACGCCAGCGTCATCGAGGTCGGGTGGTACGCGTACTCGTCGTAGACCAGCACGCCGTCCGCGACACCCTTGCGCTCGAAACGCCGCCGCACGCCGGGGAACACCGCCAGCGCGGCCTCCGCCGCCTCCAGCGGCAGATCCAGCAGGTACGTGGCCAGCACCGCGGAGGCGCTGTTCAGCCCCATGTGCCGCCCCGGCACCGGCAGCCGGAACTCGCCCAGCGACCGGCCGTCGATCGTGGCCAGGTAGCGCACCCCGCGCGCCGAGGAGGAGATCTCGCTCAGCCGCAGGTCGGCGTCGGCCGCCTCGCCGTACGTGTACACCCGCCGGCCCTCGGCGCGCAGCGTGTCGGCCAGCCGGCGACCACCCGCGTCGTCGGCGCAGGTGATGATGAACCCGTCCGGGTCGGTGAGCCGGGCGAACTCGACGAACGCCGCCTCCAGCGTCGCGTAGTCGCCGTAGGTGTTCAGGTGGTCCGCCTCGACGTTCGTGATGATCGAGACGAACGGGCGGTAGATGAGGAACGAGCGGTCGCTCTCGTCCGCCTCGACCACGAAGTACTCGCCGGTGCCGTGGTGGGCGCCCGAGCCGACCTCGGAGATCTCCCCGCCGATCACGAACGACGGGTCCACACCGGCCTGCTGGAGCACCATGGTCACCATCGAGGTGGTGGTGGTCTTGCCGTGGGTGCCGGCGACCGCCACGGCCCGGCGGCCGGTCATCGCCGCGGCGAGGGCCTCCGAGCGGTGCAGCACCCGCAGACCGCGCCGCCGGGCCTCGACCAGCTCCAGGTGGTCCTGCGGAATGGCCGAGGAGTAGACGACCGTGTCCACACCGTCGAGGTTGGTCGCCTCGTGGCTCATGTGGATCGTCCCGCCCAGGGCCCGCAGGCCGGCCAGCGACGGCCAGTCGCGCAGCTCGCTGCCGGAGGTCGGGATGCCGCGGGTCAGGAAGAGCCGGGCCAGGCCGCTCATGCCCACCCCGCCCACCCCGATCAGGTGGATGGTGCCCAGATCCTCGGCGGTGAGCGTGCCGGCCGGGGTGAACTGCGCGGTCATCGGGCCACCGCCTCGAGAACGAAGGACCGCAGCGCCTCGTCACCGTCACGCCGCCCGTACGCCGCCGCCGACGCGCCCATCGCGTACAGCCGCTGCGGGTCGCGGATCAGCGGGATGACGGTGCGCTCCAGCCAGTCCGGTGTGAGTTCCGCGTCGTCGACGAGCACCCCGCCGCCGGCCTCCACCACGGGCAGCGCGTTGCGCCTCTGCTCCTGGTTGCTGTGCGGGTACGGCACGTAGATGGTGGGCAGGCCGATCGCGGCCACCTCGGCGACGGTCATCGCCCCGCCCCGGGCCAGCATCAGGTCGGCGGCCGCGTAGCCCAGCTCCATCTCGGACAGGTAGGGCAGCGTCACGTACGGCACCGGCAGGTCGGTGGGGATCGGCACCGGTTCGTTGCGGGCGCCCATCACGTGCAGCACCTGCACGCCGTTGCGGGCCAGTTCCTTCGCCGCGCCGGACACCGCCAGGTTGATCGAGCGGGCGCCGGACGAGCCACCGGCGACGAAGAGCACCGGCAGGTCGGGGCGCAGCCCGAAGTGCGCGCGGGCGGCGTTGCGCAGCGCGTACCGGTCGAGGCTGGCGATGCTGCGGCGCAGCGGCACACCGACCACGGTGGCGTCGCGCAGCGACTCGGCCTGGCTCGGCTGGTGCGGGAAGCCGACCGCGATGTTCTTGGTGAACTTCATGCCGAGGCGGTTGGCGACGCCCGGCGGCACGTTCACCTCGTGGATCACCATGGGCAGTTCCCGACGCCACGCGGCCAGGTAGGCCGGCACCGAGACGTACCCGCCGAAGCCGACCACCGCGTCGGCGCGTACCTCGTCGATCACCTTGCCCGCCGCGCGGGCCGCGGTCCACATCCGGCCCGGGGTACGGACCAGGTTCATGTTCACCGACCGGGGCAGCTGGTACGCCGGGATCTGCCGCAGGTCGTAGCCGTGCGGCGGGATCAGCTCGTTCTCCATGCCCTTCGGTGTGCCGAGGCAGGTGATCCGGACGCCGGGGTCGTGTCGGCGCAGGCAGTCGGCGAAGGCGAGCAGCGGGTAGATGTGCCCCCCGGTGCCACCTCCCGCGAGCACCACCGAACGCAGCGGACCCATCAGCGTCTCCTCTCGCTCGCCGTACCTCCGGGAGCCCGGCCCTGCCGGACGCCGCGTGGTGCGGCCTGGTCGTCCTGGCGCCGCTCACGGGACCGGGGCACGGACCCTCGGCCGGCGGTCGACGACGCCGGTCGGCGACGCCGGCCGGGAAGCGGCGGCAACGGGGCCCAGAGTAGTCGGACCCACCGGGCCGGCGGACGGGCATGCAGTGCTCTGGCCGCATCGGGTTCGGCGCGGGCGAAGGATGCCAGCATGCCGATCGCGGCCAGCGTCACGACCAGGGCACTTCCGCCGTCGGAGATGAACGGCAGCGGCAGGCCGGTGATCGGCAGCAGGCCGACCACCCCACCGATGTTGATCACCGCCTGGCTGACCAGCCAGGTGGTGACCGCGGCGGCGGCGAGGCGCCGGAACGGGTCGTCGACCCGCCGGGCGATCCGCAGCCCGGTGTACGCGAGGACCGCGAAGAGGGCGAGCACCACGGCGCAGCCGATCACGCCCAGCTCCTCCGAGATGATCGCGAAGATGAAGTCGTTGTGCGCCTCGGGCAGCCAGTCCCACTTGAGGCTGCCCTTGCCCAGCCCGACGCCGAACCAGCCGCCGTGCTCGATGGCCAGCCGACCCTGGTAGAACTGGAGACAGCCGTCGAGTTTGCACGTCTCGGGGTCGGGTGGGTCGAAGAACATGGCCAGCCGGGCGAAGCGGTAGTTCTCCTCGCCGCGCTCGCCGGAGCCGGCGCCCAGCGACGCCACCGCGACGAGCAGCCCGATACCGGCCAGCCCGGCCGCCGCCAGGGCACCGAAGACCCGCATCCGCACCCCGGCGGCCCAGAGCAGGCCGACCACCAGGGCCAGCAGGCAGAGCATCGTGCCGGTGTCGTTGTAGCCGACCAGGACGAAGAGCAGGCCCACGACCGGAAAGAGCGGCGTGGCCAGCTCCCGCCACCAGCCCAGCGCGGCGCCCTTGCGGGCGATGACGTGCGAGCCCCACAGCACCAGCGCGAACTTGGCCAGCTCGGAGGGCTGCACCTGGATCCCGCCGACGAACAGCCAGTTCAGCCGCGCCTCCACCGGCCCGAAGACGACCGTCCGCTGACGGGTGAGCCGGCCGTAGGCGACCAGGAGGTTGAGCAGCAGCAGCAGCGCCACCGACGTGAACAGCAGCGGCCGGCCCAGCGACCGGTAGGTGCTGGCGGGCAGTCGCTGGCAGGCCCAGAACGCCCCGATGCCGATCACCGCGAAGATGGCCTGCTTGGTCAGCGAGGCCGACGCGTTGCCGTCCTCGGCGTAGTCCTTCACGCTGGTCGCCGAGAAGACCATGGTCAGCCCGATCAGCAGCAGCAGGCCGGCGCTGGACAGCAGCAGGTAGTAGGAGGCCAGCGGCCGGTCCAGCAGGCCGCGCAGCGCGACCAACCCGCCGCTCGCGTCCAGCCCGCGCAGCGGTGCGGGCGCGGCACCCTCCGGCGCGCGCGGTGCCGCGCCCGGCTCCGGGCCCCGCGCGTCGTCCGGTGGCCCCGCGGCCTCCGCGGCGCGCGTCGTGCCCGGTGACCGTCGCGGCCGACCGGATGTCCTGTCCTCGGTGCCTGGTTCCTCCCCCACCCGGACATCATCACCGCTCGGCACGCCCGAGTGGCCCACAACGATGCACCGGGCGTGTCGGGCTTCGCCGCCTCGGGTAGGGCACCTCGGACCCTTTGCGCTCGACCACCCGGACCGGCCGACCACCCGGACCGGGCGACCGGGCGACCGGGCGACCGGGCAGGCGAACGGGCGGGTCAGGTCATGTTGGCGAGGAACTCGCTGTAGAACAGGCCCAAAGCGATGGCCACGCCGATGCCGGCGATGATCCAGAAGCGGACCACGATGTTGACCTCGCTCCAGCCGGCCAGCTCGAAGTGGTGGTGCAGCGGCGACATCCGGAACACCCGTTTCCCGGTGGTCCGGAACGAGATGATCTGGATCACCAAGGACATCGTGACGATCACGAAGAGCCCGCCGATGATCGGCAGCAGCAGGATGGTTCGGGTCGACATCGCCATGCCGGCGATCAGGCCGCCCAGACCCAGCGCCCCCGTGTCACCCATGAAGATCCGCGCCGGCGAGGTGTTCCACCAGAGGAAACCCACACAGGCCCCGGCCGCGGCCCCGGCTATCAGCGCGATCTCCAACGGGTCGCGCACCTCGTAGCAGTACGGCTGCGTGTAGCTCGGGTCCGCGCACCAGTGCCGGTACTGCCAGAACGCGATCAGCGCGTACGCGGCGAGCACCATCACCGACGCGCCGGTGGCCAGCCCGTCCAGACCGTCGGTGAGGTTCACGCCGTTCGTCGCGGCCATCACCACGAAGATGAAGATGATCACCGCACCGATCTTGCTGACCTCCAGGGCGTCGATGTCCCGGATGAAGCTCAGCGTGCTGCTGCCCACCGTCTCGGTGTTGGTCTTCGCGCCCGTCGCGTCGGTCATCGTGCTCGGGAAGTACAGCGCCACCACGCCGAAGACCGCGCCGACCAGGATCTGACCGATCAGCTTGCCCCGCTTGTTCAGACCGGCGCTGTTGCGCTTGCGCACCTTGAGGAAGTCGTCGAGGAAACCCACCGCGCCGGAGAAGACCATGAGCCCCAGCAGCACCAGCGCGGTGATGGTCGGCTCGACCTGGGCGATCTGCAGGTCCGGCAGAGTGGTCAACGCCAGGTGTCCGGCCACGTACGCGATCACCGTGGCCAGGATGAAGACCACGCCGCCCATCGTGGGCGTGCCCTTCTTGCCCTGGTGCATCGCGGGGCCCTCGGAGCGGATCGGCTGACCGGCCTTGAGCCGGGTGAACACCTTGATCGCGAGCGGGGTGCCGAACAACGAGACCAGGAAGGCCACCCCGACGGCGACGATGACCGCCCTCATCGGGTGGGCTCCTGACCGGTGTCGGCGCGCAGGGCGTCGGCCACCTCCCAGGTTCGGTAGCGGGAGCCCTTGACCAGGACGACATCACCCGGTCGTAGTTCGCCCCGCAGCACCTCGACGGCAGCCGCCTGATCGGTGAGCAGCACCGACTCTCCTCCCCAGTCACCTACTGATATGGCGCCCTCATGGATCGGCGCCGCCGGCTCGCCCACCACGAGCAGCCGGTCCACCCCCAGCTCGGCCGCGAGCCGGCCGGTCTGAGCGTGGCCGTCGTGCTCGTACGGGCCCAGCTCGGCCATGTAACCCAGCACCGCGACGGTACGCCGGCCCTGCCCGATGCTGGCCAGCGCCCGTAGCGCCACCGCCGTCGACGCCGGGTTCGCGTTGTACGAGTCGTCGATCACGGTCACCCCGTCCGGGCGGTCGAAGACGTCCATCCGCCGGGTGGAGACCAGCTGCAGCTCGCCGAGGGCCGTGGCCAGCTCGGCCAGCGGCATGCCCAGCTCGCGCGCCACCGCCGCCGCCGCGAGGGTGTTGCCGACCTGGTGCCGGCCGGTCACCCCGAGCCGCACCGGCGCCCGCCCCTCCGGCATGACCAGGGTGTACGACGCGCACCCCCGCTCGTCGAGCGTCACGTCCTCGGCCCGCACGTCGGCGTCCGCCGCCTCGCCGTAGCGGACCACCCGGGCCCGCGTACGGCTCGCCATCGCGTCCACCCGCGGGTCGTCGGCGTTCAGCACGGCCAGCCCGTCCGGTGGCAGCGCCTCGACCAGCTCGCCCTTGGCCTGGGCGATGGCCTCCTGCGAGCCGAACTCGCCGATGTGCGACGTGCCGACGTTGAGCACCACGGAGATCCGGGGCGGCGCCAGCTCGCACAGGTAGCGCACGTGGCCGATCCCGCGCGCACCCTTCTCCATCACCAGGTAGCGGGTGTCCGGTCCGGCCCGCAGCGCCGTGTACGGGTGCCCCAGCTCGTTGTTGAACGAACCGGGCGGCGCCACCGTCGCGCCGAGCCGCGCGGTGAGCTGACCGATCAGATCCTTGGTGGTGGTCTTGCCGGACGAGCCGGTCACGCCGATCACGGTCAGCTCGGGCAGCCGGTCCACGGCCGCGCGGGCCAGCCGGCCCATCGCGGTCAACGCGTCGTCGACCAGCACCATCGGCACCCCGGGCACCTCGCGACTGCCGAGCACCGCCACCGCGCCGGCCTCGATCGCCGTCGCCGCGTAGTCGTGCCCGTCGACCTTCTCACCGGGGAAGGCCACGAAGAGCGACCCGGGCCCGACCTTGCGCGAGTCGAACTCCACGGTGCCCGTGACGGTGGCCGCCGGATCGGCGGCGACGAGCCGCCCGTCGACCGCCGCGGCCACCTCGGCCAGGCTGAGCGCGATCATCGCTGACCCGCCAGATCCCCGAAGCGGGCCCGCAGCGCGTCGGCCAGCTCCGTGCTGTCGTCGAACGGGAACACCTCGCCCGCCACCTCCTGGCCACGCTCGTGACCCTTGCCGAGCAGCGCGACCACGTCGCCGGGCTCGGCCAACCGGACCGCCTCGTCGATCGCCGCCCGGCGACCGGCCACCTCGATGATCCGGGCGGCCGCGCCGGCCCGGTACGCCCCCGCGAGCACCTCGGCGCGGATCTCCGCCGGGTCCTCGGTACGCGGGTTGTCGTCGGTCACCAGCACCACGTCGGCCCCCTGCGCCGCAGCGGCGCCCATCACCGGCCGTTTGCCCCGGTCCCGGTCCCCACCGGCGCCGATCACACAGATCAGCCGGCCGGCGCTCAGCTCCCGCAGGGCGGCCAGCGCCGCCACGATCGCGTCCGACTTGTGCGCGTAATCGACCACCCCGCGCACCGGCCCGGCGGCGTCGACCAGCTGCAACCGGCCGGGCACCCCGCCGCAGGCGGCCACGCCGTCGGCCGCGGTCACCGGATCCATCCCGGCGGCGACCAGCGTGGCGATGGCCAGTAGCGCGTTGGCCACGTTGTGCCGGCCCGGCAACGCCACCCCGGCGGACACCGCCACGCCGTCCGGGCCGTGCGCGGTGAACCGCTGCGCGTACCCCTCGCCGCCGACACCGTCGGCCCACCACGTCGCACTCGGGTCACCGGCCGCCGAGTAGGTGACCGTCGCCGGCTTGTACAGCGGCCGCAGCGCCGGGTCGTCGTGGTTGAGCACCTCGACGGCGCACCGGCCGTCGAAGAGCTGGGCCTTCGCCGCGAAGTAGTCGGCGCTGTCGGCGTGGAAGTCCAGGTGGTCGGAGCCGAAGTTGGTGTAGCCGCCGACGGCGAACCGGACACCGCCCACCCGGCCCATGGCCAGGGCGTGGCTGGAGACCTCCATGACCACGGCGGTCACCCCGCGCTCGCGGGCGGTGGCGAGCATGGCGTGCAGGTCGGTGGCCTCCGGCGTGGTCCGGACACTGTCGATCACCAGGTCGCCGAGGCGGGTCTCCACCGTCCCGATCAACCCGGTGGTGTGACCGGCGGCCCGCAGCCCCGACTCGACCAGGTAGGCGGTGGACGTCTTGCCGGCCGTGCCGGTCACACCGATCACCGTCAGGCCGGCGGTCGGGTCGCCGTACACGGCCGAGGCCAGCTCACCGAGCACCGCGCGCGGGTCGGGCACCACCAGGGCGGGCAGGCCGGTCCCCGCCGCCAGCTCCGCGCCCGCGGCGTCGGTCAGCAGCGCGACCGCGCCGGCCTCGGCGGCACCGGCGGCGAACTCCGCGCCGTGCCGGCGGGCACCGGGCAGCGCCGCGTACAGGTCGCCGGGGCGGACCTCCTGGCTGGCGTGGGTCGCCCCGCTGACGACCACGTCGGCGGCGTCCCCCGGAAGATCGACGGCGAGCCGGACGGCGAGATCACCGAGCCGGACTCCGGTCACGGTACGTGGACGTGGATTGCCGGGCACGGCGTCAGACCCTACCCGGTCGTCCGGTTCCGGCCGCACAGCCGCCCCGGTGGTTCGTCGGCACTCACCGATGATGTCCCGCCGTCGCTGGTCAGCGCGGATAGACCACGAACTTGGGTGCCGAACCACCGGTGGAGGGCGGCACGCGGTAGTGACGCAGGGTGAACTGCATCATCTCGCGGAACGCCGGTCCGGTGATCGCCGCGCCTCCTCCGCCGGGCGCGTAGACGAAGACCGCGATCACGTATCGCGGCTTCTCCGCCGGCGCCATGCCGATGAAGGACTTCACCTCGCCGGGCTGCTTCTTGCCGTCCACCAACCGCCAGCCGGTGCCGGTCTTGCCGGCGACCCGGTAGCCCGGCACCGCGCCGGTCAGACCGGTAGCGTGCTCGACAGTGGTGACCGCCTCCAGCATGGTACGCAGCGCCGCCGCGTTCTGCGGGCTGAGCACCGACCGGGTCACCGGCGCGGGCGCGGGCGTGCGCTTGCCGTCCGGGCCGATCGTCTCCTTCACCAGGTGCGGCTGCACGTAGGTGCCGTCGTTGGCGATGGCGGCGTACGCGGCGGCCATCTGCAGCGGCGTGGCGTCGACGCTGTGCCCGATCGGCACCGACCCGTACGACGATCCGCTCCACTCGTCGGCCGGCAGCAGCCGGCCGCTGGCCTCGCCAGGCAGCCCCTCACCGGTGGGCTGGCCCAGCCCGAACCGCTTCTGGTAGTCGATCAACCGGTCCCGGCCGAGCCGGTCGGCGATCGTGATGGTGCCGACGTTCGACGAGTACGCGAGCATCCCCGGCACGCTCATCCGCCGACCGTTGGACGGGTGGGTGTCGGAGAACCAGGTGTCACCCTTCTTGATGCTGTTCGCGATGGGCAGCGTGGTGTCAGGAGTGATCACCCCCTCCTGCAACGCCGCGCCGTAGGTGATCGCCTTGTGCACCGAGCCGGGGTCGACCACGAAGCTCGTCGCGGCGTCCTCCCGGGCGACCGGGTCGCTCGGGACCGGCTTGGCCGCGTTGTAGGTGGGGTCGCTGGCCTGGGCCAGCACCTCGCCGGTGGGGACGTCGATGATCACCGCGGCGGCGGTGGCGCCCCGCTGCTGCGCCATCGCCGCGCTGAGGATCTGCTGCGTCTTGAACTGCAGGTCGCGGTCGATGGTGAGGCACAACGAGCTGCCCGGCTTGGCCGGGGTGGTCTTGCTGTAGCCGCCCGGGATCGGCGCGGCCAGGTCGCCGAGGCCGGCCTCGTACACCCGCCGGCCGTCCTGCCCGGCCAGCAGGTCGTCGTAGCGGGCCTCCAGCCCCTCCAGCCCGTCCATGTCCTGGCTGGTGAAACCGATCAGGTTGGCCGCCAGGTCGCCGCCGGGCACGTCCCGACGCTCATCCCGGTGCACCCAGATGCCGGGCAGTTCCAGCGCCTGCACCCGCTTGGCGGTCGAGATCTCCACCCCCCGGGCCAGGTACGCGAACCGGGACGAGACGCCACCCTCCAGCTTGCGGGGCTTCATCAGCTCGGCGAGCTTCGACGCCGGGATGCCGAGCAGCGGGGAGAGCACCCTCGCCGTGCCGGGCACGTCCTTGACCTCGGTCGGGTCGGCGGAGACGTACCGAGCCTCGACACTGCGTGCCAGCTCGGCGCCCGTCCGGTCGTAGATCGCGCCGCGCGGCGCGGGAAGCTCGACCGTGCGGGTCCGGTCCACGACGCCGCCGCCGGCGTATGCCGGGGTGTCCACGGCCTGCAGAAAGACGAGCCGCACGCCGATGACGGCGAACAGCGCCAGGGTCAGCGCGGTGCCCAGCCGCAGCCGCAGCCGCGGATCGGCGAGCTTCGGCGGACGCCGCGGCTTGCGCGCCGGCCGGCGGGCCGCCGGCCGGTCGGCGCGGCGCGGCGCGCGAGGGGTGGTCCGGCGACGCGGTGGCGGCTCGTCGCCGGCCGAACCCCGGGGGTTGCGTGGCGCGACGGTCCGCACGACCCCGCCGCGTCCGGCCGCCGGCGCGGCGCGCCGCCCGGCCTGCGCGGCGGCGGCCCGGCCACCGTCGAGCACCTGCAACGCCGGCCGGAACGGGTCGTTGGAGCGGGTGCTGCGGGGAGTACGCCGCTGCTCGGCGCCCCCGCCGCGGGTCGGCGCGGCGCGCTCCTCCCGGACGGTCCGGCCCCGAGGGGTGTACGCCCGGGCGCCGGAAATGCCGCCGATACCCGGCTCGTCGTTGCGCGACTCCCCGTCGACGGGGCCGGTGTCACGCGAAGAACCGCGCCGGGACCCCGTGGGGTTCCGGCGCGGTTCGTCCGACCGTGGTGGCACCGGTCAGCCTCCCGCGCCCTGGCTGGTCACCGACGGCTCGCCGGTCGCCGGCTTCGGCACCCCGAGGGGCAGCTTGCCGTCGGGCAGCCGGACGTACCCCGGCTCACCGGAGTCCACCAGGCCCAGGCGACGCGCCTGGGCGGTCAGGTTCCCCGGCGCCTCGGCCTCGGCGATCTGCTTGTCGAGCTGCTGCTTCTCCAGGTCCAGTCGGGCCTGCTGCTGCTGCAGCTTCTCCAACCGGAAGGCGTTCTCGTTGATCTTGGTGTTGACCGCCAGGATGCCCAGCACCCCACCGACCACCAGCACCACGATCAGCGCCGCGAACGGCGCACGCGGCACCGACACGGGCGGCGGCGGCGCCACCCGCAGCCGGGGCGGACGGGCGCTCGGCGCGACGCCGGCCTTCTCGGCCGGACGCAGCGCGGCGGTGCCCTGGGTGGGGAACTCGCGCGCCCCCCGGGCGCGAGCCTCCCCCTGCCGATTCACTCGATCGATGCGTGGCGTACCGTTCCCCACGCGCGGAGCCCGCTCCGCCGCGGTCCGGCCCCCCGACCGCGGTGCGCGCTGCCCGCCGCCGGTGACGTCCCGGCGGTCGCGCTTGTCAATGTTCATGTCCCTCCCCCTCAACGTCCGTCCCTCTACGGTCACGGCGCCCCTGACCCCCCACGGATCAGGCGGACCCCGTGCCCGGTTGGTGCACTCCCTTCACCCGTCGGCGAGACCGTTCGCGGTCGGTCCGCCCCTGTTCTGTCGCGTTCGGGTCGAGTCGTTCCGCTGCCCGCAGCCGCACCGAGGCAGCGCGCGGGTTCGCGGCGACCTCCGCCTCCCCGGGAAGTTCGGCGCCCCGGCTGAGCAGCCGGAACGTCGGACCGGACCCGGGGAGCTCAACCGGGAGGTCGACCGGGCCCTTACTGCGGACCCGGTCCGCGAGCGCCGCCTTGGTGAGCCGGTCCTCCAACGAGTGGTAGGACAGGACCACCATGCGACCGCCCACGGTCAGTGCGTCGAGCGCGGACGGCAGCGCCGTCTCCAGCGCTGCCAGCTCTCTGTTTACCTCGATCCGTAAAGCCTGAAACGTTCTCTTTGCCGGGTGCCCGCCCGTTCGTCGGGCTGGTGCCGGAATGGAATCCCGGACCAGCTCCGCCAGCCGCGCGGACGAGGTGATCCGGGCGCGTTCCCGCTCCCGGATGATCGCCGAGGCGATCCGGCCGGCGAACTTCTCCTCGCCGTAGACCCGCAGCACCCGGGCCAGGTCCGGATGCGCGTACGTGTTGACCACCTCCTCGGCGGTCACCCCCCGGGTCTGGTCCATCCGCATGTCCAGTGGCGCGTCCTGGGCGTAGGCGAACCCGCGGTCGGGCGCGTCCAGTTGCAGCGACGACACCCCGAGGTCGAACAGGATCCCGTCGATACCCGGATAGCCCAACCGCTCCAGCACCTCGGGCAGCTCGTCGTAGACGGCGTGCTCCAGGTGCACCCGATCGGCGAACCGGGCCAGCCGGACCCGTGCGTGGGCGAGGGCCTCGGTGTCCCGGTCGAGCCCGATGAGGACCGTCTCCGGGTGCGCCTCGAGCACCGCCTCCGCGTGCCCGGCCAGGCCGAGCGTGGCGTCGACGTGCACCGTCCGGCCACCTCGACCCAGCGCGGGGGCCAGCAGCTCGAGACACCGCTCGAGCAGCACCGGCACGTGCGTGCCGCGCAACTCCCCCATGTCGACCCCCACTGGTTGAAACGTCCGTTCTTCTCGTGCGCCTGCCGTGGCGACGGCGCTGCCGTCGTACCGCCAGATCCCCATCCGCTCCCGCCCGGCACCGGGTTCCGCCCGATGACTGGATCGTGCGCCTGGCACCGGGGAAGGGATGCCAGGAACTCGAAAGCGGCTGGAGATCTCGCAGTACGTCGGGCGCCGTTTCCGCCCTACAGACCGCCGGGCAGCACCCCCTCCTCGATGTCGGCGAAGTCGTCTTCGCTCTCGGCGAGGTAGGTCTCCCAGGCGACCTTGTCCCAGATCTCCACCCGCGTGCTCGCGCCGATCACCACGAGGTCGCGGTCCAGCGCGGCATACTCCCGCAGGTGGGCCGGGATCGTCACCCGACCCTGCTTGTCCGGAACCTCGTCGTGCGCGCTGGCGAAGAAGACCCGGCTGTAGGCCCGGGCCGCCTTGTGCGTCATCGGCTGCGCGCGCAACTGCTCCGCGATCCGCTGGAACTCGGGCGTCGGGAAGACGTAGAGGCAGCGCTCCTGCCCTTTGGTGACCACGACCCCCCCCGCCAGCTCATCCCGGAACTTGGCCGGAAGGATCAACCGGCCCTTTTCGTCCAGGCGTGGAGTGTGGGTGCCGAGAAACATCGGCCCTACCCCCTCGCCCCTGAGCGGCGTTCGCGGCGCCGCTGACCCCCCGGGCCGGTGAGCCCTCCCGGCCTCACCATTGGTCCCCACTCTACTCCACTTCCCTCCACCTGCAACCAGATTCGCCCGCGTGGCGTGCCCAGTCCGGGGGCAAAACCGCACGTCACACGGGGTGGAGCGCAGTGGAGGGCCGCGACGCCCCTCCGGCGTGGTCCGCTTTCCGACATAGATCGACTCCGTCCGGCGGACGCCGACCCGGCCACCCGCGCACCTGCCACGGCCGAACGGTTCACCGTCGGCGGCGATCTGGTGAGGCGGGCGGTCCGGTAACCTCGCTCGCGTGACGGACGCGAAAATGCCCCTACGGGCCAAGGTGGCCAGCTCCGTGTCACGGACCGCCGCGGCGCTCTCCCGGGCGGCCGGCCGTGGCGACGGTTCGGTGATCGGCGGGTGGATCGGGCTGAAGATCGACCCGGACCTGCTGGCCCACCTGTCGGCCGGGCGCGCGATCGCGCTCGTCTCCGGCACCAACGGCAAGACCACCACCACACGCCTGACCGCCGCCGCGGTCGGCGTGCTCGGCCGGGTCGCCACCAACTCGTTCGGCGCCAACATGCCCACCGGGCACACCTCGGCGCTGGCCAAGGCCGGCAGCACCCCGTACGCGGCGCTGGAGGTCGACGAGCACTACCTCGCCCAGGTGCTGGAGGCGACCGACCCGCACGTGGTCGCCCTGCTGAACCTCTCCCGCGACCAGCTCGACCGCGCCAAGGAGGTCGCCATGATGGCGCAGCTCTGGCGTGCGGCGCTGGTCCGGCACACCGACGTGCGGGTGGTAGCCAACGCCGACGACCCGATGGTGGTCTGGGCGGCCACCCCGCCGGCCGACCCGGCCCGGGGCATCAACCCGCCGCACGTGACCTGGTTCAGCGCGGGCCAACGCTGGCACGACGACTCCTGGGTCTGCCCCGAGTGCGGCTCCACCATCCAGCGCTCCGGCGAGCAGTGGTGGTGCACCGGCTGCCCGCTGCGCCGACCGGAACCGCAGTGGGTCGTCGAGGACGAGGGCGTGCTCGACCCCACCGGCGCCTGGCACAAGGTCTCCCTCCAGCTCCCCGGCAAGGTCAACCTCGGCAACGCGGCGACCGCGCTGGCCGTGGCCGCCGAGTTCGGCGTCCGCCCGGTCGACGCCGTGTCCCGCCTCGGCATCGTCACCTCGGTGGCGGGCCGCTACGCGCAGGTCGACAAGGACGGGCGCAACATCCGGCTGCTGCTGGCCAAGAACCCGGCCAGCTGGCTGGAGGCGTTCGACATGGCCGACGAGGCGCCGACCCTGCTCTCCATCAACGCGCGCGACCCCGACGGGCTGGACACCTCCTGGCTCTTCGACGTCGACTTCGCGCCGCTGCGCGGACGGCAGGTGCTGATCACCGGCGACCGGGCGTACGACCTGGCGGTCCGGCTGGACGTCAACGACGTACCGTTCCAGCACGTCCGCACCTTCGACGACGCGATCCGGTCGGTCCCGCCCGGGCGGCTGGAGGTCATCGCGAACTACACCGCGTTCCAGGACATCCGAGCGGAGTTGGACCGTGTCAACTGAGAGCCTGCGCATCGTCTGGATCTACCCCGACCTGCTCTCCACCTACGGCGACCGGGGCAACGCGCTGATCCTCGCCCGTCGGGCGCGCCAGCGCGGCATGCCGGTCGAGGTGCTGGAGGTCCGCTCCGACCAGCAGCTGCCCGCGACGGCCGACATCTACCTGGTCGGTGGCGGCGAGGACGGCCCGCAGGCGCTCGGCGCGCAGCGGCTCATCGCCGACGGCGGGCTGCACCGGGCGGTGGCCCAGGGTTCGGTGGTGTTCGGCGTCTGCGCCGGTTACCAGCTGCTCGGCACCTCCTTCTTCGCCAAGGGTGTGCAGTGCCGCGGCCTGGAGTTGCTCGACCTGCGATCCGACCGGGGCGAGAGCCGGGCCGTCGGCGAGCTGGCCGGTGAGATCGACCCGCGGCTGGGCCTGCCCGCGCTGACCGGCTTCGAGAACCACGGTGGCCGTACCCACCTCGGCCCGGAGGTCTCCCCGCTGGCCCGGGTCACCGCCGGGATCGGCAACGACGGCGCCACCGAGGGCGCCTGGCGCGGCAAGCTGCTCGGCACGTATTCGCACGGTCCCGCGCTGGCCCGCAACCCCGCCCTGGCCGACCTGCTGCTGCGCTGGGCCACCGGGGCGCACCAGCTCCCGCCGCTGGACGACACCTGGTCCGACCGGCTCCGCACCGAGCGCCGCGCCGCAGTGGCCGCCGCCCGGGCATGATCCGCGCCGTCCGGCGGCTGCTCCGGCAACCGTCGGCCGCCCGGTTCGCCCTGCTCGTCCTCCTGATCGGCTGCTGCGGGCTGCTGCTGCTCCTGGTGCCCCGACCGGACCCGGCGCAGCTGCCGATGCTGGCCGACCAGGTGGGCGACCTCGCCCCGGTGGCGGCGATCCTCGGCGGGGCGCTGCTGCTGGTGGCGCTGGTCCCGCGGACCTTCATCACCCTCGCCGCCGGCGCGATCTTCGGCCCCCTGGAGGGCGCCGCGTACGCCCTGGGTGCCGCGCTGGTGGCGGCGGCGATCGGGTTCACGGTCGGCCGGCTGCTCGGCCGGGAGTTCGTCGCCGAGCGGGTGCGCGGCCGGTTGGCCCGCCTCGACGGCTGGTTCGCCCGGCAGAGCGTGCTCGGCGTGGTCACCGTCCGGTTGCTGCCGATCGCCGGCTTCGGGCTGGTCAGCTACGGCTACGGCACGACCGGTGCGCGCATCCTGCCGTTCCTGGCCGGCAGCGTCATCGCCTCCGCGCCGACCGCGTTCGGCTACGCCGCGATCGGCGCGGCCGTCAGCTCCCCGGGCCACGTCAACTGGTACGCGGCCGCCCCCGCCAGCCTCGGCCTGATCGCCAGCGTGGTGCTGGTCCACCGCTGGTGGCGCGCCGAGCGGCGGCGTCGCCGCACCATGCCGGTGTGACCGTGGCCGAACCGACCCGTCCCGCCGAGGAGCCGCTCACCGGCGGCTTCGTCGCCGACGTGGTCCGGGTCGGTGACACGGTACGACGTACCCCGCCGGCCAACCTGGACTTCGTCGGCGCGCTGCTGCGTCACCTGGCCGAGGTGGGCGCGGACCTCGCGCCCCGCCACCTGGGTGTCGACGACCGTGGTGGACGTGATGCTCGACCAAACCTCCCGCCCTGCCGCGTCGATCATGGAGTTGTGGTGGGGGACAAACCCCGCAGATCGGGGTGAACCGGGCACCACAACTCCATGATCGACGGGCCAGGGGGACGGGGACCGGGACGGGAGTTACGCGACCACCGAGACCAGGCGGCCCTTCACCACGATGACCTTGCGGGGCTCCTTGCCGGCCAGGGCGGCGGCCACCGCGTCCAGGGCCGCCGCGCGGACGGTCTCCTCGGACGAGTCGGCGGGAACCTCGACGCGGCCACGGACCTTGCCGTTGACCTGCACCGGGTAGGTCACCGTGTCGGCCACCAGCAGCGCCGGGTCGGCGGTCGGGAAGTCCGCGTACGTCAGCGAGGTGTCGTGACCCAGCTTGCGCCACAGCTCCTCGGCCACGTGCGGGGCGAACGGCGCCACCATCAGCACCAGCGGCTCGGCCACCTCGCGGGGCGTCGCCGACAGCCGGGTCAACCCGTTGGTCAGCTCGATCAGCTTGGCGATGGCGGTGTTGAACCGGATGCCGTCCATGTCGCCACGGACCCCGTCGATGACCTTGTGCAGCAGCCGGCGGGTCGCCTCGTCGGCCGGGTCCTCGGTGACCCGCAGCGCGCCGGTCTGCTCGTCGACGACGGCCCGCCAGACCCGCTGCAGGAACCGGTACGACCCGACGACCGCCCGGGTCTCCCAGGGGCGGGACACCTCCAGCGGACCCATCGACATCTCGTACACCCGGAAGGTGTCGGCGCCGTACGCGGCGCACATGTCGTCGGGCGTCACCACGTTCTTCAGCGACTTGCCCATCTTGCCGTACTCGCGGTTGACCGCCAGGTCGCCCAGGTAGTAGGTGCCGTCGCGCTCGACGACATCCTCGGCCTGCACGTAACTGCCGCGCGAGTCGGTGTACGCGTACGCCTGGATCATGCCCTGGTTGAACAGCTTGCGGAACGGCTCGAACGACGACACGTGCCCCAGGTCGAACAGCACCTTGTGCCAGAACCGCGCGTACAGCAGGTGCAGCACGGCGTGCTCGGCGCCGCCGACGTACAGGTCGGTGCCCCCGCAGTCGCCCTCGCCGCGCGGACCCATCCAGTACCGCTCGTTCTCCGCGTCGACGAACCGTCCGCTGTTGGTCGGGTCCAGGTAACGCAGCTCGTACCAGCAGGAACCGGCCCACTGCGGCATCACGTTGGTCTCGCGGGTGTAGCGCTTCGGCCCGTCGCCCAGGTCCAGTTCCACCTCGACCCAGTCGCGCCGCCGCGACAGCGGGGTCTCCGGGTTGGAGTCCGCGTCGTTCGGGTCGAACGTCTTCGGGGAGAAGTCGTCGACCTCCGGCAGCTCAACCGGCAGCATCTCCTCCGGCAGGGCGATGGCCGCGCCGGTGGAGTCGTAGACGATCGGAAACGGCTCACCCCAGTACCGCTGCCGGGAGAACAGCCAGTCACGCAGCCGGTAGGTCACCGCGCCGGTGCCGTGCCCGTTCGCCTCCAGCCAGGAGATGATCGCCGCCTTGGCGTCGGCGACCCCCAGGCCGTTCAGGTCCAGGCCGCGCTCGGGCGCGGCGCTGTTGATCGCCGGGCCGTCCCCGGTGTACGCCGTGCCGTCGAAGCCCTCCGACGGCTGCACGGTGCGCACGATGGGCAGCTCGAACACCTCGGCGAACGCCCAGTCCCGCTCATCCTGCGCCGGCACCGCCATGATCGCGCCGGTGCCGTAGCCGGCCAGCACGTAGTCGGCGATGAAGATCGGGATCTGCCCACCGGTGACCGGGTTGGTGGCGTACGCGCCGATGAAGACGCCGGTCTTCTCCTTGCTGTCGGACTGCCGCTCGACGTCGGTCTTGGCCGCCGCCGCCTTGCGGTACGCCTCGACGGCCGCCCGGGGGCTGGCGTGCCCACCGGTCCAGGCGTCCCGCGTGCCGTCCGGCCAGGCCGCCGGCACCAGCGCGTCGACCAGCTCGTGCTCGGGCGCCAGCACCATGTAGGTGGCCCCGAAGACGGTGTCCGGGCGAGTGGTGAACACCCGGACCGGCTCCAGCGCGGTCGGGAAGTCGATGTGCGCGCCCTGGGATCGTCCGATCCAGTTGCGCTGCATGTGCTTGATCGGCTCAGGCCAGTCCAGGCTGTCCAGGTCGTCCAGCAGGCGGTCGCCGTACGCGGTGATCCGCATCATCCACTGCTTCAGGTTGCGCTTGAAGACCGGGAAGTTGCCCCGCTCGGAGCGGCCGTCGGCGGTGACCTCCTCGTTGGCCAGCACGGTGCCCAGACCGGGGCACCAGTTGACCGGGGCCTGCGAGACGTACGCCAGCCGGTGGTCGTCGACGACCCCGCGGCGCTCGGCGGCGCTCAGCTCGGCCCAGGCGCGGCCGTCGGGGGTGGGCCGGTTGCCGCCCTCGAACTCGGCGATCAGCTCGGCGATGGGGCGGGCCCGGCCGGCGTCGCGGTCGTACCAGGAGTTGAAGATCTGCAGGAAGATCCACTGGGTCCAGCGGTAGAAGTCGGTGTCGATGGTCGCCACCGAGCGACGCTCGTCGTGCGCCAGCCCCAGCCGACGCAGCTGCGTCTTGTACCGCTCGATGTTCGCGACCGTGGTGGTCCGCGGGTGGGTGCCGGTCTGCACCGCGTACTGCTCGGCGGGCAGGCCGAACGCGTCGAAGCCCATCGCGTGCAGCACGTTGCGCCCGGCCATCCGCTGGTAGCGGGCGTAGCAGTCGGTGCCGATGTAGCCCAGCGGGTGGCCCACGTGCAGGCCGGCGCCCGACGGGTACGGGAACATGTCCAGCACGTACAGCTTCTCCGCGCCGGCGCGGGGGTGCGTCGGATCGGCCAGCGGGCCGGTCGGGTTCGGTGCGTGGAAGGTGCCCTCGCGCGCCCAGGTGTCCTGCCAACGATTCTCGATCTCGTCGGCCAGGGCCGCGGTGTACCGGAACGGGGGAATGTCGCCCGCCGGTGCGGCTGCCTCACTCATCGTCTCTCCTCGCTTCGCTTCGCTTCATCTCGGCGTCACCGGGCCGGGCCGGTCGTCTCGGCACCGCCGGACGGGCCGGCGGAGGGCACAAAAAAGCCCCTCGCGCAGGAGGGGCCGCCGTGCTGTCACGCGTTCAGCGCATCAGCACGGCCCGGTAAGAAGCAGGAAGACTCCGGCCATGTCCCGCAGTGTACCCCGCGCAGCGGACGGGCGACGGCACCCGGGTGCCGGCCGCACCCCGTCCCCCAACATGGCGAATATCGGTGCGTAACCGACGGACTACCTGCGGGGGTCGGCGATAACGACAAACATGGTTAGCCTGAGAGGCCAGTGAGATTCCTGCGGCAAACGAGGCTCGGCGTCGCGAACCCAACGGCGGGTCCAGGTGCTCTCTCACAGAGCTGCCGTGATGGCGACGAGGAGGAGGCCCGTGACACAACAGACCTGGGACGAGGTGGGCGGCCTGTTGCCGCACGACGAGTTCCGCGCCGCCAGCGAGGCCATCGTGGCCAACATCGAGCAGGTCATCGAGGGTAAGACAGCCACCGTGCGGCTCGCCCTGGCCGTCCTGCTCGCCGAGGGTCACCTCCTGATCGAAGACGTCCCGGGTGTCGGCAAGACCAAGCTGGCCAAGGCCCTCGCGCGGTCCATCGACTGCACGGTGCGGCGGATCCAGTTCACCCCCGACCTGCTGCCCAGCGACGTCACCGGCGTCAGCGTCTACAACCAGGAGACGCACGACTTCGAGTTCCGCCCGGGTGCCGTCTTCGCCAACCTGGTCGTCGGCGACGAGATCAACCGGGCCTCGCCGAAGACCCAGTCGGCGTTGCTGGAGTGCATGGAGGAGCACCAGGTCACCGTCGACGGCGTGACCTACCAGCTGCAGACCCCGTTCATGGTCATCGCCACCCAGAACCCGATCGAGATGGAGGGGACCTACCCGCTGCCCGAGGCGCAGCGCGACCGGTTCACCGCCCGGATCGCGATGGGCTACCCGGACTCCGGCGCCGAGCTGGCCATGCTCGACGGGCACGGCGCCACCGACCCGCTGCACGAGCTGCGCCCGGTGTCCGACGCGGACATCGTCCGGCAGCTGATCGCCACCGTCCGGCAGGTGCACGTCGCCGACGCCGTCAAGCAGTACGCCGTCGACCTGGTCACCGCCACCCGCGAGGCCCCCGACCTGCGGCTGGGCGCCTCCCCCCGGGCCACCCTGCAACTGCTGCGCACCGCCCGGGCGGTCGCCGCCCTGGAGGGGCGTGACTACGTCCTCCCCGACGACCTGCAGGCCCTGGCGGTGCCCGTGCTGGCGCACCGGATCATCCCGACCGCCGACGCGCAGCTCGCCCGGCGCACCACCGACGCGATCGTCTCCGAGCTGGTGCACCGACTGCCGCTGCCACACGACCGGCAGCGCAACCCGTACGACACCCGTCCCGCCACCGGCAACGGTCGCGCCCCCTACGAGCCGCGGAGGCCGTGACGTGCGTGCCGGGCTGCGCGGGCTGACCACCCGCGGGCGCTCGTTCCTGGCCGCCGCCGTCGCGGCGGCGATCTCCGCCGGCATCCTCGGTGAGAAGGACCTGCTGCGGGTTGCCGTGCTGCTGGCCGTCCTGCCGCTGCTGGCTGCCGCCTACGTGGGGCGCAGCCGCTACAAGCTGGCCTGCAACCGGTCGCTGGATCCGCACCGGGTTCCGGTCGGGGCCAACTCGCGGGTGGTGCTGCGCCTGCAGAACCTGTCCCGCCTGCCGACCGGCACCCTGCTCCTGGAGGACCGGCTGCCCTACGCGCTGGGCAGCCGACCCCGGGTGGTGCTGGAGCGCCTCGGCGCACACCAGGCGAGCTCCGTGGCGTACACGGTGCGGGCCGACGTGCGGGGTCGCTACGACGTGGGTCCGCTGGTGGTGCGGATGACCGACCCGTTCGGTCTCTGCGAGCTCACCCGCGCCTTCCCCAGCACCGACCACCTGACGGTCATCCCGCAGGTCACGCCCCTGCCGTCGGTCCGGCTCCCCGGGGAGTACGCGGGCAGCGGCGACAGTCGGGCCCGGTCGGTGGCGGTGCACGGCGAGGACGACGCGGCGACCCGGGAGTACCGGCGCGGCGACGACCTGCGCCGGGTGCACTGGAAGTCCACCGCGCGCACCGGTGAGCTGATGGTGCGCCGCGAGGAGCAGCCGTGGGAGAGCCGCGCCACGGTCGTCCTGGACACCCGCGCGTACGGCCACCGCGGTGACGGGCCGACGGCGAGTTTCGAGTGGGCCGTGTCCGCCGCCGCCAGCATCGCCGTGCACCTGCGGCAGGCCGGCTACAAGCTGCGCCTGGTAACCGGCTCGGGGGTGGACGTGGACGCCTCGGAGGCCGGCGGCGACGGCGCGCTGCTCGACCATCTCGCCGAGGTCCGCCTGGACCAGCGCGCCGAGGTGACCGGGCTGGTGCAGCGGGTCCGGCAGCGCGCCGACGGCGGTCTGATCATCGCGTTGTTCGGCGCGGTGAGCGTGGCCGAGGCCGAGCTGCTGGCCGGGCTGCGGGGCAACGGCGCGACCTGCGTCGGCTTCCTGTTGGACAGCTCCACCTGGCTCAGCCTGCCGGAGAAGGCGCGGGCCGAGGCCGAGCGCGCGCACGGCGCCGCCGCGCTCACCCTGTTGCAGAGCGGCTGGCGGGTGGTCGGCGCCGACCACGGCAGCCGGCTGCCGGCGCTGTGGCCGCAGGCGGGCCGGGGCTCCCAGGGCTTCGCCCTGCGCGCCGCGCTGGCCGAGACGGTCGCCGGCGGCGTGCGATGAACGGAAGGTCCCCCTCATGATCGCCAGTCGGAACATCGGCGCGGTGGCGGCCGCCGCCACGCTGCTCGCCGCCGCGCCGCTGTCGGCCATCTTCCAGACCTGGACGTGGCTGATCCAGTCGGCGATCGCGGTCGCCGTGGTGGCCGGGGTGGCGGCGCTGACCCGGCTCGTCCGGGCGCCGCTGTGGGGTCAGGTGCTGGGCATGCTGGCCGCCCTGCTGCTCGCCCTGACCTGGCTGTTCCCCAGCGGCTCGGAGCTGCTCACCTTCCTGCCCACCCCGGGCACCATCGGCCACTTCGCCGACCTGCTCAGCGGCTCCATGCAGGACATGCGCTCCTACGGGGTCGAAGTCCCGGACACCGATCCGCTGCTGTTCATCACCGTGCTCGGTGTCGGCGGGGTGGCCGTGCTGGTCGACGTGCTGACGGTGGGGCTGCACCGGCCCGCGCTGGCGGGGCTGCCGATGCTCGCCATCTACTCGGTGCCGGTCGCCGTCTACGTGGACAGTGTCCCCGCGGTCCCGTTCGTGGTGGGCGCCGCCGGCTACCTGTGGCTGCTGGTGACCGACAACGTCGGCCGGGTCCGCCGGTTCGGCCGCCGGTTCACCGGTGACGGCCGGGACGTCGACGTGTGGGAGGCGTCCCCGTTGGCATCCGCCGGCCGCCGGCTCGCGGTGGTCGGCGTGGCACTGGCCGTGGCGCTGCCGCTGGCCGTGCCGGGCATGGCCGGCGGGCTGCTCGACACGCTCACCGAGGGGACCGGCAACGGCACCGGCAACGGGCGCTCGGGCTCGGGTGGCGCATCGGGGCGGATCGACCTGTTCGCCTCGCTGGCCGGTCAGCTCAACCAGTCCGAGGTGGCCGACCTGGTCAAGGTGACCACGACCGAACCCAACCCGTTCTACCTGCGGTACGCGGTCGCCGACGAGCTGCGCCCGAACGGGTTCCAGGCGCGTACCCCGAGCGGACGCGCCGTCAACCGGGACCTGCCCAATCCGAACGAGCGAGCCGGCCCGGGGGTGCAGCAGACCGAGTATCGGGCGACCGTCGAGGTGACCAAGAACCTCAGCATGTCCCTGATGCCGGTGTACGCCGAGCCGACCCGTACCGACGACCTGAGCGGCAACTGGCTCTACGACCCCAACCAGCAGGTCGTCTTCTCCAACCGGGAGAGCTCCCGGGGCCGCAAGTACTCGTTCGACTACATCCGCTCGACGTACACCCCGGCGGTGCTGCGGGCCGCGCGGTCACTGCCGGCCGATCACCCGGTACGCCGTCAGTTGACCGCCACTCCGGGCACGGTGCCCGAGGTGGAGGAACTGGTCAAGGGGCTGGTCCAGGGCAAGCGCACCGACTACGACCGGGTGTTGGCGATCTACCAGCACTTCTCCGCCGACAACGGGTTCAGCTACCGACTCAGCACGCAGAGCGGCAGCAGCGGTCAGGACATCGTCAACTTCCTCACCAACAAGGTCGGCTACTGCCAGCAGTACGCGGCGGCGATGGCCTGGCTGGTGCGTACGGCCGGCATCCCGGCCCGGGTGGCGTTCGGGTTCACCAACGGCAGCAAGCGGGACGGCGACACGTACACGCTGACCAACCTCAACCTGCACGCGTGGACCGAGGTCTACTTCGACGGCATCGGCTGGGTGCCGTTCGACGCCACCCCGTCGTACGGGGTGCCGGGCTCCACCCGGTCCGCGTGGGCTCCGGACACGGACGCGCCGGAACCGTCCACCCCGGGCACCGGCACCACGGACACCCCGGCCGGTCCCGACGCGACGGCCGGTCCGGCCGGCCCGGACAACGCCGACCGGGACACCGACAGTGGCCTCTCCCTCGGCGGGCAGACGCCGACCGAAGAGCCACCGGTGTGGCCGTGGTGGGCGGCGGGTCTGCTGGCGCTGCTGGTGCTGCTCGCGGTGCCCGCGCTGCGCCGGCTGGCCCTGCGTCGACGGCGCAGCGGCCGAGCGGCGGGCGGCACGGCGGCCACCCCGGCCGTCGGCGAGGAGGCCGGCGCGCCGGAGGCACGGGTGGTGGTGGTCGGGGCGGACGCCACCCAGGCCCGCGCGGACGCGCACGCCGCCTGGGCGGAACTGCTCGACACGCTGGTGGACTTCCAGGTCCGGGTGGACCTGACCGAGACCCCACGGGCCACCGCGGACCGGCTGGTCCGGGAATCCCTCGCCGACGACGTCGACGCGGTCGGCGCGGCGCGGCTGCTCGGCCGGGCCGAGGAGCGGGCCCGCTACGCACGGGATCCGCTGACCGGTGAACGTCTGCTGCCGGCGCTGCGCGCGGTCCGCAATGCGCTCGCCGCTCGGGCGAATCGCCGAACCAGGGTTCTCGCCGCGCTGCTCCCGCCGTCGGTGCTGCTGCGCTGGCGGACCGCCCTCGCGGACAACTCCAGCCGGATGGTGGCCCTGACCGGGCGCGCCCGGTACCGCCTGCTGCGCTGGAACCCGCGTCGTCTGCTGGCCGACCGAGCGGCCCGCTGACCGAAGACCGCGACGGGGCGGCGAAGGGGGCGGCGGCCGGACGGCCACCGCCCCCGCCCGTCGGATGCCCACCGCCCCCGCCCGTCGGATGCCCGCCGCCCCCCGCCGACGCCCGCCGGCACCCGCCGGCACCCGCCGGCACCTCGATCACTTAATGATGAGTAGTTCTGAGCGGCCTTACACGACTGCTCATCATGAAGTGATCATGGGGCCGTGGTGCTGGCCCGCCGCCGGCGCATCGGCCCGCCGCCGGCGCATCGGCCTGCCTGCGGTGCATCGCTGGCTGAGGGGCTCGAAGAGGTGGCACGGGAGCGCACGGCGGCGACTCCCGGCAGTGCCGGGTCTGTTCAGCGGGACGAGTCAGCGGGACGAGGGCGCGTGGATGCGACGGTGGTCGCCGGGGCTGTGCCCGGCGACCCGCTCGTCGCGGTGTACGGCCCGCCTCAGCGGCGGGACGGGCTCAGCGGTGCCCCTCCGGGCGCTGCCGCCACCTGTCCTCCATGCGGTCCAGGATCGACGGCCGGCGACCGGATCGGCCGCCGCCGCGGGGACGACGACGACTCGTCGTGCCGCCCACCACGTGCAGGTCAGGTGACTGCGCCCGCCGGTGCGACTGCACCGCGAACGCGGCCGAGGCCAGCATGACGACGAAGCCCGCCACCGCCAGCGGTGGAGTCTTGATCACCGCGCCATAGACCAGTAGAGCCAAGCCAGCGATGATCACGCCGGCAGCGACGAGCAGGCGACGCCGCGCATGGAAGCGCGGATCGCTGGCGCGCACGGCCGAGGCGAATTTGGGGTCCTCGGCAAGCGACCGCTCGATCTGCTCGAACAGCCGCTGCTCGTGCTCCGAGAGCGGCACGGCACTCCTCCCCGGTCACGTTGGTCGGGCCCACTCGGGCCGACAGACCGTGGCAGCCAACCGGCTGCTTACCCGCAAGTCTACGAGGGGGGTCGCGCGTCGGAAAGCGGGACGACCTACGGGTGGGGTGGATTTTCGTTTCGACGGGGATCACGGTCGCCCATCAGACTGGCCGGACCTATGACGGACCGCCCGAATCGGGCAGCAGCGGCGTCCGCGGCAGCTTCCGCCTCCCGCCAACCACGCTCGGGCGCGCCGAGGGTCAGCTGCCGGGGTGCGCCCTGCGCGGGAGCGAGGCCCTCCACCCGGACACCGACGAGGCGGATCCGCTCGCCCGGGTCCAACGTGGTGTAGAGCGCCCACACCGTGTCGAACATCTCGCGGGCCGTGTCGGTGGGTACGCCGAGGGTGCGGGAGCGGTTGACGGTGCGAAAGTCGGCCAACCGAACCTTGAGCGTGACGGTGCGCCCCACCTGCCCGGAGCCCCGCAGTCGCACGCCGACCTTCGCGCTGAGCGCGAGCAGGGCGCGGCGGATCTCCATCGGGTCGGCCACGTCCACGTCGAACGTCACCTCGGCGCCGATGGACTTGTCGATCTGCTCGGGGCTGACCCGGCGCGGATCCCGGCCCCAGGCCAGCTCGTGCAGGTGGGCCGCCGACGCCGCGCCGACCGCCCGGCGGAGCATGCCCAGCGGGGCCTCGGCCAGGTCACCGACGGTGGCCAGGCCGAGCCGGCGCAGCGCCTCGGCGGCCCGCTCCCCCACACCCCAGAGCGCGTCCACCGGCAGCGGATGCAGAAAGTCGAGGACCTGACCCGGGGGCACCACCAGCAGGCCGTCCGGTTTGGCGCGGGTGGAGCCGAGCTTGGCCACGAACTTGCTCGGCGCCACCCCGACCGAGCAGGTCAGCCCCTGCTCGTCGACGACCCTCCGGCGGATCAGCCGGGCGATGGTGGCCGGGGAGCCGAAGAGCCGGCGGGCGCCGGTCACGTCGAGGAACGCCTCGTCCAGGGAGAGCGGCTCGACCAGCGGGGTGACGTCCCGGAAGATCTGCATCACCGCCCGGGACGCGGCCGTGTAGGCGGTGAAATCCGGTGGCAGGTAGACCGCCTGCGGGCAGCGTGCCCGGGCCTGGCTGGTCGGCATCGCGCTGCGGACGCCGTAGCGGCGGGCCTCGTAGCTGGCCGAGCTGACCACACCCCGCGGCCCGACGCCGCCGACGATGACGGGTCGACCTCGCAGCTCGGGTCGGCGGCGCACCTCGACGGCGGCGAAGAAGGCGTCCATGTCGACGTGCAGGATCGGGCTCGCCGAATCGTCGGCGTCCGGCCCGAAGCGCGGATCCCCGCCCCGGGGCAACGACTGGCTGCGGCCCATCCCGGCAGGTTAACCCGGGGGTACGACGTTCAGCCGCGGACCACGAGCAGCGGCACGGTCAGCTCGGCGGCGGTGTCCGACCCGTGGTACGCCACCAGCTTCGACGCCATCGGCCGCTCGGTGCGGCTGGCCATGACCGCGTACGTGTCGTTGCAGATCACGACCACGTCGCCGATCCGAGCGAGGTGCTCCTCGGGCACCGGCCCGAACCAGCCGGTGGCCACCACCTCGTCGCGGGTGCGTACCCGCGCGGCGTCGCCGAGCACGGCCGACCAGGTGGCCACCACGTCGTCGGCCGCGCCCGGCGCGACGTGCAGGTAGCGCACCCGGGCCTCACCGGCCACCACCCGTACCCCGTCGCGCAGCCGGGGGTCGGTGTCCAGGTCGAAGCGGTGCGCGGCGGGAATGTCGAGCTGACCGTGGTCCGCGGTCACCAGCAGCGCCGCGTCCGGCGGCAGCCCGTCGACCAGCCGGGCGACCAGCGTGTCCACCTCGCTCGCGGCGGTCCGCCAGGGCGCCGAGTCGACGCCGCTGACGTGGCCGTGCCGGTCCAGGTCGGCGTGGTAGCCGGAGACCAGGGTGGGCCCACCGCCGGAGGCCAGCGCCGCCAGCATGGTGGCGGCGACCGCGTCCACGCCGGCGGCGCCCCGGAAGTCCCCGCCCCGGTTGGCGGCCAGGGTCAACCCGCTGCCGCCGAACTCCGGCCGGCTCACCACGGTCGTCGTCACGCCGGCGGCGCGGGCGCGCTCCAGTTGGGTGGTCACCGGCTGCCAGCTCAGCGGCGACGGCTCTCCGGCCCAGTCGGTGTGGGTGAGCACCCGGTCCGTGCCGGGCACCCGCACGGTGAAGGCGAGCACCCCGTGCGCGCCCGGTGCCACGCCGGTGCCCAGCGACACCAGGCTGGTCGGTGTGGTGGACGGGAAACCGGCGATCAGCGGACGGCCCACCGTCGCGGCGAGCCCGGCGAGCGTCGGCGCGTACGGGGCGGCGGTCGGCACCTGGTACCAGCCGAGGCCGTCGACCAGCAGCACGGCGACCCGACGCACCCCGGCCAGCGCGGGGACGAGCCCGAGCGGGTCGACCGACCCGGGCACGCCCAGCACGGCGAGCGCGCTGGGCAGCACGTCGGCGAGACGACCCGCACCGTGTTCGGGCCCGAGAACCGCCAGCGGCGGCGTACCACCCGGCGGCGCGGTCATGCCGGCCGGCGGGCGAACAGGTGCAGCTGGGCGGCCAGGTCCCGGTACGGCGGCTGGGCGGCGAGGACGCGTTCCAGCTCGACCAGGGCCGCGGACTGCCCGTCGGCGACCGCGGCCGGCAGCAGATCGGCCAGCACGCGTACCCCGTGGATCTCCTCGACCACGAGCCCGGCGGCGCCGAGCAGCGCGGCGGCGCCCGGGGCGTCGTAGCGTCGGCGCAGGGTGTCGCGCGGCCCGGCGGTGCCGGCGGGGTCGGCGGCCAGGGCGGTCGCGACGTCCAGGTGACCGTTCATCGCGCGGCCCAGCACGGCGGCGGCACGGCCGGCCACCAGCACACTGGCCGCGCCGCCGGGACGCAGCGCCGTGGCCAGCGCGGTCACCACCGGCGTCGGATCGTCGACGACCTCCAGCACGGCGTGGCAGAGCACCAGGTCGACGCCGGCCGGCTCGACCAGCCCGGCGAGGGCGTCGCCGTCACCCTGGACGGCGGCGATCCGGTCGGCCACGCCGGCCTCGGCGGCCCGGCGGGTGAGCGCCGCCAGGGCGTCGGGGCTGGCGTCGACCACGGTGACCCGGTGCCCGGCACGGGCCAGAGGGACGGCGAACCCGCCGGTGCCGCCACCCACGTCCAGCACCGTCAGCTCGGTGTCGCCGCGCCGGTCCAGTTCGGCGCGGAGCACCGACCAGATCACGGCGGTACGGGCGGTCAGCGGCGGCCCGGCGAACCGGCCTCGGGTCTGCTCCACCCGGTCGAGCCTAGTGGTCAGGGCTCGGTGCCCTCGACCGCGTCCTCCGCCCGGGACCGGCGCTCGTTGGCCACCGGACCGTTGGTCACCTCGTACTCGCGGGGGTCGGTGAGGTGCGACGGCATCCAGCCGGCACCCAGCCGGGTGCGTCGGGCGTTGGCGATTCCACCGCCGGTGTACGTGTGGTTTCCCAGCACTGTCATTCCCCCTCACGGATCACGGGCCGCTCTGCCCGTTCAGGACGAGTCTCCCGCTCGGAGGCGCCGAAAACCGTAATGTGGATCACTGTCTCAGCGGAAGTCGCGGGAGGCGGGGCTGACCGGCGGCTCGATGGCGTCCAGCCGGTCGGCGACCAGGTTGGTCACCCCCTCGTGCCGCTGCAACCGCCCCCGCACCACCAGGGCGGCGCTGCTGCGGGCCACCCGCCGGTAGCGTTGCCACAACCCCGGCGAGCAGGTGACGTTGAGCATCCCGGTCTCGTCCTCCAGGTTGAGGAAGGTGACCCCGCCCGCGGTGGCCGGCCGCTGCCGGTGGGTGACGATGCCACCGACGCGGATCCGCTGCCCGGGCTCCACCCGACCGAGCCGGGCGATCGGCACCGCGCCGAGCACGTCGAGCTGCCCCCGGATGAACCGGGCCGGATGGCTCTCCGGCGACAACCCGGTGGCCCACACGTCGGCGACCAGCCGGTCCACCGCCTCCATCCCGGGCAGCGTGGGCGCGGCCGCTCCGCTGACCGTGCCGGGCAGCCGGCCCGGCCGGTCCTGGGCCGCCGCGCCGGCGGCCCACAGCGCCTCCCGCCGGGTCAGCCCGAAACAGGCGAAGGCGTCCGCGGTGGCCAGCGCCTCCAGCTGCGCGGCGGTGAGACCGACCCGCCGGGCCAGATCCGGCATGTCGCGGTACGGCCCGCCGGCCGCCCGTTCGGCCTCGATCCGCTCGGCCACCTCAGACCCGAGGGTACGCACGCTGGACAGCCCCAGCCGGACGGCCGGACCGCCCAGCCCCCAGGCGTGCGGCGGCTCCCCCGGCCCGCTGCCCCACCGGGTGTCCGGGGTGGACTCCAGCACCGCCAACGCGGCGCTGGCGTTGATGTCCGGGCGGCGGACCTCCACCCCGTGCCGGCGGGCGTCGTCGACCAGGGTCTGCGGCGAGTAGAAGCCCATCGGCTGGGCGTTGAGCAGCGCGGCCAGGAACGGCGCCGGGTGGTAGCGCTTGAGCCAGGAACTGGCGTAGACCAGGTAGGCGAAGCTCATCGCGTGGCTCTCCGGGAAGCCATAGCTGGCGAACGCGGTGAGCTTGCGATAGACGTCGTCGGCCAGCTCACCGGTGATGCCCCGCTCGGCCATCCCGGCGTAGAGCCGGTCGGCGATGCGGGTCATCCGCTCGACCGACCGTTTGGCGCCCATCGCCCGGCGCAGCTGGTCGGCCTCGGCCGCGTCGAAGCCGGCCAGGTCGATGGCGAGCTGCATCAGCTGCTCCTGGAACAGCGGCACGCCCAGGGTCTTCTCCAGCGCGTTGCGCATCAGCGGGTGTGCGAAGGTCACCGGCTCCTGACCGTTCTTGCGCCGGATGAACGGGTGCACCGAGCCGCCCTGGATCGGGCCGGGCCGGATCAGCGCCACCTCGACCACCAGGTCGTAGAACTCGCGGGGCTTGAGCCGGGGCAGGGTGGCCATCTGGGCGCGACTCTCCACCTGGAACACCCCGACCGAGTCGGCCCGGCAGAGCATGTCGTAGACCTCGGGGTCGTCCAGCGTCATGTCGCCCAGGTCGAGGCTCTCTCCGATCATGTCGTAGCCGTAGTGCAGCGCGGAGAGCATGCCCAGGCCGAGCAGGTCGAACTTGACCAGGCCGACGGCGGCGCAGTCGTCCTTGTCCCACTGCAGGACGCTGCGCCCGGGCATCCGCCCCCACTCCACCGGGCAGACCTCGATCACCGGCCGGTCGCAGATCACCATGCCGCCGGAGTGGATGCCCAGGTGCCGGGGGAACGTCTGCAGCTCGTTGGCGTACTCCACCACCTGCTCCGGGATGCCCTCGACGTCGACGGTGGCGACCGAACCCCACCGGTCGATCTGCTTGCTCCAGGCGTCCTGCTGCCCCGGTGAGAAGCCGAACGCCTTGGCCACGTCCCGTACCGCCGACCGGGGCCGGTAGGAGATGACGTTGGCGACCTGGGCGGCGTGCTCCCGGCCGTAGCGGGTGTAGACGTGCTGGATCACCTCCTCCCGCCGGTCGGACTCGATGTCCACGTCGATGTCCGGCGGGCCGTCCCGCTCCGGGGCGAGGAACCGCTCGAACAGCAGCCGGTGCCGGACCGCGTCCACATTGGTGATCCGCAGCGCGTAGCAGACCGCCGAGTTGGCCGCCGAACCCCGGCCCTGGCAGTAGATGTCCTGCTCGCGGCAGAACCTGACGATGTCGTAGACCACCAGGAAGTAGCCGGGGAAGCCCAGCTCCTCGATCATGTTCAGTTCGTGGTCGAGCTGCGCGTACGCCGTCGGGTGCGCCTGCGGCGGCCCGTAACGCTCGTGCGCCCCGTCGGCGGTCAGCTTGCGCAGCCAGCTCATCTCGGTGTGCCCCGGCGGCACCGGGTACGCCGGCAGCTGCGGCGCGACGAGCTGAAGGTCGAAGGCCAGCTCGGCGCCGAACTCGGCGGCCCGGGCCACCGCACCCGGGTACGCGGCGAACCGGGCCGCCATCTCCGCGCCGCTGCGCAGGTGGGCGGTGGCCGCCGCGGGCAACCACCCGTCGATCTCGTCCAGGCTGCGCCGGGCTCGGACCGCGGCGACCGTGGTGGCCAGCCGACGCCGGCCAGGGCTGGCGTAGTGCACGTTGTTGCTGGCCACCGTCGGTAGCCCGGCCTCGGCGGCCAGGTCGGCGAGCGCGTCGTTGCGGTCGGCGTCGACGGGATGCCCGTGGTCGGTCAGCTCCACCGCCACCGTCTCCGCGCCGAAGAGCGCGGTCAGCCGGTCCAGCTCGCGGGCCGCCGCGTCCACCCCCTCGGTGAGCAGCGCCCCCGGCACGTGCCCCTTGCGACACCCGGTCAGCACCAGTACGTGGTCACGCAGCTCGGCGGCGACCTCCTCCAGGTCCCCGTAGACCGGACGGCCCTTCTCCCCGCCGCGCAGTTGGGCGCGGGCGATGGTGGTGGCCAGCCGGGCGTACCCCTCGTGGCCGTGCGCGAGCACCAGCAGGTGCGCGCCGTGCGGGTCGGGTTCGCCGTTCTGCGGGCCGGGCAGCCCGAGGGACAGCTCCGCGCCGAAGATGGTCGGCAGGCCGAGCGTACGGGCCGCCTCGGCGAAACGGACCACCCCGTAGAAACCGTCGTGGTCGGTGACGGCGAGCGCGGTGAGCCCCAGCCGGGCCGCCTCCTCGGCCAGTTCCTCGGGGTGACTGGCGCCGTCGAGGAAGCTGAAGTTGGTGTGCGCGTGCAGCTCCGCGTAGGGCACCACGCCGTCGGGGCGGGTCAGCTCCGGCGGTTGGTACTGCTCGCGCCGGCGACTCCAGGCCGGGGAGTCTCCCCCGTCGGCATCCACGGCGAGCGGGTCCACCACGTGCAGGTGCCGCTCACCCCTGCTCCCCCGGCCGCCGCCTGCCCGGGTGTCGCCGGCCCGGCCGGAAAGCACGCTTTCCAGCTCGGACCAGGGCATCTTCGGGTTGTGAAAGCTCATCCGGCCGCCCCGGCCGCCCCGGCCACTCCGGCACCGAACCAGCCAGCGCCGGTCATGGGTCGACCCGACTCAGTCATAGATCGCCTCCACCAGCCACTGCCCGGCCTCGACGGCGACCAGCAGGGCGGTGCCGTCGGCGAGGCTGACCTGGAACCGGGCCCGGCGGCGGGCCTCGACCGGCGCCCACCACCGCTCGTCCACCGGCCAGGGACCGGCCCAACCCACGATCTGGGCCGGCTGGCCGGTACCGACCACCAGCCGGGCGGGCGGAGCGCTCACCGCCAACCGCGCGCTGATCACCACCGGCTCGCCGGCGGCGTCGTGCACCGTCGCCGCGAGCGGGCTGGGCAGCACCACGGCCGGCGCGGGCGCCGGCAGTCGACCCGGCCACGGCGGAGCGCCGGGGCGGGTCGGGAGGCGTTCGTCGCCCCACGGCACGAGTCGTACCTGATCGGCGGGGGAACGCCCACCGCCGAGCACCGCGGTGACCACCGCCTCCGGGCCGAGGATGCCCTGCACCCGGCTCAACGCCCGGTGCGCCCGTTCCCGCTCCTCGCCGGTCTCCCCCCAAAGGTCGGCCTGCAGACCGGCCTGGGCGATCACCCCGTCCGGGATCAGCCGCAGCCGGATGATGCCGGCCGTCGGCCGGGCCGGTCGGGCGCCGGCGCGCCCGTTGCTGCCGGAGAGCCAACCGTCGAGCTGCCAGCGCACCCGGTCGGCGATGGCGGCGGCGGTGAGCAGGCCGTCGTGCCGCCACACCCGGTGCAGCTCCTGCCCGTGCTCGGTGATCGCCTCGATGCCGAGTCGGGTGCAGGCCAGTCCGTGCCCGGCCAGCCGTTCGTGCAGCTGTTCGGCCAGCGCGCGGGCGGCGAACGCCGCCGCGTCGACCCGGTCGATCGGCTCGTCGTGCTCGGCGGTCACCGTCAGGTCGGCCGGCGGCTGCCGGACGGCGAGCGGGCGGTGGTCGCGCCCGGCGGCGAGCCGGTGGGCCAGCGCGCCGTCGAACCCGAACCGGGCCAGCACGTCGCCGGCGGGCAGCGCGGCGAAGTCGCCGAGGGTCCGTACCCCCAGCCGGCGCAGCAGGTCGGCCAGCGCCGAGCGGCCGAGCGCCTCGACCGGCAGCCCGGCCAGGAACTCCGGTGTCCCGCCCGGCGCCACCACCCGACCGGCGCGGGCGGCCAGCCCGGCGGCGAACACGCCGTCGGCGATGCCGACCTGACTCTCCACCAGACACGACTGGGCGACGTGCTCGATGATCCGCTCGGCGGCCGCCTCCTCACCGCCGAGGTAGCGGCTCGGGCCGCGAGCGACCACCGCGCAGGCGCCCGGGCGGACCACCTCGACACCGGCGACCAGTTCCTCCACCGCGGCGACCACCGGCTCGAACGCCCGGGCGTCACGGCCGGGATCGTGCTCCACGACGGTCAACTGTGGGCAGCGGCCCTGCGCCTCCCGCTTGCGCAGACCTCGACGCACCCCCTCGGCACGGGCCCGCTCGGAGCAGGCGACCACCCGGTTGGCGTGCAGCACGGCGACCGGGCCGGTGGCCGGCACCCCGTCGACGATCTCGGCGGCGAGCACCGGCCAGTCCGGGCACCACAGCAGCAGGGTCCGTGCCGGAGAGCTGGTCATCCCCGCCCGACCAGGGCGAGCGGCACGGCCGGTCGGCCCACGGTCGACCGCGCCGTGCGGGGGATCACCCGGGTGAGTTCGTCGCCGGGGAGCCAGACCTTGATCTCCTTGGGTCGGGCGGCGGCCCCACGCCCGCGGGCCGAGACGGTGACCTCCCGGCGGCGCAACCGCCCCCGGCCCTGCCCGAGCCCCTCCCAGACCCCACGGACCACCTGCAACGTCACGTCCGCGCCGTCCCACCGGCCGTACGGGACGAGCACGCTGCCGCGCTGCCGGGCCCGGGCGGCCAGCCGGGTGGCGACCGAGGCGGTGACCGCGGCCGGTACGGCGGTGACCACGACATCCACCCCGTCGATCAGTGCGGCGACCACGGTGGCCCACTCGGGACCGGGATTCGGCACCAGGGCCAGCCGATCCAGGGCGATACCCAACTCGGCGGCCGCGCCCGCACCGAAGGTCGGCACCCCCACCACGGCACACCAGGAGCCGGCCCGGGACGCCTCGGCGAGCAGGGCCAGCACCAGCGAGGTGCCGCCGCTGCGTCGAGGTTGACCGGCGGCGACCGCGATGGTGCTGCCCCGGCGTAGTCCCCGGTTGGGCAGCAGGCCGGTCAGCTCGGGCGTCACCGGCAGCACCCGGTGGCCGCCGACCGGGTCGGGTGCGCTCGCCGGGCGTACCAGATCGGCCAGTGCGGCGGAACCGACCACCATGCGGCCCGCCATCGGACCAACCCCCCCGTCGTTGCTGTGGATCAGATCAGGACCGGCACGCTGTGATGCCGGCCGCCCGGCTCCCCCCGCCGGGCGGCCGGCATCACGGCGGGATCATGCGGCGAGACCGTCCAGGGTGGGTTGGTGGGCCACGCCGAGCGCGGTCTCCACCACCGTGACGAACTGGTCGGCGGCGCGGAGCAGGTCGTCGGCCTCCCGGGCGCTGACCACCCGGGGGATGCCGGCCTCGGCGGCGGCCCGTTTGCTGGCCCCGGCGGCGAAGAACCGGGCCCACTCGTCGAGCTCGGGGGCGACGGCGCAGAGCAGGACCCAGACGCTGGTGATCCGGTTGCGGCGGCTCGGTGCGGGCCGGGCCCGGGCGGCGAGCAGGGCGGCCGCCGCGCGCAGCGCCGCCAGGTGGGCGGCCGCGTAGCGCAGGCCGTCGGGCCGCGTCTGGCCGGCCTCGACCAGCCCGCGCCGGGCCAACGTGAGCAGCTGGGCGGGGGTGCGGTGCGGCAGCACGTGCGCCGGCACCGTCGGTGCCTGAGCCGGGTTGGTCGGCATGGGACTGTCTCCTCCACGTGGCCGGGCGTCGCCTCGGCGCGGTGGTGCCGCCGATGAGACGCCGAGTCGGGTGGTGCGGAGGAAGACGCACCGGGTGTGGCCGGCCGGGTGTGGATGCTTCCCCACACCACACCCGGCCGGCGTACCGGCGGGTTCGTCGCCCGCCGCCCGGGGGTCGTGGGCGGCGGGCGACGCTCCTGCCTGTCGGGACCGGGCTCGCGACTGCCCGGAAACCCAGGTGCGGCCCGCGGAGCCGCACCGCCCGGAGCTGGCACCGCGAAACACCTCGCTCCGGCTGGTTGGAACGGGCGTTCGAGGCAATCGAACACTCGTTCTAACTGCTGCTGACAGTACACCTCCCCTCCGGCGAAAATGCAACGTGTGACGCGCCGAGGCTCGCCACCCGGGCGCACCGGGGTGAACCGACACCGGCGGACCGGGAAGAATGTCCTCATGCAGCCACACCCGAACGTACGGGCGGTGCAGGACGCGCTCACCGCCGCCGGCACGCTCGACGGCACCGGTGAGCCCAGCACCGTCCGCCTGCTGCCCGACGCGGTGCACACCGCGGCAGCCGCCGCCGAGGCGCTCGGCGTCGAGGTCGGCCAGATCGCCAACTCACTGATCTTCGACGCGGACGACGCGCCCCTGCTCGTGCTCACCTCCGGCGCGCACCGGGTGGACACCGCCGGCCTGGCCGCGTCGATCGGGGTCACCCGGCTGCGCCGGGCCACCCCGGAGTTCGTCCGGACGCACACCGGGCAGCCGATCGGCGGGGTCGCCCCACTCGGGCACCCGCAGGCGCTGCGCACCCTGGTGGACACGGCGCTGGCGGCGTACCCGGAGATCTGGGCCGCGGGCGGCGTACCCCAGGCGGTCTTCCCGACCACCTACACCGAGCTGCTGCGGGTCACCGCCGGCACCCCGGCCGAGGTGGCGTGAGCAAGCCCGCGGACCTGGTCACCCTGCACGTGTGGCGGATCTCCCGCGGCGCGTTGCCCCGGGCGCTGACCCGGATGGCGATGGACCCGCGCCGGCTGCGTGCCCTGCCGGGCGTCCGGTTCGGCAAGCTGCTGGGCACCGGAACCGGCACCGGCTTCGGCCCGGGCGACGCCGACCTCACCCGGTGGGCGGCACTGACCGTCTGGGACTCCCCCGCCGCGGCGGACGGGTTCGACGACTCGCCGGTCGGGCGCGCCTGGGCGCGGATCGCCCGCGCCTCCGTCCGGGTCGACCTGCGTCCGCTGAGCAGCCGGGGCGAGTGGTCCGGTCAACGGCCGTTCGGCGACCCGCCGGGCGGACGGGTCACCGGGCCGGTGCTGGCGCTGACCCGGGCGCGACTGCGGGCCCGTCGGGCGGCCACCTTCTGGCGGGCGGTCCCCCCGGTGGCCGCCGCCCTGCACGAGGCACCCGGACTGCTGGCCCGGTTCGGCGTCGGCGAGGCGCCGCTGGGTTGGCAGGGCACGGTGAGCGTGTGGCGCGACCCGACGGACCTGGTGGCGTTCGCGTACCGTCACCCGGAGCACCGGGCGGCGATCATGCGTACCCCCACCGCGGGCTGGTACGCCGAGGAGTTGTTCGCCCGGTTCGAGGTGCGCGACGTGGTCGGCGACCGGACGGTGCTCGGGTGGGTCGCCGACGGCGGCCCGGAAACGGTGAAGGGTGGACGGGCATGAGGTTGGTGCGCTGGACGCCGGACGATCTGGTCCGGCGGCTGGACGACGTGGTGGCCGTCTACGGCGAGGCGATGGGATACCGCACCGACCTGCTGGAGGCCCGGCGCGGCTACATCGCCACCCACGTCCGCCGGCCCGGCTTCCGGGCCGTGGCGAGCCTGACCAGCGAGGGTCACCTCGCCGGCTTCGGCTACGGCTACCTGGGCGCCGCCGGCCAGTGGTGGCACGACCAGGTGTACCGGGCGTTGGACGCCCCGACCCGCAAGCGGTGGCTCACCGACTGCTTCGAGGTGGTCGAACTGCACGTCCGGCCGCCAGCGCAGGGGCACGGCCTGGGCGCCGGTCAACTGCGGGCGCTGCTCGGCATGGCCGAGGGTGACACGACGCTGCTGTCCACCCCGGAGGCCGAGGAGCAGACCTCGCGGGCCTGGCGGCTGTACCGGCGGTTCGGCTTCGTCGACGTGCTGCGCGACTTCCACTTCCCCGGCGACGAGCGGCCGTTCGGCGTCCTCGGTCGGGACCTGCCCCTCGAGCCCCCCGCGTCATGACCCGGCGGATCTCCTGGGCGCTGCTGGCCGTCCTGGTGCTCGCCCAGATCTGCTACCCGCTGACCACCGGCGCCACCCGGGCCGGGCTGACCGTGGCCACGGTCGTGCTCGGCTGGCTGCTCTCGGTGGGCCACGCGCTGCTCAGCAGGGGTCCGCGGGTCGCCGCGGCGCTGGTCGCGGTGGCCACCGGCGGCGGGTTCGCGATCGAGGCGATCGGGGTGGCCACCGGTGTGCCGTTCGGCAGCTACGACTACTCCGGGGAGCTCGGCCCCAAGCTGGCCGGGGTGCCGCTGATCATCCCGCTGGCCTGGACCTGGATGGCCTGGCCGGCCTGGCTGGCCGCGGTCCGGCTGACCGGTGGCGGCGGGTCGACGCCCGGCGGTGGCGTGCCGGCCGGCCGGTGGGCGGGGCGGATCGCGCTGGCCACGGTGGGACTGGCCGCCTGGGATCTCTTCCTCGACCCGCAGATGGTCGCCGAGGGCTACTGGGTCTGGCGGGACGCCACACCGGCGCTGCCCGGCCTGCCCGGCATCCCGGTCAGCAACTACCTGGGCTGGCTGCTCTTCGCGGTGCTGCTGATGAGCGCGCTGCGCCCGCTTGCCGGGCCGGCCGCCGAGCACACCGGCCGGCGCGACGACCCGATGGTCGCGCTCTACCTGTGGACGTACTTCTCCAGCATCCTGGCCCACGCGGTCTTCCTCGACCTGCCCGCCTCGGCGCTGTGGGGCGCCGCCGGCATGGCGGTGACCGCCGTGCCGCTGACGGTGACCCTGCTGCGCGCCCGGCGGGCCGGCGACGCGGCCCGGGAGGACCGCCAGCCGCACCGTACCGGCGTCGACGCGACCCGATGACCGTCCTGCTCGCCCTGCTGCTCGCCGTCGCCGCGCTGACCGCGCACACCTGGCTCAACGCCGCCCGCTGGCTGCGCCGGCCCACCGACCGGCCGGACGAGGTCGACGAGCCGGTGGCCGTGCTGCTGCCGCTGCGCGACGAGGCCGCCCGGGTCACGCCCTGCCTGCGTGCCCTGCTCGCCCAGCGCGGGGTGCCCGGGCTGCGCGTCGTCGTCCTCGACGACGGTTCCACCGACGGCACCTCCGACGTGGTCCGCGCGGTGGTCGGCGACGATCCGCGAGTGACCCTGCTCGACGGGATCGCCCCGCCGCCGGGCTGGCTGGGCAAGCCGCACGCCTGCTGGCTGCTGGCCACCCGGGCCGACCCGAGCGCCACCGCGCTGGTCTTCGTCGACGCCGACGTGGTGCTCGCCCCGCACGCGGTGGCCGCCGCCGTCACCGAGTTGCGCGCCGCCCGCGCGACCCTGCTGTCGCCGTACCCCCGGATCGTGGTGGCGACGGCGGCCGACCAGCTGGTCCAGCCGCTGCTGCAGTGGCTCTGGCTGACCTTCCTGCCGCTGCGCGCGATGGAACGCTCGCCGCGGCCGTCGCTGGCCGCGGCGGGCGGGCAGTTCCTGGTGGTGGACCGGGCCGGCTACACCGCCGCCGGCGGGCACGCCGCGGTCGCCGACAAGATCCTGGAGGACGTCGAGCTGGCCCGGGCGGTCAAGCGGGCCGGTGGGCGGATCGCCCTGGCCGACGGTTCCCGGCTGGCCGCCTGCCGGATGTACGACGACTGGCCGCAGCTGCGCGACGGGTACTCGAAGTCGCTCTGGGCGTCGTTCGGGCATCCGGGCGCGGCGGCGGCCGTGGTGGCGTCGCTGCTGCTGCTCTACACCGCCCCGCCGCTGGTCGCGCTGGTGGGTGCGGCGGCCGGCGCGCCGGGGGTGGCCGCCGTGGGCCTGGCCGGCTACCTGCTCGGGGTGCTCGGGCGGGTGCTCACCGCGCGGGCGACCGGGGGTCGGTGGTGGCCCGACGCGCTCGCACACCCCGTGTCGGTCGTGGTCCTCGGTTGGTTGACCCTGCGGTCGTACCATCTGCGAAAGCGACGCCGCCTGACCTGGCGGGGCCGCCCGGTCAGCTAGGAGGCGCGGCATGGCGCGGATCGTGGTCGTCGGCGCCGGGGTGGGTGGCCTCGCCACCGCCGCCCGGCTGGCCGCCACCGGGCACCAGGTGACGGTCTTCGAGCGGGCGGAGACGGTCGGCGGCAAGCTCGGCCGGTACCTGCACGACACCCCGGCCGGGCCGTTCCACTTCGACACCGGGCCGAGCCTGCTCACGCTGCCCGAGGTCTTCCACGACCTGTTCGAGGCGACCGGGGCGAAGCTCGACGAATACCTGGACCTGGTCCCGCTGGACCCGATCGTCCGGCACGTCTTTCCCGGCGGCGGCCCGACCCTCGACTCGTGCGCCGACCCGGTGGAGTTCGCCACCCGGATCGGCGCGGCCTTCGGCGACCGGGCGGCGGCCGACTGGCAGCGGCTGTGGCGCCGGGCCGCACGGGTGTGGCACGCCTCCGAGCGGGACATCCTGCGCCGCAGCGTCGACTCCCCGCGCGACCTCGCGTCGCTGGCCTGGCGGCTCGGTGACCTGGCCGCCATCGCCCCGGGCCGCACCCTGCGCGGGCTGGGCCGCCGGCACCTGTCCGACCCCCGGCTGCGGATGCTGCTGGACCGGTACGCCACCTACACCGGCGCCGACCCGCGCCGGGCGCCGGCGGCGCTGGTCGCGGTCCCCTACGCCGAGCTGACCTTCGGCGGCTGGTACCTGCGCGGCGGGCTGGGCACGCTCGCCGACGCGCTGCTGACCCGCTGCCTGGACCTCGGTGTGGTCGTGCAGACCGACACCACGGTGACCCGCATCGACGCCACCGGAGGCCGGGTGCACGGGGTACGCCTCGCCGGCGTCGCCGCGCCGGTGCCCGCCGACGTGGTGGTGGCGAATGTGGACGCGATCACCGTCTACCGCGACCTGCTGCCGCACTCCCGTCGACTGGCCGCGCTGACCGACCGCAGCCTCGCCGGTTTCGTGCTGCTGCTCGGCGTCTCCGGCAGCACCGGCCTCGCCCACCACAACGTCTTCTTCCCCCACGACTACGACGCGGAGTTCGACGCCGTCTTCGGCGACCCCGGTCGGGGCGTACGGGCCCGGCCGGCCGTCGACCCGACGGTGTTCGTCACGGTGGCCGACGACCCGATGGTCCGACCGACCGGGCACGAGGCGTGGTTCGTGCTGGTCAACGCCGCCCGGCAGGGCACCGCCGCGGGCGCGGTCGACTGGCGCCGCCCCGGGCTTGCCGACGCGTACGCCGACCGGATCCTGGAGGTGCTGGCGCAGCGCGGCGTCGACGTACGCGACCGGTTGCTGTTCCGCGAGGTCCGCACACCGGCCGATCTGGACGCGGCGACCGGGGCGCCGGGCGGTTCGATCTACGGCACCGCCGGCGGGCTGCTCCGCCCGGCCAACCGGGGCCCGGCGCACGGGCTGTGGCTGGTGGGCGGCTCCAGCCACCCCGGTGGCGGGCTGCCGATGGTGACCCTCTCCGCGCAGATCGTCGCCGACGAGATCGGCCCCGCCTGGTAGGCCCGCCACTCACCGGCTGGCCCACTCGGCCGGCTGGCTTACACAGCCGGCTGGCTCGCTCAGCCGGCGTCGATCAGCGCGCGGCGGACGGTGGACAGCAGCTGCCCCAGGCCGAAGCCGGCCAGCAGCACCCACACCGCGGTCGCCATGGTGATGGTGCCGGCGGCCAGGTCCGGTTCGATCAGCCCGGCCAGGCCGGCGACCAGCAGCCCGACCAGCGCGACCGAGACACGGGTGGGGCGTTCGCCCACGGTCACCGCGCCGATCTCGCGCATGCCGGCGGAGACCGCGCGGGCCCGCACGTACTCGTGCAGCCAGGACAGCGCGCCGCCCGCGACGACCAGCGCGCCCGGCGCGCCGACCAGCCAGAACGCCAGCAGCCACGCCACCTCACCGAGCCGGTCGGCGAGCGAGTCGTAGACGTAGCCGAGCCGCGTGGTGCGGCTGGTGGCGACCGCCACCGCGCCGTCCACGCTGTCGGCCACGGCCGCGAACAGCACGAACAGCGCGCCGAGGAACGGCCCGTCGGCCGGCCGGGTCGCCAGCAGCGGTACGCAGAAGCAGAGCAGCACCCCGGCCACGGTGACCGCGGTGGGACCGACCCGCAGCCGGCCCAGCACATACCCGACGTGGTACGCGAACCGCAGCCACGCGCGTACCACCGGCGCGGCGGTCCGGGGGTCGAAGCCGCCGTGCAACCGCGCCCACGCCGTGGCGTACTGATCCCAGTTCAGCTGTGTGCCCACCTGAGGATCAACCGTCCTACCGGGCATCAGGTGTCGCGGACCGCGCGTTCACGCCCGCGCGCCGGCCTTCAGGTTCTGCCAGACCTCGCGGGTGGCGGTGGACCGGTTGAGGGTGATGAAGTGGATTCCCGGCACACCCTCGTCCAGCAGCCGACGGCTCATCTCGCTGGCCTGCTCGACGCCGAGCTGACGGACCGCCTCCGGGTCGTGGGCGACGCGCTCGAAGCGAGCGGCCAGCGCCGGCGGGAAGGGTGCCCCGGACAACTGCACCGACCGCTCGATGGTGCCGATCTGGGTCACCGGCATCACCCCGGCCAGGATCGGGGTGGCACAACCGGCGGCGGCCACCCGGTCACGCAGGCGCAGGTAGTCGTCGGCCTCGAAGAACATCTGCGTGATCGCGAACTCGGCGCCGGCACGGCACTTGCGGACGAAGTGCGCGGTGTCGCTGGCCACGTCGGCCGAGCGGGGGTGCTTGTACGGGAAGGCCGCGACGCCCACGCTGAAGTCACCGGAGTCGCGGACCAGGCGGACCAGGTCCTCGGCGTAGTCCACACCCTCGGGGTGGCGGACCCACTCGCCGCCCGGGTTGCCCGGCGGGTCACCGCGCACCGCGAGCACGTTGCGCACGCCCACCCCGGCGAGCCGGCCGATCACGTGCCGCAGCTCGGCGACGGAGTGGTTGACCGCGGTCAGGTGGGCCATCGGCAGCAGGGTGGTGTCGGTGGCGATCCGCTCGGTCACCGCCACCGTGGTGTCCCGGGTCGAACCGCCCGCGCCGTAGGTGATCGACACGAACGACGGGCGCAGCGACTCCAGCTCGCGGATCGCCTGCCAGAGCAGCCGCTCCCCCGCCTCGGTCTTGGGCGGAAAGAACTCGAATGAGAAGGTCGGCTGGCGGTCACGGATGAGCTCCCCGATCGCCGGCTGCGGATTGGGGAGTACCGAGGGAAGACCGAGCGCCACGACCCGACTCTAGCGGGCGACGCCATCGGGACCCAGGAGCTTCCCACCGTCGTGCACGAGTCGGTCGATCCGCCCCGTAGCGGTAGGAGGGTCGCACGTCACAGGCTGATAGGCCGAGCGTTCGACGACGTCGATCGACTCGTCAGGACGTTGGAACCATTTCCATCGACGCATGAGCTGCCTCCCGAGACTCCTTGGGTGGCCGACACGCAGTGCCTACCCCTAGATCACTCAGCGTGCCGGCCACACTGCAACCGTAGGCCTGTCTAGGCAGCCTGTCCAGACAGGTAATGTCATGTCATGGCGAACAAGCGGTCGGGAAGATCCGGAGTACGGTGACGGGCGTGCCTACCCCGCACCCACAGCCGCGGCGCTACCGGCAGGTTGCTGACGAGCTACGCCACCGCATCGAGGCCGGCGTGATCGCCCCCGGCTCCTTGCTGCCCAGTGAATCGACCTTGATGGCCGAGTTCGCAGTCGCGCGCGGGACCGTTCGTGAAGCGTTGGCGCTACTGCGGGCAGAGGGCTTGGTGATGACAGAGGTTGGACGAGGCACCTACGCCCGTCCGAACATGCCCGTGCGTCGACTCGCTTCCGAGAGGTACCGCAAAGAGCTGGAGCAGGTTCGCAGCGGCGAGCTCGGAACGTCCTTCACTGCTGACCAGCAGGTTGAGTGGTCTGCCTACAGCCTCGACAGGAGCTTCGTCGAGGTGCCGGCTACCGAGCCCATGGCCAAGCTGTTCGGGGTGGAGCAAGGGACGATGCTGTTGGAGCGCCATTTCCTGTTCCGCACTCACGGCGTGCCGCAACAGATGTCCGTCTCGTCGCTGCTGCTCGACATGGTCGCCGGCACCCCGGTAGCCGACCCAAGGAACGAGCCCTGGCCGGGTGGCAACACCTCACAGCTATACAGCCTCGGGCATACCGTCACTGGCATCCGCGAGCGACCGCGATGGAGGATGCCGACGCCGGATGAGATTGAGTCTCTACAGATCCCTGGCGGCGTTCACGTCGTGGTGATCACTCGACAGACGTATGTCGGCGAGCGCGTGGTCGAGGTGGCACACATCGTCAGGCGTGCGGATCTGGTAGATCTGGACTACTGGATCGATCTTACCTAAACAATTCCGCTCCTGAGCTGACGCAATTTCCAACCGGGCGCTGGAACGTCAGCCTCTCGCTGTAGGACTTGATCTCAAAGATCGCAAGCCCGTGGATTGCCAGGCGTCCCCGTCGCGGTTGGTGTGAGCGCCGAAAGCGACCAACGCAAGCCGCTCATTGGGGCGGAGCTCACGGGATGCCAGCAGCCCCACCTTCACCGCGGCAGCACCGCCAAAGGCGGGGGAAGTCGTCGTACCCCAGGGGTAGGAAGGGGGGCACGGGAGGGGCGGCGGGGGTGGCCCGGTTCCGGAGTGGGGTCACGCAACCGAGGTGAGCCCGGCCCGTCGTGCGGGCGGGGTTGTCACCGCGTCGACGTTCCGCCCGGGAGGACCCCATGATCTCGCCCGCACCGCCGCACCGCACCCAGCTCGGGCCGCTGCTGGTCCGGCATCGGCTGGCCCGGGGGTGGAGTCAGCGACGCGCCGCCGCCGAGTTGTGCGCGGCGGCGGGCGTCGCAACGTTGAGCCGTCACGAGGTCTCCCGGTGGGAACGGCAGCGACGCGTACCCGGTGAATTCTGGCTCGGCTGGCTCGCCGTCGTGCTGGACGTACCGGCGGCGGTCCTCACCGAGGCGGCCGCGCGCACCCGGCGGGCCGGACCGCCCGCGGCCACCGGGCCGGGCCGGCGCAGCGCGGCGGCCGCGCGGGCCGGTGCCGGCGTACGGCCCGGCGGCACTACGCGTGGCGGTGGGGCGGGGGCAGTGGCGAACCGCTAGCGTCGTGGCGTGACCCACGCTGCTCCCGTCTCTCCCGTCGACCGTGCCGGCCTGCGGCAGCGGGTCGACAAGGCCCTCACCGAGTTCCTGGCCGGCCAGCGGGCCCGGTTGACCCGTGTGGACGACGCCCTGGTCCCGGTGGCGGAGGCGATCGAGGCGTTCGTGCTCGGCGGTGGCAAGCGACTGCGTCCGGCCTTCGCGTACTGGGGTTTCCGGGGCGCCGGCGGGGTGGACGGCGACCAGGTGCTCACCGCCCTGGCGGCGCTGGAGTTCGTCCAGGCCAGCGCCCTGATCCATGACGACCTGATGGACCGCTCCGACACCCGGCGCGGCGAGCCGGCGGTGCACCGGCGGTTCGCCGCCCGGCACCGGGCGGCCGGCTGGGGCGGTGACCCGGACGGGTTCGGCGACGCCGCCGCGATCCTGCTCGGCGACCTGTGCCTGGTCTGGTCCGACGAGCTGCTGCACTCCGCCGGCCTGGACCTGCGGGCGGTGGCCCGGGCCCGGCCGGTCTTCGACGAGATGCGCACAGAGGTCACCGTCGGGCAGTACCTCGACGTGTTGACCCAGGTCACCGGGGACACCTCGGTGGAGCGGGCCAGCAAGGTCGCCCGGTACAAGTCGGCGAAGTACACGGTCGAGCGCCCGCTGCTGTTCGGTGCCGCGCTGGCCGACGCGACGCCGGAGGTGCGGACGGTCTACTCGGCGTACGGGCTGCCGCTGGGCGAGGCGTTCCAGCTCCGCGACGACGTGCTGGGTGTCTTCGGCGACCCGGCGCTGACCGGCAAACCGGCCGGTGACGACCTGCGCGAGGGCAAGCGCACCTACCTGGTGGCGGCGGCCGTGGAGGCCCTCGACGACGCCGGCCGGGAGCTGCTGCTCAGCCATCTCGGCGACCCCGAGCTGGACGAGCGGGGGGTGGGCCGGCTGCGCGAGCTGATCTCCGCGAGCGGCGCCCTGGCCCGTACCGAGCAGCGGATCGTCACGCTCACCGACACCGCGCTGGCGGCCCTCACGGCTGTCGACCTGGACACCGAGGCCCGCCAGGCCCTGGTGGACCTGGCCATAGCGGCCACCCGCCGAGCCGACTGACCGCGGACACCAGCCAACCCCGCGCCCCTCCCGCGCCCCTCCCCGCCCCCAAGCCCTCCGGCGGCCTCCGGCGGTTGATCATGGGGTTAGCGGCGTTCGCCTCGGCGTGTCGCGCCGCCAACCTCATGATCGACGCAGAAGGGCGGGAGCGCGCGAGGGCGCGGAAAGAGCCGGGGGCGGGAGCGCGCGGGAGGGCGCGCGGGGTTAGAAGGCCTGGGCTTGGGCTCGGCGCTTGACCTCTCGGGCCTGGTCGCCCGACAGGGCGGCGGCGGCCGTGTTGCCGGGGAGCGTGTTGTCGGGCTCGTAGAGCCAGCGCAACGCCGCCTCGTCGTCGTAGCCGTTGTCGGAGAGCAGGTTGAGCACGCCGGGCAGGTGCTTGAGTACGGTCTCGTTGGCCACCAGGTCCGCCGGAATACGGCGGACGCCGTCGCGGCGGACCGCCAGCAGCTCCCGGTCGCGGATCATCTGGTGCACCTTGCTGATCGACACGTCGAGGCGCTCGGCGACGTCGGGCAGGGTGAGCCAGCCGGCCGGGTCGGCGGGTCCGGCGAGCTCGGGGCCGGGCACGGCCCCCTCGGGTACGGGTTCGGTCACCCGAACACCCTGCCACGCCGCCGTCGCGTCGAGCCACCGGCACCCCGGACGACCGTTTCACCGTCTCTTCCAAACGGCCCCTGACCAGCCGATGAGGGGGTGGCGTACGCGGCGGGACGGACCAGGTCGACCTCCGGCTGTAGCATCCTGTTCAACCTTCACCCCCTGGACACATAGACTCCCTGCCGATGGACACACAGGTCGCCGACACGTTGCTGGGCTCGCTAATCGACGGGCGCTACCGCATTCGCGGTCGCGTGGCCCGTGGCGGCATGGCGACCGTGTACACCGCCACCGACGAACGCCTTGAGCGCACCGTCGCAGTCAAGATCATTCACCCGACCCAGGCGCCCGAGGCGCGGGCCCGGATCGCCAACTTCGTGGCCCGGTTCACCGACGAGGCGAAGACCATCGCCCGGTTGACCCACCCGAACGTGGTGGCGGTCTACGACCAGGGCACTCACGCCGGCCTGCCGTACCTGGTGATGGAGTACGTCCGCGGCCGCACGCTTCGTGACGTGCTGGCCGAGCGGCGCCGGCTCAACCCGGACGAGGCGTTGGCCATCGCCGAGCAGATGCTCGCCGCGATCGCCGCCGCGCACCGGGCCGGCCTGGTGCACCGCGACGTCAAGCCGGAGAACGTGCTGGTCGCCGAGGCGCCCACCGGCGGCGTCGCCAACCTGGTCGACAGCGTCGTCAAGGTGGCCGACTTCGGGTTGGCCCGGGCGGTCGAGGCGAGCGCCGACGAGGAGCAGGGCAACCAGCTGATGGCCACCGTGGCGTACGTCGCCCCGGAGCTGGTCACCGAGGGTCGGGCCGACCCGCGCACCGACGTCTACTCGGCCGGCATCGTGCTGTTCGAGATGCTCACCGGTCGGGTGCCCTACGACGGTGACCGCCCGGTGGACGTCGCCTGGCAGCACGTCGACCGTGACGTGCCGGCGCCCTCGACGCTGGTGCCGGGCCTGCCGTCGGTCCTCGACGACCTGGTGCGGCGGGCCACCCGGCGTGACCCGGGCGCCCGGCCCGCCGACGCCGGCGCGCTGCTGGCCGACGTGCAGGTCGCCCGGGACAACCTGGGTGACGCCAACAGCCGTACCGCCGTGCTGCGCCGGGTGACCGACGAGCCGCCGGTCTCCCAGCCGACCATGATGGTCGCCACGGTCCGCCCGGCCGAACGTCCGTCCTGGGCTCGGCTGCCGGAGGGCGGTGCCGCGGGGCCGGGGCGGCGGCGGGCCGCACCGGAGCCGGAGGAGGGTGTCTGGTCCCGGCTGGCCGAGCTGCGCGCCACCGTGATGGGCAACCCGCGGGGCCGCCTGGCGGTCGCGGCCGTGGTGGTGACGCTGGGCCTGGTGGCCGCGCTGGGCGGCTGGTGGTTCGGCGTCGGCCGGTACACGTCCGCGCCGCAGTTGGTCAGCCTGAGCAAGGCCGACGCGCAGGCGCAGGCCGACCGCGCCGGGCTCACCCTGGCGTACGGCGAGCCGCGCTTCGACGAGAAGGTCCCGAAGGACAGCGTGCTGGGGCAGAGCCCCGCGTCGTCCGCCAAGATCGTCAAGGGTGGCACGATCACCCTGACCCTCTCGCTGGGCCCGGAGCGCTTCCCGGTGCCGGACGTCATCGGCAAGGAGTACGAGCTGGCCGAGGCCGACCTCGTCAACGTGAAGTTGGTGGTGGCCAAGGGCGCCTCCCGCTACGACGACACCCTGCCGGCCGGAGTCGTCCTGGACAGCTCCCCCAAGGTGGGCACCGAGGTCAAACCGGGCGCGAAGATCACGCTCATCCTGAGCCGGGGCAGGGCGCCGGTGTCGGTGCCGAACCTGGTCGGCAAGAGCCTGACCGAGGCCCGCACCCTCCTCGCCCAGCTCAACCTGAAGCCGGTGGAGACGTACAAGGACTCGGACAAACCCAAGGACGAGATCCTGGGTCAGAGCCCGGCCGACGGCGCCGGCGTGGAGAAGGGCACCGAGGTCAAGCTGGACGTCAGCAAGGGCCCACCGCTGGCGATCGTGCCCCGGGTGATCGACCTGCCGTGTCTGCAGGCCAAGCAGGTGCTGGAGAGCCAGGGCTATCCGGTGACGATCGCGGTCAACCCGAACGCCGTGGTCCGGATCCAGGCCCCAGGTGAGAATTCGCAGGTGCCGCCGGGCACCCCGGTCGTCATCACGTGCTTCTGATGGCGACGGTCTCCTCGCGCCCGGTGGGCGCGCACACGCCGACCTCCGGTGGGCTGGCCCGGGCCGCCCTGCCGTACGCCGACGCGACCGGCGCCCAGGTGGTGCAGGTCTACGTCTCCAACTCGCGCGGCTGGGCGCTGCCCGCCGGTGATCCGGCGCAGGACGTGCTGTTCCGCGATGGTTTCGCCGAGCGGGGCATCCCGACGTTCATCCACGCCTCGCTGCTGGTCAACCTGGGCTCACCCACCCCGGCCACGGTCGAGAAGTCGGCGCAGACCCTGGCGCACGCGCTGCGCCGCGGTGTGGCGATCGGCGCTCGGGCGGTGGTCTTCCACGCCGGCAGTTCGGTGGATGAGGGGCACGCCGAGGAGGCGATGCGCCAGGTCCGCCGGGAGTTGCTGCCGCTGCTCGACTGGGCCGCCGAGGCCGGCGGCCCGATGCTGCTGGTGGAGCCGAGCGCGGGCGGCGGGCGGTCGCTGGCCTCCCGGGTGGAGCAGCTCGGACCCTACCTGGACGCGGTGGACCGGCACCCCATGCTCGGGGTCTGCTTCGACACCTGCCACGCCTGGGCCGCCGGGCACGACCTGGCCGCCGAGGGTGGCATGACGGCGACGCTGGACACGCTGGTGGCCACGGTGGGTGCGGACCGGCTGCGGCTGGTGCACGCCAACGACTCCAAGGATCTGTGCGGCTCCACCCGGGACCGGCACGAGACCATCGGCAAGGGCACCATCGGCGAGCCCGCCTTCGCCGAGCTGATGGCCCACCCGGCCACCGACGGCGTCCCGATCGTGGTGGAAACCCCGAGCGGCGAGAAGCACGAGGGCCACGCCGCCGACATCGAAACCCTCACCCGCCTCCGCCCGCCACCGCAGGGTTGATCAAGAGGTTTGCGTCATCCGGGGGCCGGAATCTGACGCAAACCTCTTGATCACCAGGAGCTGGATCAGGCGGACAGGATGCGCGGCAGGGCTTCCGCCGCGCGGTCGATGTCGGCGTCGGTGACGCCCAGGTGGGTGACCAGGCGGGCGGTGCGGGGGCCGAGCACCGAGATGAGGACGCCCTCGGCCCGGGCGGCGGCGGCCAGGGCACGCGCGTCCAGTGCGTGCTTCGTCAGGTCCAGCGCGACGAGATTGGTACGGACCGTGGTGGCGAGCACCCCGAACGGCGCCACCACCTCGGCGAGCCGGGCGGCCCTGGCGTGGTCGTCGGCCAGCCGGTCGACGTGGTGCGCGAGCGCGTACCGGCCGGCGGCGGCCAGGATGCCGGCCTGGCGCATGCCGCCACCCATCCGCTTGCGGATCATCCGAGCCCGGGCGATCTTGTCCGTGCTGCCCACCACCAGCGAACCGACCGGCGCGCCGAGCCCCTTGGAGAGGCAGACCGACAGCGTGTCGAAGAGCTGGCCGTACTCGATCAGGGGCACCCCGTCGGCGACGTGCGCGTGCCAGATCCGGGCGCCGTCGCAGTGCAGCGCGACCCCCGCCTCGTCGGCGACGCCCCGCAGATCGCGCAGCGTGGCCAGCGGGATCACCCCACCGCCGCCACGGTTGTGGGTCTGCTCGACGGCGATCGCGCGGGTCGGGACGGCGAAGTAGCCGTCCGGACGGATCATCCGGGCGACCACCTCCGGGTCGATGTCCGCGCCGACCGCCGGCCAGGTCCGCGAGGAGATTCCGCCGTACGCCGAGGCGGCGCCGATCTCGTACGTGACCACGTGCGCGTCGGCGTCGCAGAGCAGCTCGTCGCCGGGCGACACCAGCAGTTGCAGGGCGATCTGGTTGGCCATCGACCCGCTCGGCGCGAACAACGCCGCCTCGTGCCCGAACAGCGCGGCGACCTCGGCCTCCAACGCGTTGACGGTCGGGTCCTCGCCGTAGACGTCGTCGCCGACGTCGGCGGTGGCCATCGCCTCCCGCATCCCGGCGGTGGGTCGGGTCACGGTGTCGGACCGCAGGTCCACAAGATCAGCCACTGTCATCCTTTCGGCTGCCGGGCGCGGGGCTCGCAGGCTCAGCCACGGAGCATCTCGGCCACGAGGAAGGCCAGCTCCAGCGACTGCTGGGTGTTGAGTCGGGGGTCGCAGGCGGTCTCGTACCGGTCGGGCAGGTCGAGATCCTCGATGCCCTGGGCGCCGCCGAGGCACTCGGTGACGTCCTCGCCGGTCAACTCGACGTGGATCCCACCGGGGTGGGTGTCCAGGCCCCGGTGCACCTCGAAGTAGCCGAGCACCTCGTCGACGATCCGGTCGAAGTGCCGGGTCTTGTAGCCGTTGGACGACTCGTGGGTGTTGCCGTGCATCGGGTCGCACTGCCAGACCACCTTGGCGCCGGCGGCGGTGACCTTGGCCACGATCGGCGGCAGGGCGTCGCGTACCCGATGGTTGCCCATCCGGCTGATCAGCGTGAGCCGGCCGGGGATGTTGTCCGGGTTGAGCTTCTCGCACAGCTCGATGGCCTCGTCCGGGGACGTGGTCGGGCCGAGCTTGACGCCGATCGGGTTGGCGATGCGGGAGATGAAGTCGATGTGCGCGCCGGTGATCTGCCGGGTGCGCTCGCCGATCCACAGGAAGTGCCCGGAGAGCCCGTACGCCCGGCGGTCGGAGACGCGGGTGAGCGCCCGGTCGTACTCCAGGGCGAGGGCTTCGTGGGAGCAGTAGAGGGTGACGGTCCGCAGGGCCTCGTCGTCGGTCATCCCGCAGGCCCGGATGAACGCCAGCGCGCGGTCGATCTCCCGGGCGATGGCCTCGTAGCGCTCCCCCGCCGGGGAGTTCTTCACGAACCCCTTGTTCCAGTCGTGCACCGCGTGCAGGTCGGCGAGCCCACCGGCGAGGTACGCCCGGAGCATGTTCATCGCCGCCGCCGAGTTGGCGTACGCCCGGATCATGCGCTGCGGGTCGGCGACCCGGGCGGTCGGGTCGGCCTCCAGCGAGTTGATCATGTCGCCGCGGTAGGCGGGCAGGCCCCGCGCGTCGGTGGGCAGCGAGCGGGGCTTGGTGTACTGCCCGGCGACCCGGGCGACCTTGACCACCGGCAGCGACGCGCCGTAGGTGAGGACGATCGCCATCTGCAGCAGGGTGCGGGCATTGGCCAGCAGGTGACTCTCGGTGTTGTCGGCGAACGTCTCGGCGCAGTCACCGCCCTGCAGCAGGAACGCCTTGCCCTCGCAGACCAGGGCCAGTTTCTGCCGCAGCTGGTCCACCTCGTAGGGCGCGACGACCGACGGCACGGTGTCCAGCACCTTGCAGACCTCGGCGACGGCGGCCTGGTCCGACCACGGCGGGACCTGCTCGCGGGGCAGCTCCCGCCATCGATCCAGGCCGAGGGCGGCGTCCTCGGCGGAGTCGACGGTCGGACGGCTGGTCTGCAGGCCCGGGCTGCCCACACCGGGATGGCTCAGCTGATGCCACTCATGGCGCATGACAGAAAGCGTACGGCGACGGTCGGGGGGCATGGGCGGCGAGGGGGACGGTTCCGGCAGGTGGAAGATCAATCCGCCGGTCGCCGGTCAGGACGCGGGAGAGGGAGAGACACCGGTCGGCGCCGGCGCGGCGGGCGCGCCACCCGGCGCCTCACCGGCGATGCACCAATCGCTCCCGTCCCGGATGACGGTGAAGACCAGCGGGCGGGTGACCTTGCGCTTGCCGGCGGTGACCGAGACCGAGACGCTGACCTGCTGCCCGCGCGGGTACGCCTGAACGTCGGTGATGGTCGCCGCGGGCACCTCGAAGTGATCGGCGAAGTCGCCGTTGGGACCGGTGGCGCTCAGGTCGAACCCGTCCTGCAGCACCGCGCAGAGCTGGCTGCGGCCGGCGGCGACGTCCTTGGCGGTCATCGCGTCGAGGTACGCCTGCACGCGCTCACGGGACCGGGTGGCGGCCTCCTCGGCGGGGGCCTGCTCGGGCTTGGCCGCCGGTTCCTCGTCACCGCCGCCGATGCCGCAGCCGACCAGGGCGACCGGCAGCAGCACAAGCGCCGCGGCGGTCGCCGCCAACCTGCGGTGGGTCGGGCGCATGACCACCTCCGTCGACCGTGCCATCGAGACGTGCCGAGCCGCGAGTCTGCCACATCAGGCAGGCCCGACCCAGCGCCGTCGGCCCGGCCGACGCTGGACGTCGACCGGGCCGGTGTGGCACGGGCGGGGAGGGACGGTGCGGGCCCCTCCCCGCCGTGTGGGTGGTGCGTCGGCCCTCGGCTCAGCCGAGACCGCCCTTGATGGCGCCGATGAGCTCACCGTTGCTGGTGTCACCGGAGAGCTCCCAGAAGAACGCGCCACCGAGGCCCTGGTTGTTCGCGTACGTCATCTTGCCGTTGATGGTGGACGGGGTGTCGTAGCTCCACCAGTTGCTGCCGCACTTGGCGTACGCGGTGCCGGCGACCGTGCCGGTGGCCGGGCAGGTGTTCTTGAGGACCTTGTAGTCCTCGATGCCCGCCTCGTAGGTGCCCGGCGCCGCGCCGGTGGCGCTGCCGCCCGGTGCGGCCTGGGTGACACCGGTCCAGCCCCGGCCGTAGAAGCCGATGCCGAGCAGCAGCTTGCTGGCGGGGATGCCCTTGCTCTTGAGCTTCTGGATCGCCGCGTCGGAGTTGAAGCCCTGCTGCGGGATGCCGGTGTACGAGGTGAGCGGCGAGTGCGGTGCCGTCGGCCCCTGGGCGGCGAACGCGCCGAAGTAGTCGTACGTCATCGGCATCAGCCAGTTGAGGTTGCCGATGGCGCCGGCGTAGTCGGTGGCGTCGATCTTGCCGCCGTTGCTGCCGTCCGCGGTGATGGCGGCGGTGACCAGGGCGCTGGAGCCGAACCTCGACCGCAGTGCGCTGATCACGTTCTTGAACGCGTTCGGGCCGCTGCTGTCACAGGTCAGGCCGCAGGCGTTGGGATACTCCCAGTCGACGTCGATGCCGTCGAAGACGTCGGCCCAGCGCGGGTCCTCGACGAGGTTGTAGCAGCTCTCGGCGAACGCGGCCGGGTTCTGCGCGGCCTGGGTGAAGCCGCCGGACCAGGTCCAGCCGCCGAACGACCAGATCACCTTGAGGTGCGGGTTCAGCTGCTTGAGCTTGCGCAGTTGGTTGAAGCTGCCGCGCAGCGGCTGGTCCCAGGTGTCGGCGACGCCGTCCACGCTGTCCGCCGCGGTGTACGCCTTCTCGTAGTCGGCGTAGCTGTCACCGATGGCGCAGCGGCCACCGGTGGTGTTGCCGAAGGCGTACAGGATGTGGGTCAGCTTGGCGGCCGAGCCGCTGGTCTGGATGTTCTTGACGTGGTAGTTGCGCCCGTAGACGCCCCACTCGGCGAAGTAGCCGACGACCTTCTTGCCGCCCGGGTTCGGCGGGTTGGTGGTCGGGGGTGGCGTGGTGGGCGGCGTCGTGGTGGGTGGGGTGGTGGTCGGTGGCGTCGTGGTCGGCGGGGTGGTCCCGCCGCCGCACGCGGCACCGTTGATGGTGCAGTTCAGCGGTGCCTTGTAGGCGCCGGTGCCGTTGTATCCCCAGCTGAACGAGGCACCGGGGGCGAGGCCGCCGGCCCAGCTCTTCTTGACCGCGACGTAGTGGTTGCCGCTGCTGGTGACGTCGGCGTCCCAGGCGCTGCTGATGGTGGTGCCCGACGGCAGGTCGAACTCGATGCGCCAGGTGGCGACCGTGCCGCTGGAGCCGTTGGTGACGGTCACCCTCGTCTCGTGACCGGTCCCCCAGTCCTGCGCCTTGGTGAACGTGGTGGTGACCGTGCCGGCGCCGAATGCGGTGGTCATCGGCACCGCTGCGACGGTCACGGCGACCACGGCACCGGCCCAGAGGGCCCGGCGGAGCGATCTTTTCATGAGGCGTCTCCCGAACTGTTAGGAAACTTTCCAAAAGAGATGGTGAGACGGTACTCACGGCGTCATCAGTTCGTCAAGATGTGCATGTTTCGATTTTTCCTGGTGCGCGGAGTGCACCTGCCACGCCCCTCCCCGGCGGCCCGTCGCCCGGCGCGTAGCCTCGGCCCATGACCGTCTTCGACATCCCGATCGACGCCCTCAACGGCGGCCCGGCGGACCTGGCCCGCTACCGCGGCAAGGCGCTCCTGGTCGTCAACGTGGCCTCCCGCTGCGGCCTCACCCCCCAATACGCCGGCCTCCAGGCACTCGCCGACTCCTACGCCGACCGGGGCCTGGTGGTGCTCGGCGTGCCGTGCAACCAGTTCGCCGGGCAGGAGCCGGGCAGCGCCGCCGAGATCAGCGACTTCTGCCAGGTCAACTACGGCGTGACCTTCCCGCTGACCGAGAAGGTCGACGTCAACGGCCCGCACCGGCACCCGCTCTACGCCGCGCTGGTGGACACCCCGGACGCCGACGGGCACACCGGGGACGTCCGGTGGAACTTCGAGAAGTTCCTGGTGGCCCCGGACGGCGCGGTAGCCGCCCGCTTCGCCCCCACGGTCGAGCCCGATTCCACCGACCTCCAGGCAGCCATCGACAAGGTCCTGCCCGCCTGACGTGCCGGTGATCAAGAGGTTCGCGTCAACCCGGGGCCCGTTTCTGACGCAAACCTCTTGATCACCGCGTCGGAGGGCGGGAGGGGAAGCGCCACTGGGCCACCTGCGCGACCGGGCGGTAGCCCAGGGACTGGTAGATGTGGTTACTGGTGGGGTTGGCCAGGTCGGTGTAGAGGGCGCAGGTCGTCGCGCCGGCATGCAGGGCGTGCCGGCTCGCGTGTGCCACGCAGCCGCTGGCGAAACCGCGTCCGCGCTGCCGCGGCGGCGTGTACACGCCGCTGACCCGGGCCACGCCCGCCACCGGACGGCTCAGCCAGGCCATCGAGACCGGAGCGCCGGCGTCCTCCCAGAGCCAGATCCGGTCCCCGTGCGGCAGCCGGGCGTCGACCTGACCGGACAGGTCCACCTGGGGTGCGCCCGGCGTGGTCTCCGCGGCGAATTCGGCCGCCCAGGCCACCAGCGGGTCGCGGTCCGTGGCGGCAGCCGCCCGTGCATGACCGGGTACGCCGACCGGCGGCCGGACCGCGTTCAGCTGGAAGATCCGCTGCGCGGTGCCGGGTACGGCGGTCAGGCCGGCGCGTTCGGCGTACCGCCGCGCGAACTCCGCCACGGCCGGGACCGGGCCGTGCACCTCGGCCAACGGCGGCGCCGCCCGGACGACGTACCCGGCGAGCGTTCGCGCGGCCGCGACCGGCACCGCGCCGAGCAGCGGCCCGCGCGGCGGCGTGCACACCGCCGCACCCACCGTCGCGCCGTCGTCGACCACCCGCACGAACCACTCGTCACCGGAGAGTGGCACGTCCCCGGAGAGGCGGTCGGCGACGAGCGTGAGCAGTACGTTGTGCAGGACGGGCTCGCTGCGCAGCCAGGTGCCCGCCGTGGCGGCGAAGGTCGCGAGATCCTCGACGATACAGCGCATGCCGGGCAGTCTGCGCAGCCGGCCGGCACCACGGCAACCGGAATAACCCACCGCGTCGGTCGGGAATGCGTCGCGGGTGGACGGAGTTGGGACCGAACATGACAACTGTGGGACTGATCGGCAGCGGCAACATCGGCGGCACCGTGGCCCGGCTGGCCGTGGACGCCGGCTACGACGTGGTGTTGAGCAACTCGCGGGGCCCGGAAACGCTCACCGACCTGGTCGCATCCCTGGGCGAGCACGCCAGCGCCGGCACCGCGCAGGACGCGGCGCGGGTGGGCGACCTGGTGGTGGTCAGCGTGCCGCTGAAGGCGTACCGCGCGGTGCCCGTGGAGCCACTGGCCGGCAAGGTCGTCATCGACACCAACAACTACTACCCGCAGCGCGACGGGGTCTTCCCGGAACTGGACTCCGGCGAGACCACCAGCAGCGAGCTGCTCCAGCGGCACCTGCCGGACTCGCGGGTGGTCAAGGTCTTCAACAACATCTACTTCAAGGGCCTGGCCGCGCTGGCCCGGCCGTCCGGTGCCACCGACCGCAGCGCCCTGGCGATCGCCGGCGATGACGACGCCGCGAAGGCCGAGGTGACGGCCTTCCTGGACCGCATCGGGTACGACGCGGTCGACGTCGGCCCGCTCGCCGAGGGGTGGCGCTACCAGCCGGACACCCCGGCGTACGGCACGCTCTACTCGGCCTCGCCGACCGACTGGGAGCACCCGGCACCGGGCGACGCCGAGAAGCTGCGCGCCGCCGTGGCCGCCGCGACCCGCTGAGCACCGCCGCCGCCCTCCGGCGACCGCCTACCGGGTGGCCGTACGGAGGGCGGCGGCGAGTTCGTCGTCGTAGCTGGCGATCGGCTGGCCGTCCGAGGCGTACGCCACGAGCCGCCCCTCGGCCATCGTCGCCGAGCGGAACGAGAACGTCCGCGTGCCCGGATAGGCGGCGAGCAGCGGAATGGCGCGGGGCGCCCCGCCCGGGGCCGAGTAGTACTCCAGGCGGGTCACCCGCGGGGAGACCACGCCGTTGACCCGCACCTTGGTCTTCTCGGCGCGGGTGCCGAAGGTGACCGGCGCGTCGGTGCCGTAGGCGGCGCACTCGGCCGCGCCCCGGCAGACGAAGAAGTAGCGCGGGTTGACCACGTCATCGAGGGTGTACGCCTTGAACGTGGGGTCGGCACCGGCGGGCAGCGGCTGCACGGCGAAGAACGCGACCGCCACGGTGGCCGTGACGCCCACCCGCAGCCAGGCACGCCCGGCGGCCGGTCGCCTGCTCGTGCGCCGGGCGGCGACGGCGACACCGCCGAAGCCGACCAGGCACAGCAGGCACACGCCGACGGCGCGGGCGTTCTCGAACAGGAACTGCACGCCCGGCCGTGTCGAGATCGGGCCGAGGACCGCACCCAACGAGACGACCATGGCGGCGAGCAGCGCCGCGCCGGCGGCCCGCTGGGCGACGCCGGACGCGCCGATCAGCAGCATCGCGGCGAGCACCGGCCACACCTGGTGGTGGGTCCAGGACACCGGGGACGCGGCCACGGTGGCGCAGCCGACCAGCACGCCGGCGTGCCCGGGGCGGCCCTGCCGCGTCAACTGCCGGGCCCGCAGCAGCGCCGCCGCGCAGATCAGGGCCACCAGAGCGGCCCAGAGCAGGGGTAGCGTCGACTCGTCGACGCCGACACGCAGCAGCATCCCGTGCACGGACTGGTTGCCCAGCGAGGCCAGGTTGCCGATCCGGGAGGTCTGCCGGACGGTCTCGGTCCAGTACGCCCAGCTCTCGCCCGGCAGCACGATCGCGGCGAGTCCGGCGCAGGCCACGAACGTCGCGGCGGCCCGGCCGGCGTCGCGGTAGCGCCCGACGGCGAGTAAGTAGACGACGAACAGCAGCGGGGTCAGCTTGATCGCCGCCGCCACCCCGACCAGCGTCCCGCGCAGCCGGCGTGAAACGACGCCCATCCCGTCGAGCAGGGCCATCAGCACGATGAAGATGCTGACCTGGCCGAAGCGCAGGTTGCTCTGCACCGGCGCGGAAAGCATCAGCACGGTGGCCGCCACCGCCACGACGAGGGGCCGCCGGGAGCGTTGGACGGTCAGCGCCACGCTGACGGACCCGGCGACGGCGACAACCGCCGCACAGGTCGCCACCAGCCAGATCCCCTGGACCACGCCCTCACTGACGGCGGTGATCGGGCCCAGCACGAGGGCGGCGAACGGCGGATAGGTGAACGGGCCGCCGTTCTCCGCCACGTACCCGTACAACGGCCGGCCGGCGTGCAGATCAGACAGTGCGCCGTAGTAGATGTGCAGGTCGCAGAGGCGATCCGGCCGGCGCAGCACGAGCACACAGGACACCAGCGCGACGACGACGAAGGCCGTCCACGCCAGCGCAACTCGGCGATCCCGCATCGCCCGAGAATAGGCGAGCCTGCGCGCCCGGTGGACCCTCGAACGCATCTTCGGGCACGCCGACGGCGCACCGGCGGCCTACCGGCAGCGGCGCGAGAAAAACTTCGGGCGGGCAACTTGCGCTGGGGTCCTGTTCACGGGACTCTGATCCCTGAGTTGCCGCCCGCTCACCGAACGTGCCTCCGGAGGCGACATGCACACGCTTCGTACCGTGCCCCGCCGGCTGCTGGCCGGCGCCGGCGCGCTCCTGCTCAGCACCGCCCTCGCCGCCACCGCCGCGCCCGCACCGGCCGGCGCGGACACCGTCGGATACGTCCGGCTCGCCCACCTCTCCCCCGACACCCCGGCGGTGGACGTCTACCTGGCCGCGCCGGGAGCCCCGAAGCCGCAGGTGTTCCCCGGGGTCGGGTACGGCGTGGTCTCCGACTACCTGTCGTTGCCTCCCGGCCGGTACGCGGTGGCGATGCGCGAGGCCGGCGCCCCCGCCACCGATCCCCCGGTGCTCACCACCGAGGTGGCGGTGACCAGCGGCGACGCCTACACGGTGGCCGGTGTCGGCCGGCACGCCGACCTCGGCCTGCGGGTGCTCAACGACGACCTGAGCGCCCCCACCGACGGCCGCGCCAAGGTGCGTGTCGTGCAGGCTTCGGTGCGGACCCCGATGCTCGACGTGGCCGCCGCGAACGGACCGACGATCGCCAGCGGGGTGCAGTTCGCCACCACGACCGACTACCAGCAGGTCGAGCCGGGCAGTTGGCGGCTGAAGCTGACGGGTGCCGGCGGGCCGAGCACCGACGCCGAGGTGCGGCTCACCGGCGGCGCGGTCTACTCGCTGCTGGTGCTGGACGCGAAGCAGGGCGGGCTCACCGCCGAGCTGCGTCGCGACGCCGAGGGTGGCACCGTCGTCCCGGCCGGCGGGGTGCACACCGGCGCCGGTGGCACCGCGGGCAACGGGATCGACGCGTACCCCCTGGTGGCCGGCGGCCTCGCCGCGGCGGCCGTGGCGGTGGCTCTGCTGCTCTTGCGTCGGCGCCGGCGCACCACCTGGTGAGCGCCAAGCCGGGCCTGTCGATCCGGCGGCACCGTGACCGCCGGGTGCCGCTGGCCGCGCTGGTCGCGGCCGGCGCGGCGGTCTGCCTGGCCGCCGACACCGGCGTCGGGCTGGCTGGCACCGACCGGCCGCCGCCGGCGGCGAGCTGGCACCCCGGCTGCGCCGACGGCTGTCCGTCGGTGGCCGCCGCGCCCGTGCCGCAGGGTCCACCCGTGCCGCAGGGTCCACCCACGCGGGTACGCGTGCCGCGCATCGGCGTCGACTCGGCGCTCACCGTGCTGGGCCTGGACCGGGCGGGCGCACTGGTCCCGCCGGCTGATTTCGGCACGGCCGGTTGGTACGGCGGCGGCCCGGCCCCCGGGGACACCGGCCCGGCCGTGCTCGCCGGGCATCTGGACTCGCGACGCGGCCCGGCGGTGTTCGCCCGGCTCGGTGACCTGCGCCCCGGTGACCGGGTGGAGGTGTGGCGCGGCGGGCAGCGGTTGGCGTTCCGGGTGACGGGGTCGCTGCGGACCCGCAAGGACCGCTTCCCGACGGCCGAGGTCTACGGGCCGACGCCCGGCGCGGAGCTGCGCCTGGTCACCTGCGGGGGCGACTTCGACCGGCGCAGCGGTCACTACGTCGACAACGTGGTGGTGTTCGCAGTCGCCGAGGGGTGACCGACCGGGTCAGATCGGCCGGCGGCCGGCGAAACCGCACTCGGCCCGGTGGTACCAGCGCACGTCGGAGTCGCCCTCCAGCCAGCACCACAGCACAGGACGGCCGGCCCGCTCACCGGGGAAGTCGAGCAGCACCGGGGCGATGCCCTTGACCTGGATGTCGTGCTGGTGCAACTCGTCGACGACGGCGTGCAGGCGGGCCTCCAGCCCCTTCACCTCGGCCAGGCCGCCGAGGGCGCTGACGCCGTGGTCGGCCAGGTCGACCCGCAGCTCGGCCAGGTCGGCGCGGACCCGGACCAGCTCGGCGACGCGCGGTTGCAGGGTGGCCACCAGGTGCCGGGCCTGGGCGAGTGTGAACACCGGGCCAGTATGCGGCACGCGCGGGGACGCGATGCGCCCGAAATCGGTCAGTCGGCCTGGGCGGCCAGCTCGCGGGCGCGGTCCCGGGCGGCCTCCAGCGCGGCGAGCAGCGCGGCCCGGACGCCGTGCTTCTCCAGCTCCCGGATCGCGGAGATGGTGGTGCCGGCCGGCGAGGTGACCGCCTCGCGCAGCTTGACCGGGTGCTCGCCGGAGTCGCGCAGCATCACGGCCGAGCCGATGGCGGTCTGCACGATCAGCTCGTGCGCCACCTGGCGGGGCAGCCCGAGCAGGATCCCCGCGTCGATCATGGCCTCGACCAGCAGGTAGAAGTACGCCGGGCCGGAGCCGGAGAGCGCCGTCACCGCGTCCTGCTGCGACTCGGGCACCCGGATCGTCTGCCCGAGGGGCTTGAACATCTCCTCGGCGAGGGCCAGGTGCTCCCCGGTGGCGTACGCGCCGGCGGAGATCGCGGTCATCGCCTCGTCGACCAGCGCCGGGGTGTTGGTCATGACCCGGACGACCGGGGTGCCGTCGGGCAGCCGGCGGTTGAAGAAGCTGGTGGGCAGGCCGGCGCAGAGCGAGATGACGAGCTTGTCGGCCGGCACCTTGGGGCCGATCTCGTCGAGCAGCGCGGCGGCGTCCTGCGGTTTGACCGAGACCGCCAGCACCGCGGCCTCGTCCACGGCGGTCAGGTTGTCGACCACCCGTACGCCGTAGCGGGCGGTCAGCTCCTCGGCGCGCGCCGGTCGGCGGGCGGTGGCCAGCAGCCGGTCCACCGGCCATCCCGAGCGCAGCAGGCCGGAGAGCATCAGCTCACCGATCTTGCCCGCGCCGATCACCGCGACCGTGTGCACCCCGGCTGACATCTGGGCCGTACCCCCTCGGATTGGGTCGCGGCGCGGCGGACCCGCAGGCCCGCCGCGCCGTCGACCGTCGATCAGCTGCCGAAGAAGACCTCGGCCTCGGCGTACCGCTCCAGCGGCACGGTCTTCAGCTCGCGGGTGGCCTCGGCGAGGGGCACCCGGACGATGTCGGTGCTCTGCATCGCGACCATCTTGCCCCAGTCGCCGTCGTTGACCGCGTCGATGGCCTGCAGGCCCAGGCGGGTGGCGAGCACCCGGTCGAAGGCGGTCGGGGTGCCACCGCGCTGGATGTGGCCCAGCACCACGGTGCGGGCCTCCTTGCCGGTCTTGGCCTCCAGTTGCTCGGCCAGCCACTGGCCGATGCCGCCGAGGCGGACGTGGCCGAACGAGTCGAGCTCCTGGTTGGCGAGGACCATCTGGCCGTCCAGCGGCTGGGCGCCCTCGGCGACGACCACGATCGGGGCGTACTGGTGCTGGAAGCGCTTCTCGACGTAGCCGGCCACCTGGTCGACGTCGAACTGCCGCTCCGGCAGCAGGATGACGTTGGCGCCACCGGCCAGGCCGGCGTGCAGGGCGATCCAGCCGGCGTGCCGGCCCATCACCTCGACGACCAGGGTGCGGTGGTGGCTCTCCGCGGTGGTGTGCAGACGGTCGATGGCCTCCATCGCGATGTTGACCGCGGTGTCGAAGCCGAAGGTGTAGTCGGTGGCGCCCAGGTCGTTGTCGATGGTCTTCGGCACGCCGACCACGTGCACGCCCAGCTCGTAGAGCTTGGTGGCGACGCCGAGGGTGTCCTCGCCGCCGATCGCGATCAGGGCGTCCACGCCCTGCGCGGCGAGGTTGTCCTTGATCCGCTCGACGCCGTTCTCGATCTTGAACGGGTTGGTCCGGGACGAGCCGAGGATGGTGCCGCCACGGGGCAGGATGCCGCGGACGTCGGCGATGTCCAGGGGACGGGACAGACCCTCCAGCGGGCCCTTCCAACCGTCCCGGAAGCCCACGAACTCGTGACCGTAAGTGGCGACGCCCTTGCGGACCACCGCCCGGATGACCGCATTGAGACCCGGGCAGTCGCCGCCGCCGGTGAGCACGCCGATACGCATGATCCGCTCATCCTCCTGGAGCATCAGGTAAAGCCCGATATGCCCCAGGATATGTGTCAGGTCAGACCATCGGCGCCGTTGCCGGCCCGGGGCGGGCCGTCACTGCGCACTGTAGTCGGCCTGAGGTTGCGACGACAGCGCGCCCCGGGTGGCGGACCCCGGTCAGTAGGTCACCTCGTGGTTCTCGCCGGCCGTCGGTGGCCGGCCGGTGACCGCGGCCTTCGCGTAGCCGAACAGGTTGACCACCGTGCTGTTCGGCGAGTCCCAGTACTCGGCCGAGCTGGCGTGCACCTTGATCAAGGTGAGCTCCGGGGTGTCCAGCCCGTCCGGGAACCACGCGGTGAGCAGCGGGTTCCACAGCCGCTCGGCACGGGCCCGGTCGAACTCGTCGGTGGCCGTGCCGGAGATCGACACCCAGGCGTGGTGCCGCTGGTCGGAGAAGGCGACGTTGACCTCCGGATTCACCCGGATCTGACGGACCTTGGCCGAATCGGCGGAGGCGAAGAACCACAGGTCGCCGTCGAACTCGGCCTCCTGCAGACCCATCGGCCGGCTCACCTGCCGCCCGTCCAGGGCGATCGTGGTGAGCATGCAGATCCGCGCTGCCCGGGCCAGCTCGGTGACCCGGCCGCGGGCCTCGGTGGCGCTGGTCGGCTCGTTGCTCATGGCACTCTCCCTCGGCTCGGCTCGTCGAACCGATGCCCGGGACAGAACCGGTCAAAACCTCCGCCGTACGACCGCTTTCACCGCGACGTCATGGCCCGCCAGCGGGCCAGGTTGTGCCGGGCGTCGACCAGGGCGTCATGGCGGGCCGCGTCCGCGTCCGGCAACGTCGGCCGGCCACGGTCGTCCCAGAGCTGACGCAGCTCCTTGGTGAACCGGGGGATCTCCCTCGGCAGCGCCGGCATCGCACCCCAGAGCTGGGCGAGCACCACGTGGTCGTACGCGGCGAACCAGGCCCACAACTCCAGCTGCTCCCCCGGCCGGTCCCGGATCGGCTCCATGAGGAAGTCGTAGAGGTCGTCGCGGATGCGCTCCCGCGAGCGCCAGGCCCGGTCGGCCGGCGAGGGCAGCTTGTCCAGCACGTTGCGCCGCACCCAGGGCACGGCGCGGGAGTCGTCGAACTCGGTGGAGACCGCGTAGAACTCGCGGCCGTACTCGTCGACGACACCGATCGACACGAGGTCGACGAGCCGGCCGTCCTCGATGAACTCGCAGTCGTAGAAGTAGCGGTAGACCATTCCGGAAATCCTCGTCCACCGCCTCCCGGCGGTGCCCGGCGGGGCCGGCCAACGGCCCGGCCCGGGCCGCCGACGAGGGGGTACGCCGCAGCTCGCGACGGTCACGGAAGTGCTTCGAGGGGTGTACAGCAAGCGACCGGACCGTCATGATCTGATGTGTACCGCTACCGGACGCCGAACCGGTGTCAGTTCACCTCGTCAGGGCCATCAGGTTCACCCGGTGAGCGAGTTTGTGGTCCATGACCGGGGAGGGGTTGGACCGTGGAGATGCGCCTGCCGGAGCCGGGTGACGCGCTCACGGGTGTCGAGATGTTCGCCGGGCTGGAGCCTGAGGTGCGGCAGCGCGTCATCGCCGCCGCCGTTCCGCGCACCTACCGCAAGGGCCAGCTGCTCTTCGTCGAGAACGACCCCGGCGAGTCGCTGATCGTGCTGCGCCGAGGCGCGGTGGCCGTCTTTCGCACCGCGCCCACCGGCGAACGGGCCGTGCTGTCGGTCATCCGTCCACCCGACGTGCTCGGTGAGGTCTCCCTGCTCGACGCGTCCACCCGATCCGCCTCGGCAGAGGCCATCGAGGACTGCGCGGCGCTCGCGCTCTCCCGTGGGGCGTTCATGGAGCTGGTGCACTCCAACCCCCGCATCCTGGACGCGGTGATGCGCTCGCTGGGCGGGCTGATCCGCCGGCTCACCGAGCAGAACGCCGACCACGTCTTCCTCGACCTGCCCGGCCGGGTGGCCAAGACGCTGGTCCGGTTGGCCGGCGAGAGCCAGGCCCCGATGATCACGATCGAGCTCAACCAGAGTCAGCTCGCCGAGATGGCCGGCGGCTCCCGGCAGAGCGTCAACCAGGCGATCGGGTCGTTCGCCAGTCGTGGCTGGCTGCGCACCGAGGGGCGCCGGATCGTGGTGACCGACGTGGCCGCGCTGCGCCGCCGCGCCGGCATGAACGACCGCTGACCCACCGGTACGCGCACGACGCGGCCGAGCCGCCCGTGGCGACCCGGCCGCGTCGACGCGTCACCGGCTGTTGCTTCAGACCCCGGAGCTGCCCGGGCCGGCCCACTTGTCCGGGCCCTTGCCGTCCCCGCTCGGGCCGTGGGACTGCTCGCTGACGATCCCCTCGGCCTGAAGCGTGGCGAGCGTGGCGGCGTCGACGTCCACCGATTCGCCGGCGGAGTGGCTGACCCCGTTGCCGTCGGTCCAGTCGCTCTCCAACTTGACGTACACCATTGACCTGTCCCCCTCTGGTCGCTGATCGACATGTGGCTGACTGAATGTAGTCCGCTTCTGTCCGGATGGACTGTCCACAAACCAACAGGCCGGTACCTGACAGGTACACCGGGGGCGATACTCGCTTGCAGGCGACGCCGTGGGCGTCGACCGGTTCGCCAGTGGAGGGTGTCATCGCCGCGCAGTGTGGGCGCTGTGGACGGACGGCCGCCGACGGCGACCGCTTCTGCGGTGGCTGCGGCTCCGAGCTCGGTGCCGTCTGCCCGCACTGCCTGCGTCCGCTCGCCTCCGACGTCACGTTCTGCACCTCGTGCGGGTCGCCCCGGCCGGGCGCGGACCGGCCGGCCGCGCTCACCCCGCAGGAGGACCGCCGCCGGGTGAGCGTCCTCTTCATCGACCTGATCGACTTCACGCCGTACGTCGAGCGGGCCGACCCGGAGCAGGTCCGCGGCATGCAGACCGGGTTCTTCTCCGCGGCCCGCCGGGTGGTCGGCCAGTACGGCGGGGTGGTGGAGAAGTACATCGGCGACGCGGTGATGGCGCTCTTCGGCGCACCCGTGGCCACCGAGACGGACGCGCTGCGCTGCGTACGGGCCGGGCTTGAGCTGCAACGGGTGCTCACCCGGTTCGCGCCGACCGGCAGCACCGAGCTGCGGTTCCGGGTGGGGGTGGCCACCGGCGAGGCGCTGGTCGACGTGGCCGCGGCCCGCGACGGCGGGCAGGCGATCGTGGCGGGCGACGTGGTGAACACCGCCTCCCGGATGCAGTCGGTCGCGCCGCCGGGCGGGGTGCTGGTGTGCGGCACCACGCACGCGCTGACCAAGGACGCGATCCGCTACGAGGAGCAGCCGCCGGTCACCCTGCGGGGGCGGTCCGCGCCGACCGAGGTGTGGCTCGCGCTGTCGCCACTGCGGCGCCAGCCCACCGACCGGGAGCCGGACACCACGCCGCTGGTCGACCGGGAACACGAGCTGGGCATGCTGGTCAACGCCCTGCACCGGTCACTGCGCGATCGGCTGCCGCAGGTGGTGACCATCTTCGGTCGGGCCGGCATCGGCAAGAGCCGGCTGCTGCGCGAGCTGTACAAGCACACCGGCCGGCTGGTCGACGAGCCGCTGACCTGGCGCACCGGGCGCTGCCCGCCGTTCGGAGAGAACGTCACGTTCGCGGCGCTCGCCGACATCGTGAAGTCCGAGGCCGGCATCCTGGACACCGACCCCGCCTCCAGCGCGGCGCAGCGGCTGGCCGCCGCCGTCGGTGAGCTGATCGGCCCGGCTGAACGGGACCGGGTGGTCGACGCGCTGCGCCCGCTGGTCGGGTTGCCCGGCACGCCGCTGCCGGCCGAGGAGGCCGAGTCGGCGTGGCGGCGGTTCCTGCTGGCGCTGGCCGCTCACCGTCCCACCGTGCTGGTCTTCGAGGACCTGCACTGGGCCGACGACGCGATGCTGCGCTTCGTGGAGCTGCTCGGGGCGGCGGCCCGCGACGTGCCACTGCTGCTGCTGTGCACCGCCCGACCGGAACTGGTCGACCGCGACCCGAGCTGGGCCGGCACCATCACCGGTTCGGTGACGATCACCCTGCCGCCGCTGCGGGACACCGGGATCGCCGCGCTGTACGCGCACATGTTCGGCCAGGCCGCGTTCTCCGCGGACATGTTGAGCCCGCTGATCGAGGTGGCCGGCGGCAACCCGCTCTACGCCCACGAGTACGTCCGGATGCTGATCGAGCAGGGCGCGCTGCGTCAGTCCGGGCGGGGCTGGTCACTGGACAAGCACCTCGAACTGACCATGCCGGAGAGCGTGCACGCGGTGATCGCCAACCGGGTGGACCTGCTCGACGCGAAAGACCGGGCGGTGCTGCTGGCCGCCTCGGTGGTCGGCGTGCAGTTCTGGCCCGGCGCGGTGGCCGCCGCGCTGGGGCAGCAGGTCGAGTCGGTGGAGCGTTCGCTGCGCCGGCTGGAGCAGCGTGACTTCGTGCACGAGCAGGCGGCCTCGACGATGGCCGGGCAGGCGGAGTTCCGGTTCCGGCACGTGCTGGTGCGCGACGTCTGCTACCAGCGGCTGCCGCGTACCGAGCGGGTGGCCCGGCACGAGCGGGCCGCGGACTGGCTCGACGCGTTGTCGCACAGCCGCGACACCGACCTGGCCGAGGTGCTCGCCCACCACCGCTGGGCGGCCCACGAGATCGCCCGTTCCCTCGGCATGGAGGTCCGCCGGTACGCCGCACCGGCCCGGCAGGCGCTGCACCGCGCGGCCCGCCGGGCGTACGCGCTGCACGGGTTGGACGCGGCGGCCGCGCACGCGGGTCGGGCGCTCGGCCTGGCCGACGACAGCGACCCGGTGGGCCGGCTGCAACTGGAGCTGCTGAGCACCGAGATCTCGTTCTACCGCGACGGCAACGGGTTCCTCTCCGGCGGCGGGCCGGAGCAGGTGCACGCGCTCGCCGACCGGCTGATGGCACACGGTGACAACGCCTGCGCGGCACGGGCGTGGACGCTGCTCGGGCAGGCCGCCTGGCTGCGCGCCGACCGTGGTGACGCCCTGGCCTGCCTGGACCGGGCCGTGCAGCTGTTCGAGTCGCTGCCGGACACGCCGCAGAAGGCGGACGCGTACGCGGAGCTGGGTCGGCTGCACATGCTCAACTACGAGCGGGACCAGTCCGTGGCGGCGGCGGAGATCGCCGCGGAGATCGCCGAGCGGCTGGGTCTGACCGAGACCCGCACCAACGCCCGGATCACCGCCGCGACCGCCCGCTACCAGGCCGGGGACCGGGTCGGCCTGGACGAGCTGCACGCGATCGTCGAGTTCAGCCGCGCCGGCCAACTGCTGGCGCTGCCCCGCGCCACCCAGAACCTCGCCTGGGCGATCCGGGAGGAGGGTGACTGGCTGCGCTCCGACGCCCTGCTCTCGGCGGCGCCGGCGCGTACCGCCAGCGGCCAGACGTTGACCACCAGCTACTCGGCCGAGGCGATGCGCGCCTGGTTCGAGGGCGACTTCGGCCGGCTGCTCACCGCGGCGGAGGCGTTCGTGGACACGCCGACCGGCAGTTGGGACATGCAGGTGCGGGGGCTGCGCTGCTGCCTGCTGGTGCTGCGCGACGACGACGATCCGGACGACCTGGGCGACGCTCTGGACACCGCGCGGCGCAGCGGGTTCCACCGGCTGCGCTGGGCGATGCTGGGCATGGCGGCGCTGTGCCGGGCGTTGCAGGGGCGCGTCGACGAGGCGGCGGAGCTGATCGACGAACTGGACCGGTCCTGGTCGGCGGTGCCGGCCCTGGCCAGCGGGGAGTGGATCGCGGCGGCCGCGTACGCCGCAGCCCTGGCCGGCCGGGACGCGGCGGTGCGGGTCCGGGCGATGCTGGGCCGGGTCGGGCATCGCACGCCCTGGTCGGAGGCGGCGCTGCGGACCGTGACGGCGGCCCTGGCCGCCGCCGACGGCGACCACCGGCGCTCGGCCGAGCTGCACCTGGCCGCCGCCGAGACGTACGGGCGGATTCCCGACGTCAGTGACCGGGTACTGGCGCTGGCGCTCGCGGCGGCGGAGCTGACCCGCGCCGGCGACACGGTGGACGCGCGGGCGCCACGCGCCGAGGTACGCACCTTCGCGCTGCGCAACGACGCTCCCGGCCTGCTGGGTCTGGCGGGGCGGCCGATCAGCCCGGCCGGGCCGGCGGTGGCCTGCTGAGCCGGCTCAGGCGGCGGCCGGCTCCTTGAGCTTCTGCGCGTAGATGTCGACGTACTCGCGGCCGGAGAGTTCCATCAACTCGTACATGATCTCGTCGGTGACCGCACGTTCGACGAACCGGTCGCCGGCCGACCCGGCGTAGCGGGAGAGGTCCAGTGGGGCGCCGACGCGGATCCGCACCCGGTCGATGCGGGGGATGAGCGTGCCGGGCGGCTGGATCTCGTCGGCGTTGAGCATCGCCACCGGCACCACCGTCGCGCCGCTCTCCAGGGCGAGCCGGGCCACCCCGGTCTTGCCGCGGTAGAGCCGCCCGTCCGGGGAGCGGGTGCCCTCCGGGTAGATGCCGGCCACTCCCCCGGCGCGCAACACCCGCAACTGGGTGTCCAGCGCGGCACGGGCGGCCCGGCCGCCGGAGCGGTCCACCGGGATGGTGCCGGTGCCGACGAAGAACAGCTTGGTCAGCCAGCCCTTGATCCCCTTGCCGGTGAAGTACTCGGCCTTGGCCACGAAGGTGACCCGCCGCGGGATGATCAACGGCGTGAAGATCGAGTCGGAGAAGGAGAGGTGGTTGCTGGCCAGGATCACCGGGCCGGTCGCCGGCACGTGGTGCAGGCCCTCCACCTGCGGGCGGAAGATCAGCTTGAGCAGCGGACCGAGGAGAACGTACTTCAGCAGCCAGTAGAGCACCGGCGTCCTTTCCGTGGTGTGCCCGCGACAGCACCATGCCCGGGAGCGTGTCGACGAGCCTACGAAGCACGCGCCCGCACCACAACGGACGAGAGCCGCCGGCGGGCGCATCGATCGCCGGCAGTGCGGCAGGGCGGCGGCGGGTGCGTCGAGTCGTCCCACCGCCAACGATCATCGAGATAGCACGTGTCGCGCAAGAACGGACAAAGAAGCCCTGCCGCGACCTGCGGCGGTAGCCGTGACTTTGGAAGACGCGACACAACGCACTCCCGGAACCATGCCCTGACGTGTCACGATTCAGAGCACGGCGTGCGGACGGGCGCCGACGGGGCAGGCAGGCCGCGCCGGAAGGCGCGTTAAGGGGGATGTCCGGGTGTCAGCGGGTGGGGCCCGCCGGGGACGGCGGGACAACGGGCTCGACGCGAGCGAGTACGCCGTCGTCGGCGACGTCGATCCGCGCGTCGGCGAGCACCTGCTCGACGTGCTGGCCGCCGGTGGGATCGCCGCGTACCTGCAACCCTCGGCCGACCTCAACCCGGTCACCCGCACCACCACCGTCCCGGCCCGGCCGGTCGACCGGCTCTACGTCGACCGCTCGCACCTGACCACGGCACGGGACTATCTGACCCAGCTCGCCGACGAGACCTCCCCGGAGCAGCCGCCGGCGCGTGACGAGCCGGACATCGACGCCGAGTGGGCCCGGATCGTGGCGGGCTTCCACACCACCTCGACGGTCGGCGAGCACCCGTGGCCGGCCTCCGAGGACGTGGACGAACGCGACACCCGGGACGAGCCGGCCGCCGGTCCGCTGGCCCGCACCGGCGGCGACGAGGCCGGTCCGACGGCCACCGACGTCCGCCGGCTGCCGTCCGCCACCGACATCTCCGGGATCTCGGTCGGTCGGGGCACCCGGCCGGACGAGCCGTCGCTGCTGGACGGGCTGGACACGTTCGGCGCCGATCTGCCCGACGACGAGGACGACGAGGGTTACCACCCGCCGCCACCTCCGCCGCTTCCCCGGATCTCCAAGTACGCGGTGGTCGGCGTCCTCGCGGTCGTGGTGGGGTTCGTGCTCTTCCTCTTCCCGTCGTTGCTCCCGGTGGACCGCTCGGCGGTCACCCTGTTCGGGTTCACCGGCATCCTGGCCGGTTTCGTCACGCTGATCTGGCGGCTGCGCCCCGGCGACGAGGAAGACGACGACCCGGACAACGGCGCCGTCGTCTGATTCCGGCCCGCATCGCGGGACGACGCCGCCCCGCCCGGGGCGTAACAGTGGTGTAACTTACTGTCAGTAGGAATACCGCTGTACGTCACTTCCCCCGCTGGCTGACCGGTTTTCTCCTGCTCGTGGCGGTCAGTCCTCTGCTGATCGGAATGCCCGAGATGCGACAGAGTTCCCTCGTGGTGGTCGCCAACCGCCTCCCCATCGACGACAATCAGGCCCCCGACGGGGCCTGCGAGTGGCGGCGCAGCCCCGGTGGGCTGGTCAGCGCGCTGCACCCGCTGCTACGGCACACCCCGGCGACCTGGGTCGGCTGGGCCGGCGGCACCGGGCCCGCCCCCGCCCTCCCCGACGTGGACGGCGTCCGCATGCACACCGTCGCGCTCAGCCAGGACGACCTCCGCGACCACTACGAGGGATTCGCCAACGCCACCCTCTGGCCGCTCTACCACGACTCCGTCGAACAGCCCCAGCACCACCGCCGGTGGTGGGAGGCGTACCAGCGGGTCAACCAGCGCTTCGCCGAGGCGACCGCGGAGGTGGCCGAGCAGGGCGGGGTGGTCTGGGTGCAGGATTACCACCTGCAACTGGTCCCCGGCCTGCTGCGGGCGCTGCGGCCCGACCTGCGCATCGGGTTCTTCCTGCACGTGCCGTTCCCGCCGCCGGAGCTGTTCATGCAGCTGCCCCGCCGCGCCGAACTGCTGCGCGGCATGCTCGGCGCGGATCTCGTCGGCTTCCAGCGGGTCCAGGCGGCGCACAACTTCGCCCAGCTCGTCACGAGGGTCCTGGAACTGCCGGCCACCGACCGGCGGATCGGTGTCGACGACCGGGTGGTGCGCATCGGCGCGTTCCCGGTCTCCATCGACACCGCCGAGATGGCCGCCCTCGCCGCCCGCCCCGACGTGGCCGCCCGCGCCCGCCGGCTCCGTCAGGATCTCGGCGACCCCCGACAGGTCATCCTCAGCGTCGACCGGATGGACTACACCAAGGGCATCGAGCAGCGGCTCAAGGCGTACAGCGAGCTGCTCGCCGCCGGCGACGTCAAGGTCCGCGACACGGTCCTCGTGCAGGTCGCCATGCCCAGCCGGGAACGCGTCGGCCAGTACCAGATCCTGCGCGAACGGATCGAACGTGAGGTCGGCCGGATCAACGGCGAGTTCGGCCGGGTCGGCGAACCGGCCATCCACTACCTCACCCAGCCCTTCGACCGGGCCGAGCTGGCCGCGCTCTACCGGATCGCCGACGTGATGGCGGTGACCCCGCTGCGCGACGGGATGAACCTCGTCGCGAAGGAGTACGTCGCCGCCCGGGTCGACGACGACGGCGCGCTGCTGCTCAGCGAGTTCGCCGGCACGGCCGCGGAGCTGTCCCAGGCGTACCTGGTCAACCCGCACGACCTGGAGGGGCTCAAGCAGGGGCTGCGCGCGGCGCTGCGGGCCAGCCCGGCCGACGTCACCGAACGGATGCGGGCCATGCGCGCCCACCTGCACCAGCACGACATCCGGGCCTGGGCGCGCTCCTACCTCAGCGCGCTGGACGAGAACGGCGCCCTGGTCAGCCGCCTGACCAGCGGGGACGACACCGTGCGGGTGCCGCGGCCGGCGACCCGGGCCACCTCCGCCACCCAGCACGCCGGCGGCTGACCGGCCGTCGGCCGGTCAGTTCAGTGCGCGGCGGGCGCCTTCTCCAACCAGTCCAGGATCGCGTCGATCGGCTCCACCCACCGCGCGTCCAGCATCAGGTCGTGCCCCATGCCGGGGAAGAGCAGCGGGGCCGACCCGTACCGGCGGGCCACCCGGGTCAACGTCGACGACGGCACCACCCGGTCGTCCGGGCTGCCCAGCACCAGCACCGGCGGCGCGCCCACGGCCGGTTCGGCCTCCGGCTCGCCCAGCAGCGCCCACTGCGCCCGCCGGCCGGCCCGACCGAGCCGCCCAACGTGTCGGCGGGCCTCCTCGTCGGGCAACTCGCGGCTGAACAGCTGCGACCGGCTGAGCCGCAACGGCCCGCCGAACACCGCCGGCAGCGTGCCGGCCGGGTTGCGGCGCAGCGCCGCCCCCAGCACCCCCCACCCGCCGAAGACCGGTGCCACCAGCACCGCGCCCCGCGCCGGGTAGCGGGCCATCGCGTGCGCCACCACCAGCGCCCCGGCGCCGTGCCCCACCAGCACCGCCTGGCGCGGCAGGCCCGCCGCCACCTGGACCACATCGTGGGCGTACGCCCGCAGCGTCGCCTCCGGCGCCGGCTCGCTGCCGCCGTGCCCGCGCAGGCTCACCGCGTACGCCGGGAACCCGCGCGACGCGGCGTGCCCCAGCCAGTGCTCGGCGAACGCCCACGCGCCGTGGCCGAAACCGGGGACGAAGAGCAGCGGCGGGCGCCCCTCCTCCACCTCGGGGACGGCGCTGAGCACCTCACGCCGCGCCGGGCGGACCGGCCGCGCCCACTCCCGCCCCCGCATGATCCGCAGCTCGGTCACCGTTCCGCCTCTCGCTCGCAACTGTGCGACCCGCCGCTCACTTGGCCTCCAGGTCGTGCAGGGCGCGCTGGACGGCGCGCAGGTAGTCGGCGTGGCCGACCTCGAACCAGTGCCGGCTGCTCTCCTTGACCTGCCCGGAGTACCGCTCCCCGGCCCGCTCGCGCACCCGAGACGCGAACGCGGCGGCCCGTTCGGGTCGGTCCCGGCGGGCCTGCAACACCCGCGCGAACAGCACCGTCTGCCAGTGCGACAGGGTGAATATCCCGGAGTCCGGCTGCACCAGACCGGCCACCGCCAGCGTCGGATGCCCCGGGGTGAACGCGTTGAGCCACAGCGTGGGCCGGCCCGCCCCGGCGCTGTCGGCGAACACCGACGCGTCGAGGAACTCGAACCGCGGCAGGTAGCCGGTGGCGAAGATGACCACCTCGGGGTCGATCTCACGGCCGTCGGTCAACTCCACCGCGTACGGGTGGAAGGCGGCGATGTCCGGCACCGGGCCGATCCCGCCGTGGCCCACGTAGTACACAAGCTGGCTGTTCGCGATGGGGTGCGTCTCGTACACCCGGTGGTCGGGCTTGGGCAGGCCGAAGCGGGTCAGGTCACCGACGGTCAGCCGCAGCGTCCAGTGGTAGAGCCACTGCCGCATCCGCAACGGCACCCGCAGCGCCAGCAGCGCGTCGTTGACCTGGTCGGCCGGGCGACCCAGCACGTACTTCGGCGCGTACCAGTAGCCGCGCCGGGTGGAGTGCCAGCAGCGCGACGCCTGCTGGGCGGCCTCGACGGCGATGTCGCAGCCGGTGTTGCCGGCGCCGACGACCAGCACCCGCTTGCCGCGCAGCTGCGCCGGGTCCTTGTAGGACGAGGCGTGCATGATCTCGCCCCGGAACTGCTCCAGGCCCTCGTAGCGGGGCAGCTTCGGCGACCAGTTGTGGCCGTTGGCGATCAGCACGGCAGCGTAGCGGGAGGTGCGCTCCGGGCCGTACCCGCCGGTGGAGCGGGTGGTCACGTCCCACCGATCCCCCTCGGCGGGCTCGACACGGATGACCTCGGTGCCGAACCAGATGTGCGACCGCAGGTCGAAGTGGTCGGCGTAGCGCTCGAAGTACGCCAGCACCTGACCGTGGTGCGGGTAGTCCGGCCAGGAGTCCGGCATCGGGAAGTCGGGAAACTGGGTGAACGGCTTCGACGAGATCAGGTGGGTGCTGGCGTACACCGGGCTGCGGTCGTGCCGCCAGTTCCAGGCGCCGCCGACGCCCGTCTCCCGCTCGTAGCAGTCCACGCCGAACCCGTGCTCGCGCAGATTCTTGATGGCCGTCAGGCCGCTGGCCCCGGCCCCGATGACGCAGACCGTGTCGCCCCGGTCGGAGACCGGGCGGCCGTCACGGCTCGCCGCGGCCGAGGTCGCTTCCGGGTCGGGCCGGCCGTGGTCGGTGGAGGTGGACACCGGGGACATCTCCTTTTGGTACGGCAGGCGTGCCGGTCGCCGCGAAATCCTCTCCACAACGGAGCCGGATGTCCAGTCCTGCGCCGGAGACTTCGACGGTCGGGGCGGGGTCGGGGTCAGCCGTCGGTGGGCAGCAGCAGGTCGACCAGGACCGGGAAGTGGTCGCTGGCACGGCGGGTCTGCTCGGTGTCCACCACGTCGTAGTCGACCACGGTGATCCGTGGGTCGACGAAGAGCGCGTCGATGCGCCGGCGCGGGTCGGCGCAGGAGTAGGTGAGCCGCTCCGCCCGGTCGGCGGCCACCGCGGCGTCGGTCAGCCCGCGCGCCACCGTCGCCCAGGCCGGGCCGTCCGGACCCTCGTTGAGGTCGGCGCCGGCCAGCACCGGGCTGGTCGCCGCGTCCAGCCCACGCTTGAACTCGGCGGCCTGCGCGGGACGCTCCGCCGGGTCGGTGGACAGGTGCGAGCCGGCGAGGGTGAACCGGGCGTCGGCGACGCGGCACTCGGCGTACGCCGCACCGCGCAGGTGCCGGCCGGGGGTCAGCGGGAACCGCTGACAGCGGGTGCCCCGCACCTGGACGCGCAGGCTGGTCAGCAGCAGGTTGCCCAGCGCGGGTAGTCCACCGGCGGCCACCACCAGCCCGAACGACTCGGCCAGCGTGGCGGACTTCTGCCGCCACCGGAACCGGCGCGGCCCCTCCTGCACGATCACCACGTCCGGCCTCGCGGCCCGGACCACCGCCGCCAGTGCGGCGGTGTCGTCGCGCTGGCTGTGGATGTTGTACGACACCACGCGCAGTGGTACGCCGGCAGCCTCACCCATCGGTGCCCGCCTCAGATCCGCCGGGCCAGGTCGGCGGCGCCGATCACCCCGGCGCTGTTGCCCAGCTCGGCGGGGAGCACCTCGGCCACCGGCAGGCGGCCGCGCTGCGCCAGCGCGTCGAGGTACGAGCGACGTGTCGGGCCGAGCAGCAGGTCACCGGCGTCGATCACACCACCGCCGACCACCAGGGTCTGCGGGTCGAGGATCTGCGCCATGTCGGCGAGGCTGGTGCCCAGCCACCGGCCGATCTGCGCGAACGCCTCGGCGGAGATCGGGTCGCCGCCCTGCGCGGCCGCGGTCACCATGTGCCCGGTGATCGCCTCGGCCTCCCCGCCGGCCAGGTCCAGCAGCGCGGTGGCCCGGTTCGGCTCCTGTCGGGCGCCGGCGCGGGCGAAGCGGACCAGGGCGCTGCCGCTGGCGTACTGCTCGATGCAGCCCAGCCGCCCGCAGCCACACTGGTGCCCGTCCGGCACGGCCAGCATGTGGCCCAGCTCCGCGGCGACGCCGTGTGCGCCGCGCATCAGCTCGCCGCCGAGGACGATGCCGCCGCCGACGCCGGTGCCGATGGTGAACATGACCATGGAGTCGTCGGCGTCGCGGGCCGCGCCGTAGCGGAACTCGGCCCAGGCGGCGACGTTGGCGTCGTTCTCGACGATCACCGGCAGACCGACCGCGGCGCTCACGTACTCGCGCAGCGGCTCGTCGCGCCAGGCCAGGTTCGGGGCGAAGAGCACGGTCGAGCGGGTGGCGTCGATCCAGCCGGCCGCGCCGATCCCGACGGCCTCGATCGTCCGCCCGGCAGCGAGTTCGCCGACCAGTTCGATGATGACGTCGCGGGTCTTGCCGACGTCATCGGCGGGAGTGTCCCGTCGGGTCTGCACGAGGACCGTGCCGGTGTCGTCCACGACACCGCCGGCCACCTTCGTGCCACCGACGTCGACTCCGATGGTCAGCGTCACCGCTGCCGCCCCCCTCTGCTGTGCTGTCCGGCCCGCGCGCCGACGGCATGTCGGTCCGGGTCGGGATGTCCCGCGGTCAGGCGCCGTCGCCCGGTGCGTCCGCACCGGCGTCGTCGGGCACCCGCGTCGCGGGCACCACCGGTCGGTTGGTCGGTGCCGGTGCGGCCACCGGCCCGGCGTCGTCGACGGGTGGTGTGGTGGCCGGGGCGGGTGGGTCCGCCGTCCGGGTGGCGACCGACCAGACATCCCGCTCCGGCGCCGGCTGAGAATCATGCCCGGTGCGGGTGGCATCGCGCCACACGTGCTCGTGGTCGGTGTCGGTGGACCGGTCGGCGGGGGCGGACTGTGGGACCTCGTCGTCGGTGCTCGGGGTGGGTACCGGCCGGGCCGGCGCGGAGGACTCGGGTGCCCTCGCCGTGGGCGGCTCCGGCGGGGAGAACGCGCGCAGCAGGCTGGCCACGCCCGCCGCCAGGTCACCGGCGCCGGTGGCCAGCCGTTCGGCGAATTCCGGACTCGGGTCGCGCAACGCGGCGATGCCCCGACAGACCGGACAGACGCAACATTCGGCCGAACCGGTGGCGAAACCGCCGCCCCCATGGGACCGGGCGTCCGGGGTGCCACTGTGACCGAGGACACCCGCCAGCAGTCCGCCCAGCGGGCCGAACGCGCCGCCCGTCGACCCCGCGGAGGCCAACCGCGCGCCCGCGAGCAGGGTGGCGACCAGCCGTTCCGCCTCTTCCCGGGCCGAACCCGGATCCGTGCCGCTCACCCTCGGCTCCTCCACCCTGCCGCCGGACGCGTCACTGCGCTGCACCGGATGCTTCTACCCGGTGCTTGAGCTGCTTCAACGCGGTGTCCATGATCATCTTTTCGGCCTTGCGCCGAAACATGCCGAGCATGCCCACGGACAGTTCGACCTCGAGGGTGTAGGTCACCGTGGTGCTGCCGTCCGGGTTACCCACCACGTCGTACGAACCGCGCTGGGTCTTCTGCATCTTCGACGGCGCGACCAGGTGCCACTCGACGCGGGACAGATCCTCGGCGTACTCGTAGGCGAGCACGTACTCGTCGGCCATCACCCCGGCGTCGATGGTGAACCGCACCTGGCTGGCGTAGCCGTCCTCGTACTCCTCGACGACCTCGGCGCGGCGCACCGCCTCGGTCCACTCCGGGTAGCGCGGGAAGTCGCAAATGACCGCCGTCACCCGGTCCGGTGACGCGCCGATGATGATCGACTGGGTGGAGGAGTCCGCCATGGGGGGAGGCTACCCGGCGGGTACCACCCATACGGCGTGCCGCCCCCGGCGGGTAGGTTTCGACTGAGCCGACGCCCGTCGTGGCGGCCGGCCCGGCCAGTGCGAGCACGAAGGAGTGCAGGTGCGCGAGTTCTCCGTTCCGCCGATCGTCACCGTTGGCGACGCGGCCAACCTCACCGATCCAGTCTGGGACAACGCCGAGGTCGCGCCGGACACGGTCCAATTCGCCCGCCGCAGCACGACCACCGACGGCACCGCCTGGGCCGAGGTGACCTGCCTGCAGTTCCGCGACGAGGTGGCGGCGGTCGCCCGCGGGCTGATCGCCGCCGGCATCCAGCCGGGTGCCCGGGTCGGGCTGATGAGCCGCACCCGCTACGAGTGGACGCTGCTGGACTACGCCATCTGGGCGACCGGCGCGGTCACCGTGCCGATCTACGAGACGTCCAGCGCCGAGCAGGCCGCGTGGATCCTCGCCGACTCCGGCGCGGTCGCCGTCGTGGTGGAGACCGCCCGGCACGCCGACCTGGTCGCCGGCGTACGGGACCGGCTGCCCGAGCTGGACCACGTCTGGCAGATCGACCTCGGCGGGGTCGACGAGCTGGTCACCGCCGGTGCCCCGGTCGAGCTGGCCGAGGTCGAACGGCGCCGCACGGCGATCCGCGCCGACGACCTCGCCACCGTCATCTACACCAGCGGCACCACCGGGCGACCCAAGGGCTGCGTGCTCACCCACCGCAACATGTACGCCGACATCGCCAACACGGTGCCGGTGCTGCCGAACCTGTTCAACGCGGGCGCGTCCACCCTGCTCTTCCTCCCGCTGGCGCACGCCCTGGCCCGGCTGGTCCAGATCGGCGTGGTGCAGATCCGGGCCACGCTGGCACACTGCGCCGACACCACGAACCTCGCCGCCGAGTTGCGGGAGTTCCGGCCGACCTTTGTGCTCGCCGTGCCCCGGGTGTTCGAGAAGGTCTACGACACGGCGAAGCAGAAGGCCGAAGCCGACGGCCGGGGCGCGATCTTCGCGCGAGCCGAGCAGGTCGCCATCGCGTACAGCGAGGCTCTGGAGACGCCGCGCGGGCCCGGCATCGCGCTGCGCGCCCAGCGCGCCGTCTTCGACCGGCTGGTCTACGGCAAGTTGCGAGCCGCGCTCGGCGGCCGGTGCCGGGACGCGTTCTCGGGCGGCGCGCCGCTCGGTGCCCGGCTCGGCCACTTCTTCCGCGGCGTCGGGGTGACCATTCAGGAGGGCTACGGGCTGACCGAGACCTCGCCCGCGGTCGCGGTGAACCTGCCCACCGGCACCCGGATCGGCACCGTCGGTCGTCCGCTGCCCGGCGTGACCGTACGGATCGAGGACGACGGCGAGATCCTGGTCTCCGGTGAGCTGGTCTTTCAGGGTTACTGGCACAACGAGCCGGCGACCGCCGAGGCGCTCAGCAGCGACGGCTGGTTCCGCACCGGCGACCTTGGTCAGCTCGACGACGACGGCTACCTCAGCATCGTCGGCCGCAAGAAGGAGCTGATCGTGACCGCGGGCGGCAAGAACGTCGCCCCAGGTGCGCTGGAGGACGCGGTCCGGGCGCACCCGTTGATCAGCCAGTGCGTCGTCGTCGGCGACCATCGGCCGTTCATCGGGGCGCTGGTCACCATCAACGAGGAGGCACTGCCACAGTGGCTCCAGGCGGCCGGGTTGCCCGCAGACACCTCGGTCGACCAACTGCGCGAACATGAAGGGCTGCTCGCGCAGGTCCAGTCCGCGGTCGACACCGCGAACCAGGACGTCTCCCGGGCGGAGTCGATCAGGAAGTTCCGGGTTCTGCCGCGCGACTTCACCGAGGCCACCGGCGAGTTGACCCCGTCGCTCAAGGTCAAGCGGCAGGTCGTCCACAAGACGTACGCGGCAGAAATCGCCGATATCTATCGGGGCTGACTACCATCCGTCACGTGCCCGCATCCACAACCGCCGCACCGCACCCGCATCCCCTCGCCGCGGCCGCCCGCGTGGTGATGCTGGCGCTGGTCGCCGTCCTGACCCTCTTCGCCACCCACGACGTCACCCAGCTGTGGTGGATCGCGCTGCTGGCGGTCGCCGGGCTGCCGTCCCTGCTCGCCCCGCAGCACCGGCTGATCGGCCCGCTGAGCCGGGTGGCCGAGGTGGTCGTGTTGGGGCTGGCCGCGAGCCAGGTCGCCGCGGTGGCGTCCATCGGTGGCACGGTCGACGGCCTGGGCGCGTCGGCGGTGCTGCCCTACCTGGCCGTCCCGGTGACCGTCACCGCGCTGCGCCGCCGCTTCTCCGAGGGCGCCGCCCTGCTCGCCGTCACCGCCGCCACCCTGCTGGTCAGCGGCGCGTTGACCGAGGTCGGCGGGGGCCGCCAGCTCGGCCAACCGGGTTACCTGGCGGTCTGCGCGCAGTGGCTGATCCTGGCCGCGTTGGGGCTGTACGCGGCCGGCACCCTGCACCGGGTGATGGCGGTCCGCGGCGAGGGCAAGCCCCAGCCGTACGCCGAGGCGACCCGACTGCTGACCCAGCTGCGCACCGTCGCCCGGCAGCTGCCCGGGGCGACCCTGGACCCGGGCGGCATCTCCGAGCACCTGCTGGAGGAGCTGCGTACGGTGGCCCGGGCGGACCGGGGCGCGGTGCTGTCGGCCAGCGGAGGCGGCCGGCTCGTGGTGCTCGCCCAGGCCGGGGTGGACCGGGTGGACTGGGAGACGACGCTCGACGCGGACTCGGCGATCGCCGACGCCTGGGCCAGCCAGCAGGCCACGACGGCCGCCCGGTCGCAGTCGCGTACCCACCGCGGCGGGGACGTCTCCGCGCTGATCGTTCCGCTGGTCGCCGGTGTGCGCACGGTGGGGCTGGTGGTGCTGGAGGCGGACGTCGCGCAGGCGTACCCGCCGCCGGTGGTGTCGCGGGTGACCGGGCTGACCCGGCCGGCGGCGCTGCGACTGGAGGCGGCGCTGCTCTTCGACGAGGTCCGCTCGCTGGCCACCAACGAGGAGCGGCAGCGGCTGGCCCGGGAGATCCACGACGGGGTGGCGCAGGAGCTGGTGATGGTCGGCTACGGCATCGACAACGCCCTGGCCACCGTCTTCGACGACGCCGACGAGACCGCCGAGGCGCTGCGGACGCTGCGCGGCGAGGTGACCCGGGTGATCACCGAGCTGCGGTTGAGCCTCTTCGAGCTGCGCAGCGAGGTGGACCGCCAGGGCGGACTGGCCGCGGCGATCGCCGAGTACGCGCGCACGGTGGGCGCCTCCGGCGGGCTGCGCGTGCATCTGTCGCTGGACGAGTCCACGGCGCGACTGCCGGCGGCCACCGAGGCCGAGTTGCTGCGCATCGCGCAGGAGGCGGTGACCAACGCGCGCAAGCACGCCGGGGCGTCCAATCTGTGGGTCACGTGTGAGGTGGACCCCCCGTACGCGCAAATAGAAGTGTCGGATGACGGTCAGGGGATGGCTGACCAGCGCCCCGACGGGCGGTACGGTCTTGCGATCATGGCCGAGAGGGCGGAACGTATCCGGGGCCGGTTGGAGATCAGGCCGCGGCAACCGAGCGGCACGACCGTGGCGGTGGTTCTCGGCACCTCGTCCCGGCGAGATAACGTGCGTGACAGCGCAGCACCAGAAGGGGAGTAACCCGAGGATGACCACAAGTCCGACACCGGCCACCCGCACCAAGGTCCTCCTTGTCGACGATCACGACCTGATTCGCAAGGGCCTGCGGCACGCGTTCGAGCGCGACCGGCAGTTCGAGGTCGTCGGTGAGGCCGCCACGGCGGCAGAGGGTGTACGCCAGGCCGGCGCCCTGCAGCCGGACGTGGTGATCATGGACCTGCGGCTGCCCGACGGCAGCGGCCTGGAGGCCACCCGCGCGCTGCGCAAGTCCAGCGCGTCGATGGGCATCGTGGTGCTGACCATGTACGCGGGCGACGATCAGCTCTTCGGCGCCCTGGAGGCCGGTGCGAGTGCCTTCGTACCGAAGACCGCGCCGGCCGACGAGGTGGTGGCCGCCGCCCGGCACGCCGCCTCCTCCCCCAGCGCGTTCACCGCCGCCGATCTGGCCGAGGCGATGAAGCGCCGCCTCGCCCCGTCGGGTCCGCAGCTCTCCCCCCGCGAGGGTCAGGTGCTGCGGCTGCTCGCCGACGGGATGAGCGTGGCCGGCATCGCCAAGCAGCTGTTCGTCAGCGAGTCCACGGCCAAGACCCACATCTCCAAGCTCTACGAGAAGCTCGGCGCGGCCAACCGGGCGCAGGCGCTGATGACGGCGCTGCGGCTCGGCCTGCTCGAGGCGCCCGACGCCCCGAAGTTCTGACCGGCCCCCGCTCGTCGAGCGGGACGCCGCACCGAAGGTCCGCGCCAGCTCACCGCCGGCGCGGACCTTCGCGTATCGACCGACGTCGGCGAGCAACCTGACGGCACGCTATGGTCTGGCGGGCACGTCGGGGGCACAATACCCGCGCGGGCGGCGATGCCCGCGACGCCGACTCGAGGGGTGAGCGTATGCAGCGGCCGGACTGGGCACCCGACACCATCGACATCGAGCGTCCGAGCGTCGCCCGGATGTACGACTACTACCTCGGCGGCTCGCACAACTTCGCCGCCGACCGGGCCGCGGCCCAGGCGATGGTGGCGGCGGTGCCGGAGGCGCCGCTGATGGCCCAGGCCAACCGGGCGTTCCTGCGCCGGGCGGTGCACCACCTGACCGAGGCCGGCATCCGGCAGTTCCTGGACATCGGCTCGGGTATCCCCACGGTCGGCAACGTGCACGAGATCGCCCAGCGGATCGACCCGGAGTCGCGGGTGGTCTATGTGGACGTCGACCCGGTGGCGGTGGCGCACAGCCGGGAGATCCTGGCCGGCAACGACCGCGCGGTGGTCGTACAGGAGGATCTGCGGCACCCGGAGGCCATCCTGAACCACCCGGAGGTCCGCAAGCTGCTCGACCTGAGCCAGCCGGTGGCCGTGATGATCGTGGCCGTGCTGCACTTCGTCTCCGACGACGACCGGCCCGCGGAGCTGTTGGCGACCCTGCGCGACGCCCTGGCCCCCGGCAGCTACCTGGTGCTGTCGCAGGCCAGCGACGACGGGCGCAGCGCCGACGAGCGGGCGGAGGCGGAACGGGTCTACCGGCGTACCGACAGCCCACTCTGGATCCGCAGCCGCGCCGAGCTGACCGCGCTGTTCGACGGGTTCGAGCTTCTCGACCCGGGTGTGGTGTGGGTGCCGCAGTGGCGGCCGGACACCCCGGACAGCGCCGAGGACGCCGAGCGGGCGGTCTTCATGGGCGGCGTCGGGCGACTCGGTGGCTGAATCGCCCGAGGCGGCGTCCCGCCCGAGCACCTTCGCGCGGGCCTGGGCGAAGGCGGTCTCCGGCACCAGCTACCTGCCGATGACGCAGGCGCAGCTCGAGGCGCTGCTGCACCGGCTCACCGGCCAGTTGGCCGGCGCGCTGCTGGCCGAGCCGTTCGACCTGCGTGCCGGGCACCGGGTCGGCGCCGAACTGGTCGGCGCGCACATCGCCTCGGCGGAGGGGCTGGGCCGTACCGTCGAGGTCATCCAACTCCGGCTGGTACGCGACCTGGGTCTGGTGGCCGAGGACGTCGAGGACCGGATGGCGCGGCTGCTGGCCGCCGTGGCGACCGGGTACGCCCGTGCGCTGCGCGACCGGACCCTCGACGAGCAGGAGTCGATCCGCCGGGCCGCCATGGTGGCGCGTACGCAGGCGGAGCGGGCGCTGCGGGCCAGCGAGGCGCGGTTCCGCCACCAGGCGACGCATGACCCGCTGACCGGCCTGCCGAACCGGACGCTGTTCACCGAGCGGCTCACCGCCGCCCTCAACGAGCCGGGCCGGGGGGCGCAGCGGGTCGGGGTGTGCTTCCTCGACCTGGACCGGTTCAAGGTCGTCAACGACACCCTGGGGCACCAGGTCGGCGACCGGTTGTTGACGATGGTGGCCGAACGGCTGTGCCAGGACCTCGGCGAGCACCTGGTGGCCCGGCTCGGCGGCGACGAGTTCGTCATCCTGGTCGACGGCACCGGTGGCACCGACGACATGGTGAAGGTGGCCGAGACGGCACTGGCCGCGGTGCGCACGCCGGCGTCGGTCGACGGGCACGAGCTGCAGGTCTCGGCGAGCATCGGCATCGTCGAGCGCCAGGTGGCCGGCGCCAACCCGAGCGACCTGATGCGGGCCGCCGACGCGACCCTGCACTGGGCGAAGGCGGCCGGCGGGGCGCGCTGGGCGCTCTACGACGCCGAACGCAGCCGGCGCGAACTGGCCCGGTACGCGCTCTCCGCGGCCATCCCGGCCGCCCTGGAGCGGGGCGAGTTCTACCTCGACTACCAGCCGCTGACGTCGCTGCGGGACGGCCGGCTGTTGGGCGTGGAGGCGCTGGTCCGGTGGCGCCACCCGGAGCTGGGGGTGCTGCGACCGGACAGCTTCATCGGGCTGGCCGAGGAGACCGGCCTGATCGTGCAACTGGGCGGGTGGGTGCTGGCCGAGGCGTGCCGGGAGGCCGAGGCGTGGTCGGCCGGCGGCGCCCAGGCGCCGTTCGTGAGCGTCAACCTGGCCGTCCGGCAGGTGCATCGACCCGGGCTGGTGCAGGACGTGCTGGCCCTGCTGCGGCAGACCGGGCTGCCACCGGAGCGGCTCCAGCTGGAGATCACCGAGAGCACGATGATGAGCACCGCCGAGGAGCCGGTCCGCGCCCTGCGGGTGCTGGCCGACCTTGGGGTGCGGATCGCCATCGACGACTTCGGCACCGGCTACAGCAACCTCGCGTACCTTCGGGACCTGCCGGTGACCGAGTTGAAGGTGGCCGGGGAGTTCGTGGCCGGGCTGCGCTCGCCGGCGGTCGGGCGCACCGACGAGCGGATCCTCGCCTCGCTGGTCTCGCTGGCGCACGCGCTGGATCTGACGGTGACGGCCGAGGGTGTGGAGACCGCCGGGCAGGCCGAACGGCTGCGGGCGATCGGCTGTGACGCGGCGCAGGGCTGGCACTTCGGGCGGCCGGCCCCGGCCGATCGCATTCTGGCCCGCATCCGCTGAGCCCTGCGTAGCCGCCCGGCGGCCGGACGTGGCCGGACGTGGCCGGACGTGCGGGCGTGATGCCGCACAGTCATCTAGATGCCACTGAGGCATCATGCTCGACGGGCCGAGGGTCACCGGGTGCGGACACGCCCGGGTCTCATCCCGGCCACAGCTCACCCGGGCCACAGCTCACCCTGGCCACAGCTCACCCGGGCCGGCGGTAGACGCCGTCTACGCAACTCTGGTAGACAGTGTCTATGAGCGAGGAGGCGGGCGTGCGGGCCCGACTGGTGGCCGCCGGGGTGGACCTGGTGCTGACCGAGGGACAGTCGGCGGTGTCGCTGCGCGAGATCGCCCGCCGGGCCGGGGTCTCGCACGGCGCTCCGCGGCGCTACTTCCCCACCCACGTCGACCTGCTCTCCGCCATCGCCCGGGAGGGCTTCGCCGACCTCACCGCCCGCGTCGAGAAGACGATGCGCGACGTCGGCCCGGACCCACGTACCCAACTGACGGCCCTGGCCCGGACGTACCTGGACTTCGCGGCGGCGCACCGCGGCATGTTCGAGCTGATGTTCCGGCACGACCTGCTGGCCAGCGGCCGGCCGCGGCTCCGCGAGACGAGCCTGCCGCTGTTCGCCGTCCTCGCCGACCTGGTGGTGCGGCTACGCCGGCCGACCGACGCGCCCGCCCCGGTCCTGGCCGGCGCGCTCTGGGCCAACCTGCACGGCATCGCCCAGCTCTGGGCCTGGGGCAGCCTGCCGCTGGCGACCGGCGTCACCGACGACGAGGCCCTGCTGCGCGCCACGCTCGACGCCCACCTCGGCCCCGCCCCGCACTGAACCCTGGAGGACACGTGCCGCTGCTGTACGACCTCGGCAAGCTGACCGTCGGCACCACCCTGCGGGTGGGCTGGCAGCCCCGCGTGGAAGGGCTGGAGCACCTGCCCCGGCACGGCGGCGCGATCCTCGCCGGCAACCACCTGTCCGTCGCCGACGAGCTGTTCCTCGGCTGCCTGACACCCCGGCACGTGACGTTCTGGGCCAAGGCCGAGTACTTCACCGGCCGAGGTCCGCGCGGCTGGCTCAGCCGGCGCATCGTCAACGGCATGGGTGCCATCCGGGTCGAACGCGCCGGCGGCCGGGCCGCCCTCACCGCCCTCGACGCCGCCGTGCCGGTGCTGCGCTCCGGCGGCCTCGTCGCCATCTACCCGGAGGGCACCCGCTCCCCCGACGGGCGGCTCTACCGGGGTCGGACCGGCATGACCCGGCTGGCCCGCGACGCCGAGGTGCCGATCATCCCGGTGGGCGTGCTCGGCACCGTCGAGGTACTGCCGGTCGACGCGCGACTGCCCCGCCGACACCCGGTCACCCTGCGGTTCGGCCCAGCGATCCCGGTCGCCGGCCGAATCGACGGGCCACGGGACATCCGGGTCGTCACCGACGAGGTCATGGCGGCGATCCAGCGGCTCACCGGCCAGGAGTACGTGCCGCGCTACGCGCCGCCCCGGGCGCCCTCCACCTGAGCGCCCCTGCGGTCAGCCGGCGAGCAGTGCCGCCATCCGCTGCGCCTGCGCCTCCCAGCGCCACTCCCGCTCCACCCACGCCCGGCCGGCCGCGCCCAACTGGCGGGCCAGGTCCCGGTCGGCGAGCAGCCGGCTCACCCGGTCGGCGAGCTGCGCGACGTCCCGCCCGCGTACCACGTAACCGGTCTCGCCCTCGCGGACCGCGTCCGGCGCGCCCCCGGAGTCACCGGCCACCACCGGCAGGCCGGTCGCGGACGCCTCCAGGTAGACGATGCCCAGCCCCTCCACGTCGAGGCCGCGATTGCGGGTGCGGCACGGCATCGCGTACACGTCGCCGGCCGCGTAGTGCGCCGGCAGCTCGGCCGAGGGCACGGACCCGGTGAAGACCACGTCGCGTTCCACGTCGGTCTGCCGGGCCAGCTTCTCCAACGTCGCCCGGTACGGCCCACCGCCGACGATCAGCAGCGCCGCGTCGGGCACCCGACGGCGGATCTCCGGCAGGGCCCGGATCAGCATGTCCTGACCCTTGCGCGGCACCAGCCGGGACACGCAGACCACCACCGGCCGGTCGGTCAGCCCCAGCCGGGCGCGGACCTGCTCACCGTCCACCGTCGGGTGGTAGGTGTCCACGTCCACCCCGGGCGCCAACCGGCGCAGCTCGGTCACCCCGTCCAGCACCCGGGCCAGCCGGCTGCGGGTGTACTCGCCGAGGTAGGTCGTGACGTCCACGCCCCGACCGATGCGGCGCAGCGCCGGCCGGGCCGCCGGAAGCGCCGCCCACCCCACCTCGTGGCCGTGGGTCTGCGCCACCACCCGCCGTACGCCCGCCCGGCGACGCAGACCGGCGGCGAGCAACCCCAGCGGGGCCGCCGCGCCGAACCACACCGTGTCGCAGTCGTACGCGCGGGCCAGCCGGGCCGCCCGACGGGCGATCAGCGGGGTGGGCAGCAGCACCCGGGTGCGTTCCCGGATGACCTCGAACGGCTGGTCGGCGTCGAACTTCGCGGCACCGCGCCAGCTCGACGCGTACACGACCACCGAGCCGGCCGGCTGACGCACCGCGAGGTTGTGCACGAAGGACTGGATGCCGCCGGGGCGGGGCGGAAAGTCATTGGTGATCAGCAGCGTGCGGCTCATCGGCCAGCCTCCCGGGCGTACGCGCGGGCGGCGGCCATCCGCTCCACGGTGGACGGATGCGAGGCCGAGTAGAGGTACTCCCACCGCGGCGGGTCGGGGTCGCCCAGGTTGACCGAGCCGAGACGGCGCTGCATCGACTCGAAGGCCACCGGATCACCGGTCAGCGTGAGAGCGTGCGCGTCGGCCCGCGCCTCAACCCGGCGCGACATCAGCGCCTGCACCGGAGTGGCGATCAGGCCGGCCACCGTGACCAGGGCGATGAGGAGCGGAAACGCGCGGGGATGGGCCACCGAGTCGACGCCGGCCCACCGCAGCAGCAGCCCCCACGAGCCGATCAGGTAGAGCGCCACCACCGCGGCGGCCGCGCCCAGCGCCCCGGTCAGCGTGCCGACCGCGACGTCGGAGTCCCTTGCGTGCCCCAGCTCGTGCGCCACCACGGCGGTCACCTCGGCCGGGGTCGCCTCGCTCAGCAGCGTGTCGTAGACGACCACGCGGCGGGTCGGTCCGAGGCCGGAGACGTACGCGTTGACCGCCCTGGTGCGCCGCGAGGCGTCGGCGACCAGCACGTCGCGCACCGGCACCCCGTCGCGGGCGGCCATGCTCATCAGCTCGGTGCGCAGCGGGCCCTGCTCCATCGGGGTGAACTTGTTGAACACCGGCTCCACCAGCACCGGCAGCACGAACGACAGCAGCACCACCAGCAGGGCCGCGCCCGCCGCGCCGAACGCCCACCACCAGCGCGGCGCGAGCCGGATCACCGCGTAGAAGCCGAACAGCGCCACCGCGCCGATCACCGCGCTGACCGCGTACGACTTGAGCAGGTCGACGACCCAGCCGCTCCACCCGTTGGTGCTCATGCCGTAGCGAGTCAGCACGCTCTGCCGCCAGGCGGCGAACGGAAGGGTGAGCAGGTCGGCGACGAGCACCACGGCCAACCCTCCGAGCACCGCCTGCGCGGCCCAGTGCCCACCGAACGGCCGGCCCACCAGCTCGACGAGGCGGCTGCCCAGCGGGGTGAGCCCGAGCGCGAGGGCGACCAGTAGCCCGACCGCGAGCGCCGTGTAGCTGCCGGGACGCAGCGCGGCGCGGAACTCACGCCCCTTGGCCACCTGCTGCGCCGGAAGATCACGCAGCGCGGCGAGCTGGTCGGCACGCGGTGCCGGGGGTCGGTGCCACGGAATGAGCAGCGCGGCGATAACCAGCAGCGCGACGGTCAACCCGGCCAGCGTCAGCAACGCCCACCCGCGCGGGGTCACCGCGTCACCACCGTTGTACCCCGTTCATTGCGCTGCTCCTCCCGCCGTGACCGCTCATCCTATGGCCCGCGAGAAGTGCGCTTCCGAGTGCGGTGTCGCGCTCAGGCGACCCGGCGGGTGGGAGGGCGGTGAGCCGCGCCGGGACGCGCGGGCGCGGCCAGCACCTCCACGTCGAAGCCGGCTCGGGCGAGCACCTCGATGGCCTCGACCTCGGCGGCGACCAACCCGGCCGCCGGGGACGTCTCGTCGAACAGGGCGGTCAGCGGGCAGCCGGAACAGCCGTCGGCCCGCTTCGCGCACCCGTCGCAGTCGATGAGCATCACGCCTCCTGATCGGCTCGCGGCGCCCGGGCGACTCCCGTCGTCGCCGACCGAGCACCGTCGGTGACATCGACACTAACCACCGGGTACGACAGGAACCCCGTCCGACCGCCCGTTTCAGGGCTAGATCCACTCCAGATCAGCGATATCGGGGTATCCCACCCTGGGTCGGGAGCTGGCCCGGCGACTACCGACCAGCTGACTGGCGGCGGCCCGAGCGTCGAACCGGCCCGAGCGCGGGACAGAAGCACCGTCCGACAGGTCGCGTTGGAGCAAGTCGCGGGGACCGCGGGCGCCGCTGAACACCTCCGCGGACGGCGTCAGGAGCGGGCGAGGCGGCGCAGCAGCGAGTCGGCCCCCAACGGGTACGCCCCGTGCCGGCGTACCCCGTCGGCGACCTCGCGGTCGGACGAGACCACGACCACCGGGCGGCCCGCCGGCTCGGCGCGGACCAGCCGCCGGATCAGCTCGTCGGCGGTCTCGCCCTTGCGGGAGAAGAGCACCCGCACGCCGCGTGGGGCGGGCGGCAGCCCGTGCATCCGTTCGGCGCCGTCGAAGACGACGGTGACCTCGTCGCCGGTCTGCGCGGCGATCCCGCCCAGCCCGGTGATGAGGCGCTTGCGCTGCTGCTCCAGGGACATCTCGCCGAAGCCGCGCTTGGTGACGTTGTAGCCGTCCACCACCAGGTGCGCCCGGGGCAGGGCGAGCAGCTGGTCGAGGCGGGCCGGGTCGTCGGTGTCGCGGGCGCGGGCGGCCGGGCCGGCCCCGGCGGTGCCCGGCTGCTCGGCGAACGCGTCGGCGACGAAATCGGCGGGGAGCTTGTCGACCGGGTCGAGCGCCAGCTCGCGGCGCAGCCCGACGGCGGCCTGACCGATGGTTTCCAGCAGCAGCCACAGCCGGGCGTCGTCGACCGAACGGGCCTCCTTGGCGCTGGCCCGGGCCACCCCGGCGGCGGCCTCCGCCTCGGCGAGCCGGGCGCGGGCGCGGCGCAGCTCGGCGTCCACGTCGGCGCTGGCGCGTGCGGCGCGGCCCCGCTCGGTGGCCAGCAGTTCGGTGGCCTTCCGTTCGCGGGACTGGGTCTCCCGCAGGGTGCGGGTCAACTGTCGGGACTCCTCGCGCAGCTGGCCCAGCTCCTCACGGACCCGGGCCAGCTCGTCGCGGAGCTTCTCGGCCTCGACCCGGGCGACCGCCCGGTCGTGCTCGGCGCGGGTGGCCCGCTGCTCGGCCTCGCGGACCAGCTCGGCGACGACCGCGCTGTCCGCCTCGGCGCGGACGGCCGCGCCGCTGGCGTCGATCAGCGCCCGCCAGCCACGGGGCCGGGCCAGGTAGGCCAGCGCGGCCACCTCGACCGGGTCGGCGGCGGCCGGCGCGGTGCCCTCGACGACGGCCGAGCCGAGGTCACCGGCGTCGGCCAGGACCCGGGCGGTGACCCGCTGCCGGAACAGGGGGTCGGCGGTGAGCTGGGCGGCGATCGCCGGCGCGCCCAGTCGGGCCCGCCGGTTGGGGGCGAACTTGGCCACCCGGCGCAGCGGCACCGGGACCTCGTCGGCGGGCAGGGTGGGCAGCACCGCGGCGGTCAACGCCACGATCCGCTGCCGGACCGGCTCGGGCAGGGTGGGTTCCGGCTCGACCGCCGGCTCACCGCCGCCCGATCCGAGCGCCGGGCCAGCGGGCGGATCGCCCACGGCACCGTCGCGCGCGACCGGATCCTCCGGCGGGAGGTGGTCGTCGTGCGGCTCGGTGAGGGGCATGTGGCAAGTCTCCCACCGCTGGCGGGCCCACCGCCCGGTGAGTGAGCCGATCTCTCATCCTAGCCCCATGGTTGCTGGTGGGGCCGCTGCGACGGGAGTGTCGGACCGAGGCGCTAGCGTGCCGGCGATGGCACAGGCGGAGTACGTCCAGGAGTCCCTCGCTGGTCTCGACCCGGCGGTGGGTGGGGTGGACCCGGCGCTGCCGCTGTACGCGACGACCTTCGTGGTGGTCGACCTGGAGACCACCGGCGGCGCGCCGGACGGCGGCGGCATCACCGAGATCGGCGCGGTCAAGGTGCGCGGTGGTGAGCAGTTGGGTGTGCTGGCGACCCTGGTCAACCCGGGGCAGCCGATCCCGCCGTTCATCACCGTGCTGACCGGCATCACCCAGGCCATGCTGCTGCCGGCACCGCCGATCGAGCAGGTGCTGCCCAGCTTCCTGGAGTTCATCGCCGACGCGGTGCTGGTGGCCCACAACGCCCCGTACGACGTGGGTTTCCTCAAGGCGGCCTGCGCGAAGCACGGCTACCGCTGGCCCAACCCCCGCGTCCTGGACACGGCCGCGCTCGCCCGCCGGGTGCTGACCCGCGACGAGGTGCCCAACCGCAAGCTGGGCACCCTGGCGGCCTACTTCCGCACCGCCACCCAGCCCACCCACCGCGCGCTGGACGACGCGAAGGCCACCGTCGACGTGCTGCACGGGCTGATCGGCCGGCTGGGCGGGCACCGGGTGGACACGGTCGGTGACGCCATCGAGTTCGCCCGGGCGGTCACCCCGACGCAGCGCCGCAAGCGGCACCTGGCCGAGGGGCTGCCCAAGGTCCCCGGGGTCTACATCTTCCGGGCCGCCGACGAGCGGCCGCTCTACGTGGGCACCTCCGGCGACATCGCCACCCGTGTGCGCAGCTACTTCACGGCCGGTGAGAAACGTGCCCGGATCTCCGAGATGCTGGCCGCGGCCGAACGGGTCGAGGCGGTGGAGTGCGCGCACTCGCTGGAGGCGGAGGTCCGCGAGCTGCGCCTGATCGCCGCGCACGCCCCGCCGTACAACCGGCGGTCGAAATACCCGGAGCGGATGGTCTGGCTCAAGCTCACCGACGGTCCGTACCCTCGGCTGTCGATCGTCCGGGACCTCGCCCCCACCGACACCGCCTACCTCGGGCCGTTCACCTCCCGGCGCGCCGCCGAGCTGGCCGCGGCCGGTTTCCACGACGCGGTGCCGCTGCGCCAGTGCACGCACCGGCTCTCGCTGCGTACCGTCACGCCGGCCTGCGCGCTGGCCGAGCTGGGTCGCTGCCCGGCACCCTGCGAGCACAGGATCACCCCCGAGGAGTACGACGACAGAGCCGCCGCGCCGTTCCGCACCGCCACCACGAGTGACCCGCAGCGGGTGGTGGACGCGCTGCTGGCCCGGATCGACGTGCTCTCGGCCGACCAGCGCTACGAGGAGGCGGCCGTGGTGCGGTACCGGCTGGCCGCGGTGCTGCGGGCGACCGTGCGGATGCAGCGGCTGACCGCGCTGACCGGGATCGTCGAGCTGGCCGCGGCCCGCCCGGCGGCCCGGGGTGGCTGGGAGCTGGCCCTGGTCCGGCACGGCCGGCTGGCCGGCGCGGGGGTGTCCCCGCCGGGGGTCCACCCGCGACCCACGCTGGCCACCATCCGGGCCACCGCCGAGACGGTGTCGGGTGGGCACGGGCCGGTGCCGGCGGCCACGGCGGAGGAGTCCGAGCGCATCCTGTCCTGGTTGGAGCGCCCGGAGACCCGGCTGGTGGAGATGTCGTCCGGTTGGTCGTCGCCGGTGGGTGGCGCGGGGCGGTTCGGTGACCTGCTGGCGAAGGCCGAGAACGCCTCGTCCCACCAACTCTCGACCGAACGCTCATGACCAAGTGACCGATCGGACTACGTCGACTCGCTTAGGCTGTTAGAGAAGTGCAGTCCTGCCCGATTCGAGGGCCTGCTCCCGGCGTCGGGTCTCGGCGTCGTGGAGCCGGGGTGAGGAGGTGTCCCTCGTGGACGTCGACGCCGGACACGGCGCCGCCCTGGGGGGCGCCCTTCCGACCCAGCCAGGTGAGCTGCCGCTCGCCCGCCGGCTGCGGTCACTGCTCACCTGGCCGACCACCGACTCCGACCCGGTCACCCACCTGGTCCGCACCCACCGCGGCATCCACGCCGGCACCGACCCCGCGGTGCTGCGCCGGGCGTACACCATCGCGGAGAACATGCACCGCGGGCAGTTCCGCAAGAGCGGTGAGCCGTACATCACCCACCCTCTCGCGGTGGCGCAGATCTGCGCGGAGCTGGGGATGGACACCACCACCCTGGTCGCGGCGCTGCTGCACGACACCGTGGAGGACACCCGCTACACGCTCCAGGCGCTCTCCGAGGACTTCGGCGGCGAGGTGGCCCACCTGGTCGACGGGGTGACCAAGTTCGACAAGGCGTTCTACGGCAAGGCGGCCGAGGCGGAGACGATCCGCAAGATGATCGTCGCGGCCGCCAAGGACGTCCGGGTGCTGATCATCAAGCTGGCCGACCGGCTGCACAACATGCGCACCCTCGGTGTGCGCTCGGCGTCGTCGCGGGAGCGGATCGCCCGCAAGACGCAGGAGGTGCTGGTCCCGCTCTGCGACCGGCTGGGCATCCAGACCCTCAAGCGGGAGCTGGACGACGTGGTGCTGCTGCACCTGGAGCCCGACGAGCACGCCCGGCTGGCCCGGCACGTGCACGACCGGCCCGGCTGGGATTCGTACCTCGACTCGGTGGTCGCCCGCGCCCGGGTGGCGTTGCGTCGTGGCCGGGTCGACGCCGAGGTGAGCCCTCGTCCCCGGCACCTCTACTCGATCTGGAAGGACACCATCGCCGGCGGCCACACCGCGCCGTACGATCTGCCGCGCATCGTGGTGGTGGTCGACGGCCCGCCCACCGACTGTTACGCCGCCCTGGGCGCGATCCACGGCACGTGGCGTCCCGTCGCCGGCCGTTTCAAGGACTTCATCGCCTCACCGAAGAACAACCTCTACCGGTCGTTGCACACCAGCGTCTGCGGCCCGCAGGACCGCACGGTGGAGGTGCTGATCCGCACCGAGGAGATGCACCGGTCCGCCGAGTACGGCATCGCCGCCGACTTCCGCTTCCCCAGCTCGGGCAGCGGCAGCGCGACGGCCCGCGCCGAGCAGCTGGACTGGCTGCGCCGGGTGCTCGACTGGGAGCCGGACGCCGCCGACCCGGCACAGTTCCTGGAGTCGCTGCGCTGCGACCTCGCCGAGGGTCAGATCCAGGTCTTCGCCGACGGACGGCAGGTCGTGCTGCCGGCCGGCGCCACGCCCGTCGACCTCGCCTACGAGTTGGGCAACGAGCGCGGCGACCACTGTCTCGCCGCGCGGATCAACGGCCGGTTGGCGCCACTGAGCTCGGAGCTGGACGAGGGCGACGTGGTGGAGATCTTCACCGAGAGCGACGGCGACAACGGCTTCGAGGCGGGTGTGGCACCGCGTGGGCCGCGCCGGGAGTGGCTGAGCTTCGTCAAGTCACCGCACGCGCAGATGCAGATCAACCGCTGGTTCGCCGAGCACACCGAGCCGGGCATCACGATCAGCGACAAGGTGCGCCTCGGCCGGGCCACCATCGGGCTCGCCCTGCGTCAACACAACCGGGGCCTCGCCAGTGACCTGCCGCTGCTGCGCCTCTCCGAGGAGTTGGGCTACCCCGACCTGGAGACCCTGCTCGTCGCGGTCTTCGACCGGGTGATCGAACCGGACACCGTGGTACGCCAGCTCATCGACCTGGTCGACCATCGACAGTGACCTGGGCGGCCCCAGCGCGTCCGAGGGACATTCGTGACCACTAGCCTGGAATCATGATCCCCCGCTCCCGCGCCACCGGTCGGGCCATCTTCTACCAGGCCTTCTACCGGCTGCCCCTGCCGGTACGCCGGCGTCTGGTCAAGCTGGCCGTGCCCAAGTACATCGTCGGTGCGGTCACCCTGGTCCGCGACTCCGAGGCGACGGGTGCGGGCCGGTTGTTGATGCTGCGCCAGCCGCCCGGCAAGGGGTGGTCGCTGCCCGCCGGCCTGCTCGACCGGGGTGAGGCGCCGGTGGCGGGCGCGGCCCGGGAGCTGTTCGAGGAGTCCGGCATCCGGCTCCCCCCGTCCCGGCTGCGCCCCGCCGTCCCGAACGCGATCGTGCACGCCAAGGGCTGGGTGGACGTGGTCTTCGAGACGGAGGTGCCGGCGTCCGACACCGAGCTGGTGGTGGACGGCGCGGAGGTCTTCGAGGCTGCCTGGCATCCGCTGGACGACCTGCCCAAGCTGACCTGGCCGACCGCCCGGCTGCTCGCCTACTACGACATCGGGCCGCTGGCCGGGCAGTTCCCGCCACCGGTGCCCGACACTCTGCCGTGACCGCGACGGCCGGCGTACCGGCCCGGGTGTGCGCGGTGGTGCTCGCCGCCGGCGAGGGCACCCGACTGCGCCCGCTCACCGAGCGGGTTCCCAAGGCGCTGTGCCCGGTGGGCAACGTGCCGCTGCTGGACCGGGCGCTGGCCCGGCTGGCCGGGCTCGGCCTGGCCGGTCCCGGGCACGTCGCGGTGAACGCGTGCTACCTCGCCGACCAGGTGGTCAACCACGTCGGCGACCGCGCACACCTGTCGGTGGAGCCCGGCGACCCGCTGGGCACCGCGGGCGGGGTGGCCAACCTGCGGGACTGGATCGACGGCCGGCCGGTGCTGGTCGGCAACGCCGACGCGTACCTCGCCGACCCGTCGACTCCCCCCGGCCCCGACGTCGCCGCCCTGCTGGACGGCTGGGACGGGCACACCGTGCGCCTGCTCGGCCAGCCCGCCGAGGACCCGACGGCGCCGGGGACCTTCGACGGGCACTGCTTCACCGGCTTCTCGCTGCTGCCCTGGCGACTGGTCCGTGACCTGCCGGTGGTCTTCTCGGACCTGGTACGCGCCCTCTGGCGGCCCGCCGAGGCTGCCGGCGACCTGGAGGTGGTGCCGTACCCGGGCACTTTCTACGACACCGGCACCCCGGCCGACTACCTGGCGGCCAATCTGCACGCGGCGGCCGGCGGGGCACTGGTCGACCCGTCCGCGACGGTGACCGGCCGCTGCGTGGAGTCGGTGGTCGGCGCCGGTGCGCGGGTCGACGGCGAGATACGCCGCACCGTGGTGTGGCCGGGGGCGGTCGTACGCGCCGGGGAACGTCTGCACGACGTGATCCGGTTCGGGGACGGCTGTACCGTGCCCGCCGCCGCGCACGGTGCAGCCGCGGCGGCTCCCCCTCCGGGTCCGGCCGGAAACATCTAGCATGGGCGACGACGCCGACGAACGGAGAAATGCCCCGTGATCACCGCGATCGTGCTGATCGACTGCGCCACCGACGCGATTCCCGAGGTGGCGGAAACCCTGGCCAACCTCCCCGGCGTCAGCGAGGTCTACTCGGTGGCCGGGCACGTCGATCTCATCGCCATCGTCCGGGTCCGCGAGTTCGACCAGATCGCCCAGGTCATCGCCGGCAGCATCTCCAAGGTCCCCGGCGTACTGAACACCGAGTCGCACATCGCCTTCCGGGCGTACTCGCAGCTCGACCTGGAGGAGGCGTTCGCGATCGGCCTCGCGAGCGCCGACTGACCCGCCGCCCGGCCTCGGACGCACAGCGGCCGGTCCACCCGCGCGGGTGGACCGGCCGTCTGCTGCCGCTGGGTCAGCTCTCGCTGGGAGCCGGCACCTCGGTGGAGCCACCGCCCGGAGCCGGCGACTCGGTGGTGCCGCCCGGAGCCGGGGACTCGGTGCTGCCGCCCGGAGCCGGCGACTCGGTGCCACCCGGGCTGGGCGTACCGCTGGCGCTGGCCTGCGGGACCGGGATACCGAGCTGGTTGGCGAGCTGCACCAGCTCGTCGTAGTGCGCCTGGAGCGTCGGCAGGGCGGTCTGGGCCAACTGGACCACCGACTGCTCGGAGCCCTGCGAGATCTCCGTCTGGGTGGCCTGGATGGCCTGGACGTGACCGGCCAGCTCACTGGTCACCCAGAGCCGGTCGAACTCCGCGCCGCTGGCGTTGTTCAGCTTGTCGATGACCGCCTGCTGATCGGCGCTGGGCTCGTTCGGCAGTTCCACGTTGAGCTGCGACGCGGTCTGCTGCACCGTCTGGTCCAGCTGGGTGTGGTCGGTCTTGAACATCGCGCCCAGGTCCTTGACCCCCTGGTTCTGACCCTTCTGCTGGGCCAGGTCACCTGCGGTGATCTCGAACAGGTTCACCTGGTGCACCGCCTGCAGATACTGGGTGTCCTGCGTCGACGGCTGTGCCGCGGCCTGCGCGGCCGCGGCCGGCGCAACGCCGACCAGTACCAGCGCGGCCAACAGGCCGAGGCGTTTGATACCCAACATGTTCCCCCCCTTGAGACGTTGGACCGCACGGATACCCGGCTCACCGGGGTTATTCCTGCGATCCCCTCCTCGCGCGGGTCGGCCGGTCCCGCCGTGGCCGTCCGACTCCTGGCCGGATGGGCGGTGGATACGGATACGACGGGGCGCCCGCCGGAAATCCGGCGGGCGCCCCGTAACGGTTGCGATCGGGCGGTCAGCGGCGGCTCTCGCCGCTGCCGATCTCCTCGCGCTCGGGTCGGGCCTCGACGGGCGGGTGCCCCGGCGAGACCGGCGCCTCGACCGGCTTCTCGATCGGGTAGAAGAAGCCCCGGATGGCCGGGCCGAGGGCACCGAGCCGGTTCATCTTCTTGGGCACCACCCAGCCGACGTACTCCAGCTGGCCGTGGCCGTCCGCGTGCCCGTTGGACGCGCTGAGCGGCTGGTGCACCTCGACGAACCGGCCATCCGGCAGGCGCCGGATGATGCCGGTCTCGACGCCGTGCGCGAGCACCTCCCGGTCGTGCTGCTGCAGACCCAGGCAGAGCCGGTAGGTGACGTAGTACGCCAGCGGCGGGACCACCAGCAGGCCGATCCGGCCCGCCCAGGTCATCGCGTTCAGGCTGATCTGGAACTTGTCCGCGATCACGTCGTTGGCGCCGGAGAGCGTCAGAACGACGTAGAACGCGACGGCCATGGCGCCGACGGCGGTCCGGGCCGGAACGTCACGGGGCCGCTGGAGCAGGTTGTGGCTCTTGCGGTCCTTGAGGTGGCGGGCCTCCAGGAACGGGTACATCGTCGACAGGCCGACCAGGATGCCGGGGAGCACGACAGTCGGCCAGAACAGCGGCGGAATGACGTACCCGTCGCCGATCGGGATGTTGATCTGCCAGGCCGGCATGAGTCGGGTCGAGCCGTCGAGGAACATGACGTACCAGTCGGGCTGGCTGGCGGCCGAGACCACCCACGCCTCGTACGGGCCGAACAGCCAGATCGGGTTGATCTGGAACAGACCGCCCAGCAGCGCGATGACGCCGAAGACGACCATGAAGAAGCCGCCCTGCTTCAGCGCGTACCGCGGGAACATCCGCTCGCCGACCACGTTGCCGTTGGTCCGGCCGGGGCCGGGCCACTGGGTGTGCTTCTGCTTGAAGACCAGACCCAGGTGGACGCTGATCAGCGCGACCAGCAGACCCGGGATGAGCAGCACGTGGGCGATGAAGAACCGGCTGATGATGATGGTGCCCGGGAACTCGCCGCCGAAGACCGACGAGGTGACCCAGGAGCCGATCACCGGGATGGACAGCATGATCGCCGAGGCGATCCGCAGGCCGGTGCCGGACAGGCCGTCGTCGGGCAGCGAGTAGCCGGTGAAGCCGGCCAGGAAGCCGACCCAGAACAGCAGCGAGCCGATGATCCAGTTGGTCTCCCGCGGCTTGCGGAACGCGCCGGTGAAGAAGACCCGCAGCATGTGCACGACGATCGCGGCCATGAACAGCAGCGCAGACCAGTGGTGCATCTGCCGCATCACCAGACCGCCGCGGACGTCGAACGACAGGTCCAGGCTGGACGCGTACGCGGCGGACATCGGGGTGCCCTGCAACGGCGCGTAGCTGCCGTCGTAGACCACCTCGGTCATCGCCGGCTCGAAGAAGAAGGTGAGGAACACACCGGTCAGCAGCAGCACGACGAACGAGAACAGCGCGATCTCGCCGAGCAGGAAGGACCAGTGGTCCGGGAAGACCTTGTTCAGCAGCTTGCGCAGCGGCGTGGCCACCTGGAAGCGGTCGTCCACTCCCACCGCGGCCTTGCCCGGCGTCGCCGCAAGGTCAAACTTTCGACGCTTCATGGCCGCTCCCAGAAATCAGGCCCGACGGTCTCGGTGTAGTCGGACTTCGCCACGAAGAAGCCCTCGGAGTCCACCTCGATCGGCAGCTGCGGCAGCCGCCGGCTGGCGGGGCCGAAGACGGGCCGGGCGTTGTCGGTGATCAGGAACTGGGACTGGTGGCACGGGCAGAGCAGCCGGTTGGTCTGCTGCTCGTACAGGCTGGCCGGGCAGCCGGCGTGCGTGCAGATCTTGGAGAACGCCGCATAGTCGCCCCACATGTAGTCGCCGTGGCCGATCCGCTCGTTGGCCCGGCGTGACTGCTCCGCGTCGCTGCTGCGCAGGTGGATCAGGAGCGTCGGCGAGTCGGCGTGCTTGTTGCTCACGCCCTCCTCGATGCCGGGGAAGACGGTGATCTGACCACCGGCGCTGACGTCCGCCGGGCGGATCGGGCGACCGTCCTCGCGGACCAGGCGGATCCGCTCACCACCCTCGGCGGCGCCGAACCCGGTGGTGAACATCTGGTTGTTCTTGTGTGGCTGGGAGATCAGACCGCCGACCAGGGGCGCCGCGGCGACCGCGGCGACCGGCGCGAGGCCGGCCAGCAGCGAGATGCCGAGCAGCGGGCGGCGCTTCACACCGAGTTCGTCGGCCAGGTAGAGCATGGTCTGACCGGTGATGGTGCGCCCCTCGGCGTCCACCACGCCCTCGTGCCGGTCCTGGATCGAGACCTCCTTGGGCAGCAACTTCTTGCCCCAGGTCAGGATGCCGAAGCCGACGGCCAGCAGGGCCACGCCGAGGGTCGCGCCGAGCAGCGGGGTGTAGAACTTGTCGCCGCCACGGCCCGGCTCGTACTGCCACGGCCACCAGATGTAGATCGCCAGGAAGGCGGTCGCCGCCAGGCCGGTGATCAGGAAGAACCCGGCCACGACCCGGGTGAGCCGGCGCTCGGCCTTGGTGCCGGGCAGCACCTGCGGCTCGTAGTGCACGATCTCGATGTCGTCCCGGCGTGCGCCTTCACGGACGATGTCGAACCGGGTCAGCGTGGGGTCGTTCACGTCGAGCGGCTCCCGGCCCTGCGGGGCCTGGTGCTCGGTGTGCGTGCTCATGCCGTCACCTCGCTACGGGTGGCGCCGAGCGGCACCACGGCACTGAAACTGAAGATCCGCTCGGTCACGACTTACCCGCGATCCACAGGCTGGCGAAGACGAGCGCCACGATGCCAACCAGGAAGATCGCCAGGCCCTCGGTGGACGGCCCGTACCGACCGAGGTTGAACCCACCCGGGTCCTGGTCGTGCTTCAGCGTCTCCTGGATGTACGCGATGATGTCGGCCTTCTGCTCCGGCGTGATCTGGTTGTCGCCGAACACCGGCATGTTCTGCGGGCCACTTAGCATCGCCGCGTAGATCTGCCGGTCGGTCGCCGGGTGCAGGCTCGGGGCGAACTTGCCCGAGGAGAGCGCGCCGCCGCCGGCGCCGAAGCCGTGGCATTGCACGCAGTTGACCCGGAACAGCTCACCGCCGGCCGCGACGTTGCCGCCGTCGCGGATTGCGTCACCCTCGGGCACGACCGGGCCGCCGCCGAGTTCTTGGATGTACTCAGCCAGCTGGCGGGTCTGCTCGTCGGTGAAGACGGGGGGCTTGCGGTGCGCCTGGGCCTCCTGGCGGGCCAGCGGCATCCGGCCGGAGCTGACCTGGAACTCGACCGAGGCCGCGCCGACGCCGATCAGGCTCGGTCCGCGACCCTCGACGCCTTGGGCGTTGCGTCCGTGACAGGTCACACAGCTCACGTCGAACAGCGCCTTGCCCTCGGCGGCGGCGCCGGTCAGCGGCGGGTTGTCCTGCGCCTGCGCACCGGGGGCGAAGACGGTGTAGGCACCGCCGGCGAGCATCAGCGCGGCGATCAGCCGGACCGCTGCGCCCAGGCGGCGGCGGCCCCTGCTGCGCACGGCGGGCCGCCCGCGCAACCGCGCGAGCAGACCGCGTCGGCGGTCGTTGTCAGAAGTCATGAGCGGTGTCCTTAACCGGTTGGACCTGTCTCAGGGGACGGAGCAGCAGTGCGGAATGTGACGCGCAAGATCACTGAAGCCAGTAGATCATGGCGTACAGCCCGATCCACACGACGTCGACGAAGTGCCAGTAGTACGACACGACGATCGCCGAGGTCGCCTGCGCCGGAGTGAACCGGCCCATGGTCGTACGGACCATGAAGATGATGAAGGCGATCAGACCGCCGGTCACGTGCAGGCCGTGGAACCCGGTGGTCAGGTAGAACATCGACCCGTAACCGTCTTCGTTGATCTTGACGCCGTCGGCGACCAGGTGCCGGTACTCGTTCAGCTGGCCGAGCACGAAGATCAGGCCCATCACGAAGGTGACGGTGAACCAGCGCCGCAGCGCGTGCACGTCACCCTTCTCCGCCGCGAAGACGCCGAGCTGGCAGGTCACCGAGGACAGCACCAGGATCACCGTGAAGGTGGTCGCGTACGGGATGTTCAGCGCCTCGGTGTGCTTCTCCCACTGCTCCGGCGCAGCCGCGCGGATCGAGAAGTACATCGCGAACAGCGCCGCGAAGAACATGAGTTCGCTGGAGAGCCACACGATCGTCCCGACGCTGACCATGTTCGGTCGGGTCAGAGAGTGGATCCGGCTCTTGTCAATGGCTGGGGCCGCAGTCACGCCGTCATTATTGCCCCTGACCGGGGCCGGCGATCAGCGGGGTGGCAAACCTGCGCCTTCCGTGGCCCGGGCGTCAAGGTCCGGTTCGCCTGGCCTAGCCTGAAAAGCGTGCTGCACGTCGATCCGATCCTCGCCGCCACCTCGGCCCCGCCGCCGTTCACCATCGGCGCGGTGTTGACCGAGACCCGGCTGGACAGCTGGCTGGCCCTCGGGCTGGTGCTCGCCGCCGGCCTCTACCTCTACGGGGTGCACCGGCTGCGACTGCGCGGCGACCGCTGGCCGGTCGCCCGGACCGTCTTCTTCCTCGGTCCCGGCCTCGGCGGCATCGCGCTCGTCACGCTCAGCGGTCTGCACGCGTACGACACCGCGCTGCTGTCGGTGCACATGATCCAGCACATGGTGCTGTCCATGGTGTCGCCGATCTTCCTGGCGCTGGGCGCGCCGATGACGCTGGCCCTGCGCACCCTGCCGGTCGGGCCGCGCAAGCGCCTGCTGGCGATCGTGCACAGCCGCGTCGCCCGGGTGTACAGCTTCCCGCTGGTGGCGTTCGCCATCTTCGTGGTCAACCCGTTCGCGCTGTACTTCAGTGACCTGTACCGCTTCACCCTGGAGCACGCCTGGGCGCACGAGCTGGTGCACGCGCACTTCATCATGACCGGCTGCGTGTTCTTCTGGCCGCTGCTCGGTCTCGACCCGCTGCCCGGCCGCTGGCCGTACCCGGCGCGGGCGCTGCTGATGCTGCTCTCTGTGCCGTTCCACACCGTGCTCGGGCTCACCATCATGCAGAGCACCACACTCTTCGGCGGCGACTGGTACCCGTCGCTCAACCTCGGCTGGGCCGACCCGAAGGCCGACCAGGTGCTCGCCGGCGGCATCCTCTGGGCCGGCGGCGAGTTCGTCAGCGTCACCATGCTCGCCGTGCTGGTGGTGCAGTGGGTCAAGCAGTCCGAGCGGGAGGCCCGCCGGGTCGACCGCGAACTGGACCGCCAGGAGGCCCGCGAACGCGCCGCCGACGCCGCGCCCGCCTGAGCTGCGCAGACGGTACGCCCCAGGGCCGGTGTCGGGCGGGATGTCGGCTACGTCACGTCGACCGGTACGATCGGCGGGCAGCTACGAGGTGGGAGCCTGTTCAGCCATGAGCGATCGTCTGTGCACCGTCTTGCTCTACAGCGACGACCCGCAGGTCCGTGACCGGATGCGGCTCGCCGTCGGCACCCGGCCCGCGCCCGGCCTGCAGATCGAGTTCGTCGACGCGTCGACGTACGCCGAGACGATCCGCCTGGTCGACGACTACGAGATCGACCTGCTGCTGCTCGACGGTGAGGCCAGCCCCGGTGGGGGCATGGGCATCGCCCGGCAGATCAAGGACGACCGGGACGACGCTCCGCCGACCTGCCTGGTGATCGCCCGCGCCGCCGACCGATGGCTCGCCGCGTACGCCGAGGTCGACGCGACGCTGGTGCACCCGCTCGACCCGGTGACCACCGGAGGCACGGTGGCCGAGCTGCTGCGGACGCACGCACCCGCCTGACGTCCTCCGCTCTCCGGCACCGCCACGGCGTCGGACGAGTCGGCGCCGGTTCCAGCCCACCCGCACTTCGTACGCTCGGGAGGCCCGCCATGGGCGATCGGACCTGGCCGCACCTGCTCAACTCGCTGCTGCGCGGCGAGGAGCTGTCCACCGCCGACACCGCCTGGGCGATGGGCGAGATCATGGCCGGCTCGGCGGGCACCGCACAGGTCGCCGGCTTCGCCGTGGCGCTGCGCGCCAAGGGTGAGACCTCGGCCGAACTGGCCGGGCTGGTCGAGACGATGCTCAGCAGGGCCGTCCCGGTCGACCTCCCCGACGAGCTGCGCTCCACCGCACTGGACGTGGTGGGCACGGGCGGTGACCTCGCCCACACGGTCAACATCTCCACCATGGCCGCGCTGGTCGTGGCGGGCGCCGGCGTCCGGGTCGTCAAGCACGGCAACCGGGCGGCGTCGTCCTCCTGCGGCACCGCCGACCTGCTGGAGTTCCTCGGCGTGCCGCTCGACCTCGACCCGGACGCGATCGTCCGCTGCGTCACCGAGGCCGGCATCGGGTTCTGCTTCGCGGCCCGGTTCCACCCCGGGATGCGCCACACCGGGCCGGTCCGCCGGGAGCTGGGCGTACCCACCGTCTTCAACTTCCTCGGCCCGCTGACCAACCCGGCGCGCCCCCGTGCCGGCGCCGTGGGGTGCTTCGACTCGCGGATGGCACCGGTGATGGCCGGCGTGTTCGCCGCCCGGGGTGACTCGGTGCTGGTGATGCGCGGTGAGGACGGGCTGGACGAGTTCACCACCGCCGCGCCGACCCGGGTCTGGGCGGCTCAGGGCGGCACCGTACGTGCGGCCGTGCTGGACGCGACGGACCTGGGGGTACCCCGCTCCACCCTCGCCGACCTGCGCGGCGGTGACGCCGCCTACAACGCGGGCGTGGCCCGCCGCCTGCTGGCCGGCGAGACGGGTCCGGTCCGGGACGCGGTGCTGGTCAACGCGGCGGCGGCGCTGGCCACCCAGGGCCCGCTGGACGGTGACCTGACCGAGGCGCTGCGCGCCGGCCTGGACCGCGCCGCCGAGTCGCTCGACTCCGGCGCGGCTGCCGCGACCCTCGACCGCTGGATCGAGACCGCCACCACCGCCTGACCGGACCCCGCCGCCGGTCCCGACCCGGCGCTTGGGATCCCGGATCCGCGGTCTCCACCAGCCCCGGACACCCCGAGTTCCAGGATGTCCAGTGGATCACGCACGGAAATTGTCGGACCCGGGTGGGAAAGTACAGCCGAGTAGTTCTCCGTTCCCGTCTGTGCGCGGCTGTCGCATCCTCGGGGGCGGGTCGCCCGTAGTGATGAGGAGACACCCGTGTCGCACCGCGAGCTCCACTGCGACGTCTGTGCGGGCGTGGCGCCGTTCGAGACGCCGCCCTGCGTCGACGGCCACGGCGCCGACTGCCCCGAGCTGATCTGCACCGGCTGCGGCACCGCCGTGGTGATCGCCACGTTCGCCTTCCGGGTCACCCGGCTGGCCGACCACCGACGCCGTCAGCCCACCCAGCGCCGCGCCGCCTGAACGGCCCTCGCGCCGGCCACCCATGACGAAGGCCCGCTCCCCATCGGGAAACGGGCCTTCGCGGCGGTACGGGTCGGTCGCGGCGGCGACCGGGTGGATCAGTGCTCGGCGGTGCGCCGGGTGCCGGTGTAGTACTCGAACAGCAGCCCGCAGGCGGCGAAGACGACCGCCAACAGGCCGGCGCCGATCAGCCAGAACTGCCAGAACACCATGCCCAGCGCGGCGACCGCGGCGGCCAGCGCCAGACCGAACGGCCAGTAGCTGCCCGGGCTGAAGAAGCCGATCTCACCCGCGCCGTCGGCGATCTCGGCGTCCGGACGATCCTCCGGACGCAGGTCGATCCGGCGGGACACGAACCAGAAGAAGCCACCACACATCGAGCAGAGCAGGAACGACAGCAGCAGGGCGACGGTGCCCACCCACTCGACGTTGCCGGACTCACCGTGCGTCCAGGCGCCGTACAGGATGGTGGCACCGAAGAGGAACCCGGCGATGATCAGGAAGATACGCCACTCGGTCTTCATGCGGCTGCCTCAGCTTCCCGTGCGGGCCGGAACGTCGTCCGGGTTGAAGTTGTCCTGCGTCCGCCGGGTGTCGAACGGCTGCGTGGTCTGCGCGTACGGCTGCTCACCGATCGCGGTCAGCGCGTCCTGGGTGGACTTGCCGCTCTGCTTCGCCGCCAGGAACTGGTCGTACTTCTCCGGCGAGACCACCCGCAGCTCGAAGTTCATGAACGCGTGGTAGCTGCCGCACAGCTCGGCGCACCGCCCGACGTAGGCGCCCTCGGCCTCCAGGCTGGAGACCTCGAACACGTTGCGGATCTTGCCCGGCATGACGTCGCGCTTGAAGAGCAGCTCCGGCACCCAGAAGGAGTGGATGACGTCGCGGCTGGTCTCCTCGAACCGGATCGACCGGTTGGTCGGCAGCACCAGCACCGGGATGACCTCACTGGTGCCGAGCGTCGACGCGGTGGTGCGGGCCTCCGTGCCCTGCCCGTCGCGGTAGTTGAACTGCCAGTTCCACTTGAACGCGACGACCTCGACCGTGACGTCGGGGTTCTTCGACAGCTTGTCGACGTCGGTCTGCACGATCGCGGTGTAGTAGAAGAGCACCGAGACGATCAGGATCGGCGCGATGGTGTAGAGGAACTCCATCGGCATGTTGTAGCGGGTCTGCACCGGCAGCGCGTTGCCACGCTTGCGGTAGCGCACGACGCACCAGAAGATCAGGCCCCACACGAAGACGCCGACCGCGAGGGCGGCGATGCAGGAGGCGATCCACAGGTCGTACATCCGCCGGGACTCCGCCGAGATGCCCCCCTGCGGCCAACCGAAGCCGTCGAACGTCGCGCCGACGTCACAGCCCGTGAGCAGGACCAGCAGCGCCACGCCGCCGAGACCGAGCCCGGCCAGCCGACCAGCACCGCGCCGCCGGCGTCCACCGGCCCCCTGGGAAGCGCTGTGCCGTACGGCCGACGGCCGTACCTCCGAACTCCTTGCGACCACCTGGTCCTGCCTCCCTAGCGCGCCGCGGTGCGTCTTTCCTCGGCACCCACGACAAAGGCGTCACCGACGGTCGCAGATTACTCGACCATGACGGGCTCGGCCGTGGTGGGGTCACTGTCCGCCCCCATCGGGGGGATCCTGGGCATACCGCCGCGATACCGTACTGATCTGTGAGCGCTTCCCCGGTCTATTTCGACGCGGCGACCGCCGCGCCGACACATCCGGTCGCCCGGCAGGCGCTGCTGGCCGCCCTGGAGGACGGCTGGGCCGACCCCGGCAAGCTCTACACCCAGGCCCGCCGCGCCCGGCAACTTCTCGACGCCGCCCGCGAGGCCACCGCGCAGACGCTCGGCGTCCGCGCCGACGAGCTGTCCTTCACCCCCAGTGGTACGACCGCCGCGCACGGCGCGGTGCTCGGTGGCCTGGCCGGGCGGCACCGGATCGGGCCGACGCTGGTGCACTCGGCGATCGAGCACTCCGCCGTCCTGCACGCCGCGCAGCGGCACGTCGGGGCTGGCGGCGTCGCGCACGCGGTGCCGGTGGACCGGCTGGGCCGGCTGGACCTGACCGCCTGGTCGGACGCGGTACGCGCCCCCGGGGTCGGGTTGGCGGCGCTGATCAGCGCCAGCCACGAGGTGGGCACCGTGCAACCGGTCGCCGAGGCGGCCGCGGCCTGCGCCGACGCCGGGGTGCCGCTGTACGTCGACGCGGCGCAGTCGGTCGGCCGGGTGCCGCTGCCCGCCGGGTGGTCGGTGCTCACCGCCAGCGCGCACAAGTGGGGCGGGCCGCCCGGGGTGGGGTTGCTGGCGGTGCGCAAGGGCACCCGCTGGGAGTCACCGTGGCCGGCCGACGAGCGGGAGGGTGGTCGTACCCCCGGGTCGGTGAATCTGCCCGCGGTGGTGGCGGCGGCGGCGAGCCTGCGCGCGGCGGCCGCCGACGCCGCGGCCGAGGAGACCCGGCTGGCGCCGCTGGTGGACCGGATCCGGGCGCGGGTCGCGGCGGAGGTGCCCGACGTGGAGGTGGTCGGTGACCCGGTGCTCCGGCTCCCCCACCTGGTGACCTTCTCCTGCCTGTACGTCGACGGCGAGACGCTGCTGCACGCGCTGGACCGGCGCGGCTTCGCGGTGTCGTCCGGCTCGTCCTGCACGTCGTCCACGTTGCGCCCCTCACACGTGCTGGCGGCGATGGGGGTGCTCTCGCACGGCAACGTCCGGGTCAGCCTGCACCGGGAGACGACCGAGGCGGACGTCGAGCGGTTCCTCGCCGAGCTGCCCGGGATCGTCGCCGCACTGCGCGCCGAGGCCGGGGTGGTGGGGCTGTGACGATGCCCGACGAGGTGCTCGACTGCCGGGGTCAGCGCTGCCCGCTGCCGGTGATCGCGGCGGCCCGCCGGATGCCGCAGGTGCCGGTCGGCACGGTCGTCCGGGTGCTCGCCGACGATCCGGCGGCGGCGGTCGACATCCCCGCCTGGTGCCGGATGCGCGGCCAGGAGTTCCTGGGATCGGTGACCGGCCCCGAAGGCCCCGCCTACGACATCCGCCGCACCCACTGAGGAGAGCCGATGGACGAGGAGCCCTACCAGCTACTGGCCGGTGCCCCGCGGGGACGCCAGCGATGCCGGGCATTGAAGAGCGGGAGCGTGCCCAGCCCAGCGGGCAGACCTCCGCTGGGCTGGGCACGCCGCACGTTCACCTAGCGGAGAGTGGTGGAAGGGCCATGGGCGCCGGATCGAGGGCCGTTCCATGCCGCGGCCCCGTACGGCATCTGCTGCTGACTGGCCTCCTTCACCGATCCGTGCGCCCGTGCAGGCCCGCTTGCCGTGCTCGACCGCATCTCGGCCAGCCGCGGCATCGCAGGATCAGCGACAAGCATCGATACCGCTGGTGTCCGGTTGGCGTACTGATCGAGGTACGGGCTCTGCGCGGTCTCAGGAGAGTGATCTAGACGCGGCCCAGAGTGCGTAACGGTGGGCCGGAGCGGCCACGTCGGCGGGCCGAACGGATCGAGCTGTCGACGCAGGACGGGATACCTGTCCTCGGTGCGGAACGCGTGCTGGACCAGGTTCCACGACCGGGCACCGAGGCCGGGCCGATTGATCCTGATCTGCTCGACGGCCCCGTCCAGGAGACGACCCAGGGCATCCGGGTCGTGCAGGGTGGCGCTGTCCCGGACGACGAGTTCGTAGGTCGGCGCGGACCAGTGCCGCAGGCGCAGCACGACTTCGGCGGGCCCGTTGAGCGCCGTGTCGACCCGGAGGTTCAGCTCGGCGTTCTTCAGGTCGCCGACGGCGAACTGGAGCGTGGTCGGTGAGGTCACCGACGCCCAGGCTCGCGGTTGCCCCTCGGGCGACGACATCTTGGCGATGCCGGCCCAGAGGTGATCCGTCTTCCTCCGCTCATCGTCGACGGCCTTTCGGTACGGCGACAGCGAATCCGACCCGGCGCCCCGGACCGCCGCCATCGACGCGGCGGACTCGACGCCGCCCGGGTCGCTCTGGGCTAGGGGGTTGGCACGGCCGTGTCGGGATCGCAGAGCTGCGGCGATCGCCGTCCAGCGCGCGTCGTTCCAGGACCAGTCCTGCCCCGCCTCGCCCCGCCAGAGGCCGAGCTTGTCGAGGTGCCGAGCGAGGTCCTTACGGAGCAGCTTGCGGTCTTCGTCGTCGCCGACGGACCAGCTCTTGAGCATGTCGAGGTCGGTGAGGATACCGTGCAGTACGTCGACCTCGGCGCGATCGGCCGAGGTCAGACGGACCGGCCCGGCCACCCGGAGAGGTTGCCGGGTGAGGTGTCGCGGTGGCTCACCGGAGCGGGCCCGATCCTGCGCCCACACGATGGCCCGCCCGACGCGCCGACGCCCGCTGACCCAGACGTCGCTGAACCCGTCGCGTTGCCAACGACCGAACCGCTTGAGCACACCGGCCTTGGGTGGCAGCTCGATCGGTGTGATCAGCTTGTTGGCCGCTGCCGCTCCGGAAAGGTTCTCCTGGAGAACCTGCACGAACTGCTCGCCGGAGCGGGGCTGGCTGCTCACTTCGGCGACGGCACCGGCAAACCGCGCCGCCTGGCGGTGCCGGGGTTCGTGGGTCCGCAGGTACGTCTCGCCGGCGCCGGTGACCGCCAGGACACCGGCGGCCGTGAGGATCACCGGAAGCGCCACCGGAGCGGCGATCATCCCGGCACCCGCCGCGATGCCGTAACCCAGCGCGCCCGCGGTGGTGGCCGGCACATGCTTGTAGATCATCTGGGTACGTTTGGAGATCTCGGTAGGCCGTTCGACGAGCTGGTTGATCTTGCGCTGGTCAAGTACCCGCGCGGTGTCCTGGCTGAACTTGGCCAACCACGGGTAACGCTGCGGATCGGCGGCGCGGGGCAGCACGCGATCGTCCACGGCCACGCCGTTGACGATCGCGTCCAGCAGGGTCCGGACGACACCCAGCCGGAACCGGGCGTCCCAGGCCGCCACCGCCATCGCGTCGCGGAACTCGTGGTTCTTCAGCGCGCTCCAACCGGCCCCGTAGGCCAGACCTCGTCCCAGGCCGGACAGCACACCGGCGTCCGCGAGTCCGGCCGCGCTGCCGGCGAGATGACCGATCACCTGGGACGGCACCTGCGCGGCGGAGTACTGGGTGCCGGTGCGCAGCATGTTGTGCCAGATCTTCGGCATTCCGTTGGGCAGCCCTCGATCGACCAGGTCGTAGCTCTGCCGCCCCTGCTGCCGACCGAACATGCCGACAAACCGCCGCAACAGTCGACGGCGGTGGCGCAGGTCGCTGACCTTGTCGGCCACCTCCCGGTCGATCGCGTTCGCCAGCGAGCCCACCTCCTCGGCGAGCCCTCTGAGGCCGACCTTCAGGTGCTCCGGAACCGGGAGGCCGGCTTTCAGGGACTCCGCCCACCGTCTGTACAGCTCCAGCGTGTAGTGGAACGCGTTCTCCACATACCGATTACGGCGGTGGTCCGGGCTGCCCTCCAGTGCGCGTGTGAAGCGGTCCCTCGCCCGTCCCTCCCACAGGTCGAACACCCAGTCCGAGCCGGCGCCGGCCAGCAGGCTCTGCCCGCCCTGCAGCGCGGTCGAGAGGCCGGCCAGGTCCCACCGGTGCACCTTGTGCCCCTCGACGAGAACCTGCCCGTTCGCGTCCAGCACCGCGCGAACGTCGAGGCCCACCAGACCGGTCACCAGACCGGACGCCGCCGCCATCGACAGCGCGGGGGGCGCACGTTTGGTCATCTGAGCGATGGGCAGCCCGAGCGTGCTCTTCGCCGGTCGCCCCCGCTCACCCCACCGCTTCGGGGCCGTCAGGACGACCTCCGGTGCGACGTTACGGCTCGCGTTCGCCGCCAGCGCGTCGGACGCCGCCTGGACGATGTTCATCGTGCCCGTCCCGGCGACCGAGGACCCCATCAGCGCCATCGCACGCGGCGGGTCATTGCTCAGCCCACCGGCGAAGGTGGTCCCGATCGAGGACGCGGCGACCATCCGCCGTGCGAGATGGTCGGCGAGGGAGGCCTTGCCGGTCAGGTGGGCGGGCCGGTCGACGCCCCAGACCGCGGTGTCCGAGTGGCCGTGATCCACCGCCGCGAGTTCCTCGTCGATCGCTCGGAGTTCGGCCCGTAGCACCTCCGTGGTGTGCGGCATCGAGAGGTGCTTCTTCAGCCATCGCTTCGGTCGGGTCGTGCCCCACGCACTGCCGCCGAAGTGGATCCGCCGCAGGATCGTCCGCTTGGCGTGCAGGGCCTCCGCGCTGTTCGCCCGCAGGGTCCCGGTAGGGCCGACCACCCCCTCGGCGGCGACTTGGGCGAACAGCCCCGCGAGGCCAAGCACGAGGGACCGGTCGCTCGCGTCCGACCGGATTTTCAGTCGACCGTCGACGAGCAGAGCGGAGTCGGTCAGCGCTTCCGTCCACTTGTCCACGGGAACGACGTCGACGGGCACGGTGTGCTGTTCGGCGGAGAGCAGCGGCCTGGTGCCGCCCGGTGCCGCGAACTCGACGGTCAGCGTCGCTTTGCCGGTGTCGATCGTCGCGGCGGGCAGGGCACTGCCGTGGGCGAGCGCCAGTCGCACCGCCGCCGCCGCGTGCCCGAGGATCTCCCGATCGCTTCCGCCGAGATCGGTGCGGTGGTGCAGCATCATCCGACGGACCCGGGAAGGGTCGGCTCGCCCGTCCCGGATGAACCGACGGTGCATCGTGGCCAACAGGTGCTCGCCTCGACGCGCCGCGCCGTGGTGGTCCCGCAGCACATTGAGCGAACGCAGGGCCTCGACGACCGCCAGCTCCCCCGCCCGCTGCGCGCCGGGAGCCGCGTCGAGCGGGTGCATCGCCTCGACGACCGCGTCGACCCCCGCCCGATCCTGCGGGGTAAGCGCGTTCTGCCAGCGGGACCGGTTTGCCTTGGCGAAGCGTGGCCGCGGGTCGGACTGCCACTCCGCGACGCGCGGCGGGCTGGCGTACTGCGCCGTGACAGGGCGCACGGTTGCTGATCCCACTGAGGCCGGTGCCGCCCGCCGGCTAACCGCGGTCAGATCGGGAAGGACCTCTTGCGGCCTCTGCGTCCGCACCGGCGTCACGACGGTCCCGCCGCCATCGAGCAGGTGGCTGGCCGGCCGAACGAGGATGTGGTCGACGCCGTGATCAGCCGGCCTGATCGGCACCACACTGCCGAAGCCCCCGCCCGCCAGCACCTCACGGGGCACCGCGCCGGCATGTGCAGCCGGTCGGCCCGAGCGAGGCCGATCTCGATGAGGACGGACGCCGACAGAGCGCCCACCATCCGCTCGACCACGGCCTCGGCCGGGTTCGCAGGACGTCGAGGGCTAACTCCGACCCGAGCGCGTCCTCAGCCCAGTGGATGAGGTGCCGACCGGGCACCGGCGCGGCCAACAGCACCGGCTCCTGCCAGCAGCTCAGGTGCACACCCGAGGGCACCCGGGTGAGGAGAAAAGCGGGGCACTTTCCACCCAGGGTGCCTTTCATGACCATCCTCCCGTCTGTCGCTCGTGCCCGTAACAACGGGTTGTCGAGTTACAGCGAGGTGGTCGGAAGGTTCCCGCGAGCCGTCCTGCCGGTGAAGCCCTGTCCGTGGGTCACCGGAGGAGGCGGGCTCTCGGCCCTACGATGTCCGCCGCATCCACTGACTGTGACATCATTCGTCGATCCAGATCAGCCTCAGTCGACGGCCCGACCGGGCAAAGAGCCGCACCGCGCTGTCCGGGCTCCGAAACCTCCCGGTGAGCGCCTGCTCGTCATCGCAGAGTAGGGCGCTGTCCTCGAATGCGAGACCCCAGGCGAAGACCCGTCCGTCGATTCGGTCCCCGTGCTCCTCGCAGATCGCGAAGCGCCGGGGAGCGCAGGCGTTGGCCAGCTCGACCAGCATCAGGTGGAACTCTTCCTGAGTGCCGAGCGGTGCGGTAACCGGATCGAGCATGGACACCTCCAACTAGTTTGTAGCTATACGTATAGCCGCATACCTTGCACTATGGAAGACGGAACGGCAAAATAGCCCTGACGTTGAACTCACTGGAGGCGAGCCCGATGGGACCCCGGACCGACCCCTCGGCCCTGCGCTGGCTGATCGGCGCCGAACTCGGCCGCTACCGACGCGAGGCGACGATGACGCTCGTGGAACTGGCCGGCAGAACCGGCATCGGCAAGCCGAAGCTCGGCCATATGGAGACCGGGCGCTACCAGCAGTTCCCGGAGGACATCGCGGCCGTGCTCCGGGCCTGCGGAGCGGACCAACCCGCGATCGACCGACTCACCACGCTCGCCACCCGGTCAGACGCCAAGACCTGGTGGGCACCGTGGGCCGCGGTGATGCCCGACTGGTTCAAGACGTACGTGGGCTTGGAAGGGCTGGCCGACGGCGCGTTCGTCTTCGAGTCCATGGTCATCCCCGGTCTGCTCCAGACCGAGGACTACGCCCAGGCGCTGACCCTCGGCACCGGGTTCGTCCGCCCGGACCACGCCGAGCGATTCGTGTCGTTTCGGCAGACGCGGGCCCGACGGCTCACCGACGACGACCCGCTCGTCCTGCACGCCGTGATCGGTGAGGCGGCCCTGCGGCTACGGGTCAACGGCGACGAGACCCGTCGAGCCCAGCTCGCACACCTGATCACCATGTCCGAGTTGCCGAACGTCACCGTGCAGGTGCTCCGCCCCGAGGACGGGCCGCATGCCGCAACGCCGCTCGGCAAGTTCGTCCTGCTGGACTTCGTTCACGTCCGGCCGATCGCCTACACCGAGGTGCTCGACGGGGCGATGTACGTGCAGGATCCGGACGGTGTGCGGACCTATAACATGGTGGCAGACAATCTGCGCCAGGTCGCCCTCTCGCCCGCCGAATCGCGCGCGTTGATCAGGGAGCTGGCCGGCGCGGCCTAGCCCCGGAGGCCACCGTGTCCACCCCCGACCTCGCCACCGCCCGCTGGTTCGTCAGCAGCCGCAGCGCCAACAACGGCGATTGCGTGGAGTGCGCCGTCCTGCCCGGTCAGATGGCGGTGCGAGACAGCAAGGACCGCTCGGGCCCGGTGCTCGTCTTCCCCGCGTACCAATGGTCAGCCTTCATCGCCGTGACCGCAGCCGGTGGGCTCGGAGCGTCCCGCTAACCCCCGCACCCCATGACGCTCGGCCTGCCGCTTCCAGCTCAGGCAGCGTCGCGCCCCAGCCGGGGCGCCTCGGTGCTGTGCACGCGCCAGCGAGCACAGCACCGCGGGCAACCAGAAGCTCGCTCACGGCAGGAGGAGGGCGCGTACCTCGTCGGCCGCGGTGTCGCCATACGACTCGGCGAGCCGCTTGACGAACAGGTCGGGGCGGACGTCGTACTCCTGGGTGCCGACCGTCTCCAGGACCAGCGTGGCCAGCAGCGAGCCGACCTGGGCGGCGCGTTCCAGACCGAGCCCCCAGGAGAGCGCGGTGAAGAAGCCGGCCCGGAAGCCGTCGCCCACCCCGGTCGGGTCGACCGCCCGGATCTCCCGCGCGATCGGCACGTGGATCGGGTCGATGCCCCGCCCGGCGATCTCCACACCGTGCTTGCCCAGCGTGGTGACCCGCACCTTGACCAGGTCCAGCAGCTGGTCGTCGCTCAGCTGCGCCTTGCTCTGCAGCAGCGACTTCTCGTAGTCGTTGGTCATCAGGTACTCGGCGCCCTCGATGAGCGCCACCACGTCCTCGCCGCCCATCCGGGCGAGCTGCTGCGACGGGTCGGCGGCGAACGCGTACCCGCGGGTGCGGCACTCGGCCGAGTGCCGCAGCATCGCCTCCGGGTCGTTGGCGCTGACCAGCACCAGATCCAGACCGCCGAGCCGGTCGGCGACCGGCGCCAGCTCGATGTTGCGGGCCTCACTCATCGCGCCGGCGTAGAACGACGCGATCTGGCACATGTCAGTGTCGGTGGTGCAGACGAACCGGGCGGTGTGCGCCACCTCGCTGACGTGCACCGAGTCGCAGTCGACGCCGTGCCGCTCCAGCCAGGAGCGGTAGTCGGCGAAGTCGGCGCCGACCGCGCCGAGCAGCACCGGGCGCAGGCCCAGCTGCCCCATGCCGAAGGAGATGTTCGCCGCCACGCCGCCGCGGCGGAGCACCAGGTCGTCCACCAGGAAGGACAGCGACACCTTGTGCAGTTGATCGGCGATGAGCTGGTCGGCGAAGCGACCGGGGAAGCTCATCAGGTGATCGGTGGCGATCGAGCCGGTCACGGCGATCTTCATGTCAACCCTCGGGGTCGGGAGCAGGGCGCGGTCAGCCTACCGGCCCGGCAACCCGATGGTGTCCGGTCGGTCGGACATCGGCAACCGAGCGGTAACCCGCCTGCCGGGAGCGCTCCCCGACACGAACGACGGGGCCGCCCCGAAGGACGGCCCCGTCATCGCTGGCGCGTGGTGCGCGACTCAGTTGAACGAGTCACCGCAGGCGCAGGAGTTGCCCGCGTTGGGGTTGTCGATGGTGAAGCCCTGGGCGTCGATCCGGTCGGCGAAGTCGATCGTCGCGCCGGACAGGTACGGGGCGCTCATCCGGTCGACGACGACCTCGACACCACCGAAATCGGTGACGACATCACCGTCGAGCGAACGCTCGTCGAAGAAGAGCTGGTACCGCAGGCCGGAGCAGCCACCCGGCTGCACCGCGACGCGGAGCCGCAGGTCGTCGCGGCCCTCCTGCTCGATCAGGGCCTTGACCTTCTGCGCCGCGACGTCGGTGAGGACGACGGAAGTAGGGGCCTGGGCCTCGGTCGACTCGGTCTGCGCTGGCGTGGTCACGTGGAAGTCTCCCTGCGCGGTTTGGGTCCGGACGCACTGGCCAACGCCGCGCGCCGTCCAGTGATTCCCGGTTGTGGTCCTTTCCCGATCGTACGCCGCCCCGGCCGGACGCACCCGCGTGGCGTGACCCCCGCCGCAGGTCGACCCGGTCGTGACCCGGACGACCGGACGACTCGGACCGCTCAGCGGCTCCACTGCCGGGCCAGCCGGGCGCCCAGCTCGCGCAGCCCGTCCGCGGGGCGGCTCAGCGCGGCGTCGAGCCCGCCGGCCTCCTCCCCACCGAAGTGCTCCACCAGGCTGTACGCGTCGGTCACCCCGGCCGACGCGGCCTCCCGTCGGCCGGTGCTCACCTGGCCGGCCACCACCACGCAGGGGACGCCCCGGTCCCGTGCCGCGCCGGCCACTCCGGCGACCACCTTGCCGCGCAGCGACTGGTGGTCGAAGGACCCCTCGCCGGTGATCACCAGGTCGACGGTGTCCAGCGCGGCGTCCAGTGCGGTGGCCCGGGTGACCAGGCCGATGCCCGACTCGCAGCCGCCACCCAGGGCGAGGATGGCCGCGCCGAGACCACCGGCGGCACCGCCACCGGGCAGCGCGCCGAGACCGACCGGGCAGCCGGGCAGGTCCCGTTCCAGCACGCGCGCGAAGCGCTCCAGCGCGGCGTCGAGCAGCAGGACGTCGGCGCGGTCGGCGCCCTTCTGCGGGCCGAACACGTTGCTGGCGCCGTGCAGGCCGAGCAGCGGGTTGTCGACGTCGGTGGCGGCCACCAGCCGGGCGTCGCGCAGCCGGGGCGCGCCGTCGAGGGCGTCGACCAGGGCCAACGCCGCCCCGCCGTACGGCAGTGCGGCACCCGCCGCGTCGAGGGGTGTCACGCCCAGCGCGGCGAGCATGCCGGCGCCGGCGTCGTTGGTGCCGGAACCGCCCAGCCCGATCATGACCGTCCGTGCGCCGCTCTCCACCGCGGCGGCCACGAGCAGGCCCAGCCCGTACGAGGTGGTGGTCTTCGGGTCGCGTTCGGCGGCGGCGAGCAGGTGCAGCCCGCACGCCTGGGCGCTCTCCAGGTAGGCGGTCGCGCCGTCGGCGGTGAGCAGGATCTCACCGGCCGCCGGCCGGCCCAGCGGGTCGACCGTCGGCACCGGTACGCGCCGACCGCCGAGGGCCTCGGCGAGCACCTCCACGAAGCCCGGCCCGCCGTCGGCGAGTGGCCGGATCAGCAGATCGTCTCCGTCGGTGACGGTGCGCCAACCGGCTGCGACCGCGGCGGCCACCTCCGGTGCGGGCAGGGTGCCGGCGAACTTGTCCGGGCAGAGCAGCACGCGCATGCCGAGCAGTGTGGCAGCCCACACCGACGGACGCGGTGGCGCGCTCGCGCTGTGGGACCATGGGGGACGTGACTTCGACCTGGGCGGAACCCTCCAACACGGCGACGGCTCTGCTGCTGCTCGGCCGGGGCAGCGACCCCGACACCGAGCGCGGCGTCGAGTGTCCGGGCGACCTGCCGGCGCCCAGCGATCCGGATCTGGTGGCCCGTGCCACGGCGGCGAAGGCGAAGCTGGGCAGCAAGGTGTTCGTGCTGGGGCACCACTACCAGCGCGACGAGGTGATCCAGTTCGCGGACGTGACCGGCGACTCGTTCAAGCTGGCCCGGGAGGCGGCGGCGCGTCCGGACGCGGAGTACATCGTCTTCTGCGGCGTGCACTTCATGGCCGAGAGCGCCGACATCCTCACCACGGACAGCCAGCGGGTGATCCTGCCCGACCTGGCGGCGGGCTGCTCGATGGCGGACATGGCCGTGCTGGGCCAGGTCGAGGCCGCCTGGGACACGCTGACCGAGCTGGGCATCGCCGCGGAGACCGTCCCGGTGACGTACATGAACTCCTCGGCTGACATCAAGGGCTTCGTCGGCCGCAACGGTGGCGTGGTCTGCACGTCGTCGAACGCCAAGCGCGCCCTGGACTGGGCGTTCGAGCAGGGGTCGAAGGTGCTCTTCCTGCCCGACCAGCACCTGGGCCGCAACACGGCGGTGCTGGAGATGGGCCTGTCGCTGGACGACTGCGTCCTCTACGACCCGCACAAGCCCGGTGGCGGCCGCACGCCGGAGCAGCTGCGCGACGCCAAGATGATCCTCTGGCGGGGGCACTGCTCGGTGCACGGCCGGTTCACCCTGGAGAGCGTCAACGACGTCCGCGAGCGGGTGCCCGGGGTGAACGTGCTGGTCCACCCGGAGTGCCGGCACGAGGTGGTCACGGCCGCCGACCACGTGGGCTCGACCGAGTACATCATCAAGACCATCGAGGCGGCGCCGGCCGGCTCGGCGTGGGCGCTCGGCACGGAGCTGAACCTGGTCCGCCGGCTGGCGTTGGCCCATCCGGACAAGCAGATCATGTTCCTGGACAAGGCCGTCTGCTACTGCTCGACGATGAACCGGATCGACCTGCCGCACCTGGTCTGGGCCCTCGAGGAGCTGGTCGCCGGTCGGGTGGTCAACCAGATCACGGTGGACGCCGACACCGCCCACCACGCCCGGGTGGCACTGGACCAGATGCTCGCCCTGCCCGGCGCATGATTACGATCCGTGACGCCTTTGGCACACAAAAGCGCCGGATCACCGATTAATGCCACACACGCCGATGTGACCGAGTCCTTTTTCGTCACCGAGGGCTATGCTGCCGGAGCGACGACGCAAGCGGGCCGTTTCGATATGGCCGCTTCCGGGGTAGCGACAAGGTTCACGCTCCCCACCATCAACACAGCAGCACCGACGCGCTGGAGGTTGCGTTGACCGACGACGTCCTGGTCGTGCATGGAGGCACTCCGCTCGAAGGGCGGATCCGCGTGCGCGGCGCGAAGAACCTGGTTTCGAAGGCGATGGTCGCCGCGTTGCTCGGTGACAGCCCGAGCCGGCTGTTCGACGTGCCGAAGATCCGCGACGTCGAGGTGGTCCGCGGTCTGCTCGGTCTGCACGGCGTCAAGGTGACCGACGGCGCCGAGAACGGCGAGCTCGTCTTCGACCCCGCGAACGTGGAGAGCGCCAGCACCGACCAGATCAACGTGCACGCCGGCTCGAGCCGGATCCCGATCCTGTTCTGCGGTCCGCTGCTGCACCGGCTCGGGCACGCGTTCATCCCCGACCTGGGCGGCTGCCACATCGGCCCGCGTCCGATCGACTTCCACCTGCAGGCGCTGCGGGAGTTCGGCGCGACGGTCGACAAGCGGCCCGAGGGTCTGCACCTGTCCGCGCCGAACGGCCTGCACGGCACCAAGTTCGCGCTGCCGTACCCGAGTGTCGGCGCCACCGAGCAGGTGCTGCTGAGCGCGGTGCTGGCCGAGGGCGTCACCGAGCTGCGCAACGCCGCGGTGGAGCCGGAGATCGTCGACCTGATCTGCATCCTGCAGAAGATGGGCGCGATCATCAAGGTGCACACCGACCGGGTGATCGAGATCCAGGGTGTGCCCAAGCTGCACGGCTACACCCACCGGCCGATCCCGGACCGGATCGAGGCGGCGAGCTGGGCCGCCGCCGCCCTGGCCACCCGGGGCCACGTCGAGGTGCTCGGCGCACAGCAGGCCGACATGATGACCTTCCTGAACATCTTCCGGTCGGTCGGCGGTGAGTACGAGGTCACCGACGCACGTGCGCCGAAGCTGGGCGACCCGGGCCAGGAGGGCGGCATCCGCTTCTGGCACCCCGGTGGCGAGCTGAACGCGGTGGCACTGGAGACCGACGTGCACCCCGGCTTCATGACCGACTGGCAGCAGCCGCTGGTCGTGGCGCTGACCCAGGCCCGCGGCCTGTCGATCGTCCACGAGACGGTCTACGAGCAGCGGCTGGGCTACACCGAGGCACTGAACTCGATGGGCGCCAACATCCAGGTCTACCGGGACTGCCTCGGCGGCACCCCGTGCCGCTTCGGCCGGCGCAACTTCAAGCACTCCGCGGTGATCGCCGGGCCGAGCAAGCTGCACGCCGCCGACCTGGTCATCCCCGACCTGCGGGCCGGGTTCAGCCACCTGATCGCGGCGCTCGCGGCCGAGGGCACCTCCCGGGTGTACGGCGTCGACCTGATCAACCGGGGCTACGAGGACTTCGAGGCCAAGCTCGCCGATCTGGGCGCGCACGCCGAGCGTCCGTAACCCCGACCACATACTGTTCGCGCCCGGTGCACCGCGATGTGCACCGGGCGCGGCGCGTTGGCTACCCTTGCCGCGTGCCGTCGCTCTTTCGCCGCAAGTCCACCGACCTCGTCGACGAGGCCGTCACCTCGGTGACCCCCGGGGAGACCGCCGACCGTCCCCGGGGTTACACCCCGGCCAAGGGTCGGGAGACGCCGAAGCGGCCGACCGTCGGCCGTCGCCCGGCCGGCCCCAGCCGTCCTCTGACCAAGGAGGAGGAGCGGGAGCGCCGCCGCCAGTTGCGGGCCGAGGCCGCGTCGGAGTTCCGCCGCGAGGGTGGCCCCCGCGACCGGGGCCCGGAGCGGTTGCTGGCACGCAACGTGGTCGACTCCCGCCGTACCGTCGGCACCTGGTTCTTCGGCGGCGCGCTGATCGTGCTGATCGGGTCGAACGCGGCGATGCCGCCGCTGGTCCGGTTGATCTCCAACGTGCTCTGGGGCGCGTTGGCGTTGGGCGTGGTCGTCGACTCGGTGCTGATCTGCCGCAAGATCGGCAAGCTGGTCCGGGAACGCTTCCCGAAGACCGACCAGCGGATGGGCTCGCTCTACCTGTACGCGGTGATGCGGTCGATCACCTTCCGTCGGATGCGCGCTCCGGCTCCTCAGGTGAAGCTCGGCGAGAAGGTCTGAGCGCCGCGCCGCGATGAGCGGCATCGGATGAGCACGAAGCATCCGGGGCCCGGTCGTTCGTTGTACCGTTCGCATAGTTCACCCTGGTGAACAGGTCGTCGCTGTGCGGTGCAACCACACTGATCCCCTGGAGCGAAGCCATGTCTCCCGAGCCGGCCGCCCCGCTGACCACCATCGCCAGCGCCCTGCGTCGGGAACGGGAACGGGTCGGCATCTCCCTGACCGAGCTCGCCCGCCGGGCCGGGGTCGCCAAGTCCACGCTCTCCCACCTGGAGTCCGGGACCGGAAACCCGGGCGTGGAGACGCTGTGGGCGCTCAGTGAAGCGCTCGGCGTACCGCTCAGTCGGCTGGTGGAGCCGGCCGCGGACGGCGTACGGGTGATCCGGGCCGGCGACGGCCCGCAGGTCCGCTCGGAGCAGGCCGACTTCACCGGCACCCTGCTCAGCGCCGGGGCCGCGCATCTGCGGCGGGACATCTATCTGATCAGGTTGGAGCCCGGCGCGGTCCGTACCGCGGACGCGCACACGCCGCGCAGCGTCGAGCACGTGGTGGTCGCCGCCGGGCGGCTGCGGCTGGGGCCCGCATCGGGCCTCGTCGACCTCGATCCCGGCGACTACGCCACGTTCCCCGGCGACGCGCCGCACCGCTACGAGGCGCTGCGTCCGGGCACCTTCGCCGTCCTCGTCATGGAGCATCCCTGACCCTGGGGCGGGTGTCCCGCGCGAGCCGCTGGGCCGATGGTTGGGATATCGTCGAAGGTCAGATTGGGTTATAGACCCAAATGTCCGAAACCATGGGATAACGTTTGCGCCCATGGGCGGTGCCACAGTGGCGGTGAGAGAGCCCACGCCGTTACCCTCCATCCGCAGCCACGCCCTGCTGGAACGGGCGACCTGACCGGCACGCGAGGCCCCAGCGCGACAATTTGCAACGAGGTGACAACGCCGTGAGCGAGCGGACGCGAGCCGGCCACCGGGGCGTGGCAGGCGGCGACCGGACGCCCGGCGGTCACTGCGGCACGACCGCGGACGGCGCACCTCGGACGGGGATCGGCCGAACGGCCGGGTGTGGCGACGGGCTCGGCGGATGAGCGGGCGCTACACCGACCGGTGGCGGGATCCGAACGAACCGTCCTGGGTGGTCGAACCGACCACCGAGTGGCATCCCCAGTTCCCCGGCCAGCGCTACCCCGGCGACATCGGGATGTCCCACCAACCACCCCCGCCGCCACGCGGCCGGGCCACCGTGGTCGGCCGCACCGAGGTCCCACCACTGGCACCCACTCGCCCCGACGGCACCTACCTCGGCCGATCGTGGGCCGACGAGCCCCCAGCCGAACAGGACCCGTACGGCCGCTCCTGGCCCGACGAGGAGCCGGGCCACGGGCGGTCCTGGGCTGACGACGACCACGGCTACGGCCGTCCCCGCGGCGACGATCGTCCGATCGAGGCCGCCGGCCGCGGCCGGCCCGCCGACATCCGCCACTACGACCACGAGCCGTACCGACGGCCACTGCCCGAGCCGCCCCGGCGTGACGACCGCCGCTCCGCCGAGCCGGACCGGCGGACCGCCTGGTCCGAGCGACGCTCCGGCGACGAGCGCGCACCGGCCCGCGAGGCCGCCTGGCAGCGCGACCAGCCCGCGACTGAGCGGTACGACACCCGCCGGTCCCGCCACGAGCCGACCGAACGGGACCGGGGATACCCGAGCGCGCCACCGGTCTCCCCCGCACCCCGCACCGAACCCGGTTGGGTTCGGGAACCCGAGGAGCCGCCGCGCCGGCGGGCCGCGCAGGATCGGCCGGCCGCCGACTACGAACGACCCCCCGCCGACGGGTACGGGGTCCGACCCACCCGGGGTCACGACGGCCGCCCGGTGGACGGCTGGGCCGCCGAGGGAGCCGGCCAGTGGGCGCCCGTGGACAGCCGCCCGCGCTACCGCCCGGACGGTCAGCCCGAGCGACTGCCCGACGACGCCCGCCGGCCTGAGCGGGCCCCCGACGACTCCCGCCGGCCCGAGCGGGCCCCCGACGACCCCCGCCGGCCTGAGCGGGCCCCCGACGACTCCCGCCGGCCCGAGCGACTGCCCGACGACTCCCGCCGGCCCGAGCGGGCCGCCGACGACGTCCGGCCGGTGGCACGGGCCCGGCCGGACGCCGGCGTGCCGGTCGAGCGGCGGTACCGCCCGGACGACGGTGGCACCACACCACGGACGGCCGACGACGGACGTCGCCGCCGACCCGACGCGGAGGCACCGGGGCAGCCGCGCAGGGACGACGAGCGACGCCGACCGGACGCCGACCCGCACCGGCAGCAGCCACGCGAGGCGGCGGCCCGCGCCGAGACGTACCCGGACCGACGCCCCCGCGAGGAGGCCCGGCCGGACACGTACCGCGAGGCGCGGCCACAGCCCGGCCACCGACCCGACGGCGGCCTGCCCTGGCCACCGCCGGGTCCGGTGCGCCAGGACCGCGCCCGGGAGGTGGGCCACCGCCCCGAGACGCACCGCACCGCCGAACCACACCGCCCTGCCGACCCCGGCGTGGCGGCGCGGCCGGCTGCCCGTTCCGAGCGCGCGCCGGCCCCGCCACCCCGGTACGACGAGCGGCCCGCGCATCCCGCCGCGGCGGCCACGCCTCCACCGGCCGCCCCTGGTCGGACCGCACCGGTGCCACCGGCGCCCGTGTCCCCGGCCACGCCGGGCACCGGGCGCGCCACCCCGGCCCGCCCGGAGCGACCGGTGTCCCCCGCGCCCGTCTCGCCGGCCGCACCCGACTGGAACCGACCGGTCTCGGCCGCCCCGGTCTCCCCCGCCTGGAACCGACCGGTCTCGGCCGCTCCGGTCTCCCCCGCCTCGACGGGCCACGGGCACCGGGCGACCGACCCCAGCCCGCCGCATCGTCCGGATCGGGACCGACCGGTGTCGGCGGCACCCGTCTCACCGGCAGCGGACGTACCCGTCTCCGGCCCGCCGGCCGCCCGGCTCCGGCTGGAGTTCCTGCCCGCGCCGGTGGATCCACCGCGGACCGACGAACCCTCGCTGTCTCCCGAGCGTCGGACGCCGTCCGAGCCGGCGCCGACCGCCTCCGCTCAACCCGCCGCACCGCCGCGCTACCCGGGGGCGAGCCCCGCAGGCCGCTCCGGCGACGGGCGGCGGGGCGACGAGCAGGCAGCCGATAGCCGAACGACCGGCGAGACGGCACCGCCCAGCTGGCAGCACCCGGATCGGGCGACCACCCGGCCGACCCCGGCGACCACGCCACCGCCGGGCACGCCCGCAACGCCCGCGATGGACGCCGGTCCGGCGCTTCCGGTCGCCCCGGGCGTGCCGCGCCGCTACGTTCCACCGCCGCCCTCGGAATCATCGGTGCCGCCCGCAACGGAACCGGCCGAGGCTCCGGTGCGGGGGCCGGACGCCTGGTTCAATCCCGCCCAGCAGGCGGAGTCCGACCAGGACGAGACAACGACGGACCATTCGGCGACCGGCGCAGGGTCGGTCCTCGACGACGCGGCCAACTCGTCGCCAGTGACCGCGGAGCGGCAGGAGCGGCGCACGACGTCCGCCGAGCCGACGACCGGTGGCCCGCCGACGGACCGACGGCCCGACCCGACTGTCGAGCCGGTCGCGCCCCCAGTCTCCGCGCCGCCCGCGTACCCGGTCTCCGCGCCACCCGCGCGCCCGGTCTCCGCACCGCCCGTGTCCGCTCCACCCGCGGCCTCGGTCTCGGCACCACCCGCGTACCCGGTCTCCGCGCCACCCGCGTACCCGGACTCCGCGCCACCCGCGTACCCGGACTCCGCACCGCCCGTGTCCGCTCCACCCGCGCGTCCGGTTTCCGCGCCGCCCGCGCGACCCGTGTCCGCGCCCGACGACGCGACGGCGTCCACCGGGTCGCTCCCCGCGTCTGCGGACGGCGAGGCCGCCGGCGACCCCTGGGGCGACGACGACGACGTACCTACGGAGCCCGGACCCGGATCGACGGCGCTCGGGCCGGTGTCCGGTCCACCGGCGCGCCCGGTCTCCGGGGCGCCGAGCGTCACGACGCCGCACGAGCACACCGAACCCGCCCCTGAACCTTCCGGCCGCGCCTCCGAGGTTTCCAGCGAGCCGGCCGACGTCACGGACCCCGAGGCAGCGGCCCGGCCACCGGCGCCGGTCTCGGACAGCGACCACCAGTCGGCTCCCGTCCCGGCCGTCACGCCTGCCGACCCGGACGAGGGCGACCCGGGCGAGGACGACCCGGCGGCCGAGGTGAGCTCCACGCCACCCGACCACGACGCGGACCAGCCCGTCTCCGCGCCGCCCGTGTCCACACCGGAAGCACCCGTGTCGGGCGTGCCTGCCATGGCCATCCCCGGGCCGCGGACCGGGTCGCCCGGGGAGAACGCACCGGTGTCCGCGCCGCCCGCCGACCCGCCGGAGCCGACCCGTCCGTCGTTGGCCGACCCGGGCGACCCGGAGCAGGTCCTGGGGGCGTACCGCTGGCGGCTGGACCCGGTCACCCTGCGCGAGGAGCTGACCGAGCCCGACGACCTGCGAGCCATCCGGCGGCGGCTGACCGAGAAGTTGGGCTCGGCCATCGACAACCGGACGCGGGCGCGACTGCTCAGCCTGCGGGCGGTGGCCTCCCGGATCCTCGGCGAACTGGACGACGCGCTGGCCGACGGTCGGCTCGCCCTCACCTACGCCGAGGCCACCGGCGAGCTGCGCCGGACCGCGCTGGCCCAGGCCCGGCTGGCCCACGTGCTGCGCTGGCGCGGCGACTTCGCCGAGGCCGACCTGCTGTTCGCCCGGGCGAACTCGATCGAGCTGCCGGACCGGTTGCGGGCCGCGCTGCACGAGCACGCCGGGCGGTCCTGCCACGACCAGGGGCGGCTGATGGAGGCGTGCCACCACTTCGAGCGGGCGCTCGACCTGCGCGGCGCCGGCGACCCGGAGCTGCTGGACCGGGTCCGGGTGGCCCTCGACGCGGTCACCGCCCGCGCGTCGGCGGACGGCTTCGGGCCGTACCCCCGGAGTCGGGACGACATCCTCGACCGTGACCGACCCCCGATGCCGGGCCGGGACGGACCGCTGTGGGGGTACACCGACCCGGACGGCGAGCTGGTCATCCCGGCCCGGTACGCGGAGGTGCAGGCGTTCCACGACGGGCTGGCGTGGGTCCGGCGCCCGGACACCGACCGCTGGTCGCTGATCAACCTGCTCGGTACGACGGTGATCCAGCCGTCGTACCGGATGGCGCGCCCGTTCAGCGACGGCCTGGCGTGGGTGGTCGGCGACGGCGGTTGGACGGCCATCGACGCGACCGGCGCGGTGCAGGTGCCGCCCAACTTCGCCGAGGTGCGCCCGTTCCGGCGCGGGGTGGCCGCGGTACGGCGTGAGGGGTGGGGCGCGGTCGACCGGAACGGCCGGATCGTGGTGCCCACCCGCTACCACGGGTTCAGCACCGAGCTGGCCGACGGCGAGCAGATCGACGGGTTCACCGACGAGGGTCTCGCCGTCGTCGACGTGGCGGGTCGACGCGGTGTGGTGGATCGCTCCGGTGCGGTGCTGGTGCCGCCGGCGCACCCGATGCTGGTCATCCATCCGGTGGCGTTCCTCATCGGCAGCGCCACCGGCCGGTGGGGTGCGCTGGACCGCCGGGGTGAGCCGCTGATCGACCCGGTGCACCGCGACCGGGCCGAGGTGCTCGCGGAGATCGACCGGTTGCTCACCGACGCGAACCCGGTGCTCTGAGACGCCGGTCGGCGATCGTGATCCACCGAGGGCTAGGGTCGGGACGTGAAATTCCGACACCTGGGCCGCTCCGGCCTGATGGTCAGCGAGATCTCGTACGGCAACTGGCTCACCCACGGTTCGCAGGTCGAGGAGGACACCGCCTTCGCCTGCGTGCGGGCCGCCCTGGACGCGGGGATCACGACCTTCGACACCGCCGACGTGTACGCCGGCACCCGGGCCGAGGACGTGCTCGGCCGGGCGCTGGAGAACGAGCGCCGCGAGGGCCTGGAGATCTGCACCAAGGTCTACTGGCCGACCGGGCCGGGTCGCAACGACCGTGGCCTGTCCCGCAAGCACATCATGGAGTCGATCAACGGCTCGCTGCGCCGGCTACGTACCGACCACGTGGACCTCTACCAGGCCCACCGGTACGACCACAGCACGCCGCTGGAGGAGACGATGGAGGCGTTCGCCGACGTCGTGCACTCCGGTAAGGCGCACTACATCGGCGTCTCCGAGTGGACCGCCGAGCAGCTGCGCGCCGCCCACCCGCTCGCTCGCGAGCTGCACGTCCCGCTGATCTCCAACCAGCCTCAGTACTCGATGCTGTGGCGGGTCATCGAGGCCGAGGTCGTACCGGCCAGCGAGGAGCTGGGCATCGGGCAGATCGTCTGGTCGCCGATGGCGCAGGGCGTGCTCTCCGGCAAGTACCTGCCGGGTCAGCCGCCGCCGGCCGGTTCCCGCGCCACCGACGAGAAGTCCGGCGCGAACTTCATCGCCCGGTTCATGAACGACGACGTGCTCACCCGGGTGCAGCGGCTCAAGCCGCTCGCCGAGCAGGCCGGGCTGAGCATGCCCCAGCTGGCCGTGGCGTGGGTTCTGCAGAACCCGAACGTCTCGTCGGCGATCATCGGCGCGTCCCGCCCCGAGCAGGTGCACGACAACGTGAAGGCGGCCGGGGTGAAGCTCGACGCCGAGCTGCTCACGGCGATCGACGAGATCGTCGAGCCGGTCACCGAACGGAACCCGGCGAAGACCGTGTCCCCCGCGCAGCGTCCCTGACGAGGGCCCGGGCCGGTCGGTGCGGATCTCGCGTCGACCGGCCCGGTCGGGTCAGCTCTGCCAGAAGCGGATCAGGTCGAGGCCGACGGCGTAGAGCCACGCCGGCAGGCCGAGCAGGTCACCGACCGCGAAGACCGCGTCGAAGAACCAGCCGCCGATGCGCGGGTTCCACAGCAGCGCGAACAGCAGGATGAATCCGTACGGGGCGAACAGGTCGTACATCTTGCGCCACTGCGGGTTGAGCCACGGCTGGATCATGTTGCCGCCGTCCAGACCAGGCACCGGCAGCAGGTTGAGCACGCTCGCGGTGAGCTGGAGGAACGCCAGCAGCGCCACCCCGGCCCAGAACTCCACCGGGCCGCCGGACTGCGTACCGAGTCGCACCGCCAGCACCAGCAGCAGCGTGAACAGCACGTTGGTCGCCGGTCCGGCGAGGCTGACCAGGGTGTGCCGCAGCCGCCCCGGGATGGCGTGCCGGTCCACCCACACCGCGCCACCGGGCAGGCCGATGCCGCCGAGCAGCACGACCACCACCGGCAGCACGATGGACAGCAGCGGGTGGGTGTACTTGAACGGGTTGAGCGTCAGGTAGCCGCGGTGGGCGATGTCCCGGTCGCCGGCCCGGTAGGCGACCACCGCGTGGGCGTACTCGTGCAGGCACAGCGAGACCAGCCAACCGGAGACCACGAACAGGAACACGTTGACGCGGACGTTGCCGTACCCGTTCCAGGTCAGCACCCCGCTGACCGCGAGGAGCGCGACCAGGCCGAGGAAGACCGGGCTGGGCCGGAACGCCGCCCTGGGCACGCCGAGCACCAGCCCGTCGGCGCCCGGCCGGTCGTAGCCCATCACTCGGCCGTGGGTAGCAGGCTCATCCGGTACTCCACCCGGTCGTCCTCGACGAGCGCGACCGAGGTGACGCCGGACGCCGCGAGCTCCCGCCAGGTCTGACCGATCCAGGATTCGGCGTCGGCCTGGCTGCCGAACGACTCCGCCGGTCCCTCGACCGTCTGACCGTCCGTGCCCTCGTACCGCCAGCTCCACGCCATGCCGCGTCTCCCCTCGCCGCTGAAGTCCCCGTGGGACGAACCCTCGCCAGCGTAGTCGGCCCCGCGCCGGACGGCCGCTCGCTCGCCCCCGCCGTGACCCAAGGGTTGATCAATCCAGGCCGGTACGGCGGCCCGGGAGTGAGCGCCGGGCCGGCAGGCAGAGCGACCCGGGCCGGCCTTAAGGTACGGGCATGTCCGTTGACGGGTGGAACACGGTCCTGGTGCTCGGCGGTATCCGGTCCGGCAAATCGGAGTTCGCCGAGTCCCTGGTCACCGACGCGCCGGTGGTCCGCTACCTCGCCACCGCACCGGAGGGCGACCCGGAGGACACCGAGTGGGCGACGCGGCTGGCGGCGCACCGCTCCCGACGGCCGGGCAGCTGGAGCACCGAGGAGACCGCCGAGGACCCACGCCGGCTGGCCGACGTGCTCGCGTCCGCCGAGCCCAACGAGACGCTGCTCGTGGACGACCTGGGCGGCTGGGTGACGGTGCTGCTCGACCCCGACCACCAGCCGGCCGACGACGTGGCGACCATCGCCGAGCTGGCCGAGGCGATCCGCACCTGCTCGGCCCGGGTGGTGCTGGTCAGCCCGGAGGTGGGGCTGTCACTGGTGCCGACCACCCCGCTGGGTCGGGCGTTCACCGACGCCCTGGGCGCGGCGAACCGCGCGGTCGCCGACGCCTGCGACGCGGTGGTGCTGGTGGTCGCCGGCCAGCCGGTCTGGCTGAAGCCGACCGCGGCTTTGCCCGCGCCGTCGGCCCCGGCTACCGCTACCGCGCCGGTCGCGGTGAGCCCGGGCGACACCGGGCCGACCCCCGAGGTGCAGCTGCCGGACGTGCTGACCCACCCCGCGCCGCCCGCCCCGAACCAGGAGCCCGGCAACCCGTGGGCCGCACCGACGATGGCGTTGCCGATGGTGGCGACCGGGCTCGTCATCCAGCCGGGCATGGAACTTCCGATGCCCGACGAGTACACCGGCCCGCAGGCGGTGGACCGACTGGCCACGCTGGACATGCCCGGCGCCGGGCTGGGCGTACTGGACCGGGTGGTCGGCTTCGCCGCCGCCACGCAGGCCACCTCGACGCCGGTCGCCTGGGGCTCGGTGCGGGTGCTGCTGCTGCACGGCGACCATGCCGGCGGGGCGTCGGCCGGCACCATCGCCGGTGACTCGGCGCGCCGGGCCACGCAGGCCCGCGCCGGGCAGGGCGCGTTGGCGCGGCTGGCCGCCGAGAGCGGCGCCAGCCTGCAGGTGGTGGACGCCCCGACCGCGGCGGCCATGGAGGACGAGCCGGCGTTGTCCCCCGCGCAGGTCGAGTCGGCGCTGCGGTACGGCTGGCGGCTGGCCGAGCAGGCCGCCGACGCCGGCGTACAGCTGCTGGTGTTGGGGGCGTGCGGCGCCGGCACCGAGGCGGCGGCCGCGGCGGTCCTCGCGGCGACGGCGGGCGCGGAGCCGCCGGCCGTGCTCGGCCGGGTGATCACCGACTCCGGTGAGATCGACGACGCGGCCTGGATGATCCGCTGCGCGGCGGTGCGCGACGCGTTGCACCGCACCCGGCGTTCGCCGCGCGGCGCCAAGGACGTGCTGGCCGAGCTGGGCGGCGGTGATGTGGCGGTGGCCACCGGCGTGCTGCTCGGCGCGACCGCCCGCCGGGTGCCGGTGCTGCTGGACGGGCCGGTCGGGCTGGCCGCCGGCATGGTCAGCCGCGACCTGGCCGGGCAGGCACGGCACTGGTGCCTGCTCGCCGACCACGGCGGGCACCCCGCGGTGCGGCTGGCCGCCGACGTGCTCGGCCTCACCCCGCTGCTCGACCTTCGACTGGACCTGGGCGAGGGGGCGAACGCGCTGGTCGCGCTCCCGTTGCTGCGCTCGGTGCTGGCGTTGGCCGCCGCGCTGCCCGCCCACCCGTCGCTGGGCGGCGGCGGGCCCGAGCAGCCGGACCAGACCCAGCCGGACTACGCCGAGCCGGACTTCGCCGAGCCGGAGCCGGCCGGGCCGGGCCCGGCCAGCACCGGTGCGGACGAGCAGCCGGCGTCGGGCTGGCGTGCCGGCTGAGTCGCGGCTCCTCGCTGGCGCCCGACTGGCGGTCACCACGTTCAGCACGCTGCCGGTGCGCACCGGGCGGATCGACCGCCCGGTGGCCGGCACCGCGATGGCGCTCGCCCCGCTGGTCGGCGCCCTGCTCGGGGCGTTGCTGGCCGGTGTGCTGCTGCTCGTCGGCGCGGTCGCCGCACCGCTGGTCGCCGCCACTGTGACGGTGGGCGCCGCGGCCCTGCTCACCCGGGGGCTGCACCTGGACGGGCTGGCCGACACCGTGGACGCCCTCGGCTCGTACCGCCGGGGCGCGGCCGCACTGGAGATCATGAAGAAGCCGGACGTCGGCCCGTTCGGGGTGGTCGCCCTGGTGGTCGTCCTGCTGGTGCAGGCGGCGGCGCTCACCGACCTGGCCGCCCGGCCCTGGCCGGCGTGTCTCGCGGCGGTGGTCGCGGCCACCGCCGCCGGGCGACTCGGCGTGACCGTGGCCTGCCGTCGGGGCGTACCGGCGGCCCGGCCGGACGGCCTCGGCGCGCTGGTGGCCGGCACGGTCGGCCCGCTGGCACTGGCCGCCGGCGCGGTCACCGTCGTGCTGCTGGCGGTGCCCGCCGTGCCGGGCCGCCCGTGGCAGGGGCCGCTGGCCGTCGTCGCCGCGCTCGCCGTCGCGGTCGCGCTGCTGGGCCACGTGGTACGCCGGCTCGGCGGGATCACCGGCGACGTGCTCGGCGCCACCGTCGAGGTGGTCACCACGCTGGTCTACCTGGGTCTGGTGCTGTCCGCCTGAAGCCGGCGCGGCCGGCCGGGTAGCGTTCGCCTCGACAGCACCGGCGCGGCCACCGGGGGAACGAACATGCTCATCACCGACGACTTCCTGCCCGTACCGGTCCCGGAGTCGCTCAGCGCGACCTACCTGGTGCCGATGGCGGGGCTGCCGAAGGTCAGCGCGAAGACGGCGGTGGCGGCGCTGACCGGCCGGCTGGCCGAGCCGGTGCACGGGCTCGCCCGGCAGATGCTGGACAGCCCGCTCATGAGCGTGGACACCCGGCCGATCGCGGTGTTCCCCGAACTGCCGCCGGATCTGCTCACCGCGTTCGGCGCCACCGAGGCGCAGCTGGCGCGGCTGGCGGCGGCGACACATCTGGTGGTGGTGCAGGCCGAGTACCGGCCCGGTTGGCCGCCGGCGCACGAGTGGGCGGCTCGGGCGGTGGCGGCGGCGGTCGCCGAGTCCGTCGACGGCGACGTGGTGGACGTTTTCGGCCTGCAGTTCCTCGACCCGGCCACCGCGTTGCGTTCGCTCCCCGACGAGCAGGGCCGCATCCGGCTGGTCGACTGGGTGCTGGTGCCGTACTCCTCGGACACCGAGGGGCTGTGGTTCACCACCAAGGGTCTGCGCCGCTTCGGGCTGCTGGAGTTGCAGACCCAGGGGGTGCCCGACCATCTGACCCGGGCCTGGGGCGCGGTGATGACCGGGGCGGCGCGGCGGCTCCTGCGGGACTGGACCGACGGGCTCGCCGGCGAGGAGGTGCCGGCGTTCGTGCAGCTGCCGGTCCTGGCGACGGTGACCGGGCACGACATCGCGGTGGCGTACGGCAACCCGGAGCAGCATGGCGCGACCGCGCCGGTGCTGCTGCGCCTGGAGCTGGACCCGGCGACCGACCCGGAGGCCGACTCGTTCCTCAGCCTGCGCCCGCCGGCCGGGCATCCCGGTCCGGACGGGCGGTACTACGCCGCCGCCTGCGCGACGCTGTTCTCCGGGATCCAGCCGGACGTGCGCTACGCCCGCGCCGGTGACGCGATGAGCCGGGCGGTCGCGACCGCCCGCGCCGCGTTGGGCGACGCGCGGGCACGGTTCGTCGCCGGCGGGCTGCCCGCCGAGTCGCAGCTGGTGGTGAAGTACGGCCTGCCCGGCGACGACGGCCCGGAGTACGTCTGGGCGGGCGTCACCTCGTGGGAGACCCCGGAGCGGATCGTCGGGGTGAGCGCCAGCGACGCCAACACCGACCAGAGCGTACGCATCGGCGCCCCCGTGGTGGTGGAGGCCACCGACGTGGTGGATTGGGCCGTCCTGGACGCCACCGGCGTCATCGAAGGCGGCTGGACCCAGGCCGTCCTGGACTCCGGCGAACCCCCCACCCCAACCCCCTAACCCCCACCGGCCGACAGAGTTGATCATGGGGTTGACGGTGAGTTCGATCTCCGAATGACCCGTCAACCTCATGATCACCACAGGGGTGCGGCCCCCGGGTGCAGTTACTTCACTGAGGGGTTGACGAAGGGGGGTTTCTGCAAGGTCAGGGGGGCGCGGCGGCCTCGGATGTCGATCTCGACCTCGTCGCCGTCGGTCAGGTTGGCGTCGGTGTTCAGCAGGGCCAGCGCGATGCCCTGCTTGCGGGTCGGCGAGAAGGTGCCACTGGTGACCTCGCCGACCTGCTCGTCGCCCACGTGCAGGGTCATTCCCGGTCGCGGGATGGCGCGGTCGACGGCCACCAGGCCGCGCAGCGTACGGCGAGGGCCGGCGGCCTTCTCGGCGAGCAGCGCGTCGCGGCCCCAGAAGGCCGGCTTGTCCCAGCCCACCGCCCAGCCGGAGCGGGCCTGCACCGGCGTGATGTCCAGCGAGAGGTCCTGCCCGTGCAGCGGGTAGCCCATCTCGGTGCGCAGCGTGTCCCGGGCCGCCAACCCGCAGGCACGCAGCTCGAACGCCTCGCCGAAGGCGTTGAGCGCGTCCCAGACGGCCACCGCGTGCTCCGCCGGCACGACAAGTTCGTAGCCCAGCTCGCCGGTGTAGCCGGTGCGGCAGACGGTCAGTTCCACCCCGTCGAGGCTGGCCGCGGAGAAGCTCATGTAGCCGTGCTCGGTGGGCAGGCCGAGGGCGCCCAGCAGGTCGGCCGAGCGGGGGCCCTGCACGGCCAGCACCGCGTACGCCTCGTGCTCGTCGGTGACGGTGACCGACTCCGGCGCGGCGGCGCGCAGCCGGCGCACCACCTCGGCGGTGTTCGCGGCGTTCGGGATGAGGAACACGTGGTCGTCGGCGTACAGGTAGGCGATGATGTCGTCCACCACGCCGCCGGTGGCGTCGTCGCAGCAGAGCGTGTACTGCGCCCGTCCGGGGCCGATGCGGCCCAGGTCGTTGCTCAGGCAGGCGTTGACGAAGTCGGCCGCTGCGGGGCCGCTCACCCGCGCCTTGCCCAGGTGCGACACGTCGAAGACCCCCACCGCGGTACGCACCGCGGTGTGCTCCTTGAGCACCCCGCCTCCGGCGTACTCCAGCGGCATCTCCCAGCCCCCGAAGGGGGCGAACTTGGCGCCGGCGGCGGTGTGCCGCTCGTGCAGCGGGGAACGGCGCAGCCGGGTCGCGGCGGCGTCGGAGGTCACGTCGGTCATGGGTGGCAACTTACCGGGGGCAACGTGGCTGGTTAGCATCGGCGGGACCCCTGCCGGCACGATCGGCGGGACAGCCCTGACGTCTGGCGGGTAGGTTCCGCCGGAGACCTTCATCGCCGGTACGCGACGCCGCGACCGGCCCGGCCCGCCCGGAGTAGCTTCAGTGACATCGCCCCGCACCACCACCCTGAGCCTGGTCGACACCGACCCCGCGGAGCTCGCCGTCGACGCGATCGTGATCGGCGTGCACAGCCAGACCGGAGAGCAGGGCGCCACCAGCGGCCTCACCGGCACCCTCCTGCTCGCCAGCGGCGCGGAGAGCATCGCCGCCGCGTTCGACGGCAAGCTGACCGAGACACTGGCGCTGCTCGGCGCGACCGGTGGCCCGGGCGAGGTGATCAAGCTGGCCACGTTGGGCACGGTCACCGCCCCGCTGGTCGTCGCGGTCGGGCTCGGCGCGGAGCCGTCCGGCGCCGCCCCGGCACCGGAGACGCTGCGCCGTGCCGCCGGCTCGGCCGTCCGCGCCCTGGCGGGCGCGCCGAAGGTGGCGCTGGCCATGCCGCTGCCGGACGACGCGGACGCGCCGGCCGCGCTGCGCGCCGTCGCCGAGGGTGCACTGCTCGGCGGGTACCGGTTCGCCGGCTACAAGACCCGGCCGCAGCCGACCCGGCGCGAGCCGGTGGCCGAGGTGCTGATCGCGGTGCCGGACGCCGGCGACGCGGGCGCCCAGGCGGAGATCACCCGGGCGCAGGCGGTGGCCGGCGCGGTCCGGCTCAGCCGGGACTGGGTGAACACCGCGCCGAACGAGCTGCGCCCGCCGTCGTTCGCCGACGCCGTGGCCGGCGCCGCCCGCGACGCGGGGCTCGAGGTCGAGGTGCTGGACGAGGCGGCGCTGGCCGCCGGCGGGTACGGCGGCATCATCGCGGTCGGGCAGGGCTCGGAGGCGCCGCCGCGGCTGGTGAAGCTCACCTACACCCCGCAGGGCGGCGGCAACGGCAAGCGGGTCGCGCTGGTCGGCAAGGGCATCACCTTCGACACCGGCGGCATCTCGATCAAGCCGGCGCAGGGCATGTGGGAGATGAAGTCCGACATGGCGGGCGCCGCCGCGGTGGGTGCCGCCATGCTGGCGATCGCGGCGCTGAAGCCGTCGGTGGCGGTGAGTGGGTACCTGCCGATGGCGGAGAACATGCCGTCGGGCACCAGCTACCGGCCGGGTGACGTGATCAGCATGTACAGCGGCAAGAAGGTGGAGGTCCTCAACACCGACGCCGAGGGCCGGATGGTCCTGGCCGACGCGATCGCCCGCGCCTGCGAGGACGGCACCGACTACCTGTTCGAGACGTCCACCCTGACCGGCGGCCAGGTGATCGCGCTGGGCAAGCGGATGGCCGGCGTGATGGGCACCCCGGAGCTGTGCGAGCGGGTCCGGGTGGTCGGCGACGCGGTCGGCGAGCCGGCCTGGCCGATGCCGCTGCCGGACGACGTGCGCAAGGGCATGGACTCCGACGTGGCGGACATCTCGCAGGTCAACGCCGGGATGGATCGGGCCGGTCACATGCTGCAGGGCGGCGTGTTCCTGCGCGAGTTCGTGGCCGACGACGTGGCCTGGGCGCACATCGACATCGCCGGGCCGGGCTACCACTCCGGTGAGCCGACCGGCTACTGGACCAAGGGCGGCACCGGCGTGCCGGTCCGCACCCTGGTGCAGCTGGTCGAGGACGTCGCCACCAACGGCTGACGTCGCTGTTCGGGGCACCCGTCGTGACGGGCGCCCCGATCACCGTTCGGGGCGGCGCTTGCGTCGCTCGTTGTAGTCGCGCATCCGCTGCGGGTAGCCCATCAGCCGGACGTCGTACACAGGGATGCCCATCCGGTACGCGAAGCGCCGGGCGCCGTCGGGGCCGTCGATCCGCCGGCGGGTCCACTCCCCGTCGTCGGCGATCAGGATGACGGTGGTCTCCGTCACGGTCGTGCGGGGCTCGATGAACGCCTCGACGCCCCGCCGACTCCGGATGAAGTTCTCCAGGTGGGTCAGATCGCCTCGGTCGGCCGCGCGGTCGTGACTCGGCACACGCGCCTGTTTGCGGCGCCGGAACAACCCCACCGGCCTCTCCCCCACCTGACGTCATCGACAACGGAGCCAAGGGTACGTGTCGATGACGTGTCGTTGGGCACCTCACTACGCACCCCGTGCCCGGTGGTGACAAGATGACCGAGGTGGGGTGTGTCCGTGTTAACCCGTAGTGACCCCCGAATGCAGTGACGCGACCTGGGAGTTGGACGTGAGCGAGCCGAACGAAGCGACCTTCGACATCGTCATCCTCGGAGGTGGCAGTGGCGGCTACGCGGCGGCGCTGCGCGCCGCCCAGCTGGACCTCTCGGTCGCGCTGATCGAGAAGGGCAAGCTCGGCGGCACCTGCCTGCACAACGGCTGCATCCCGACGAAGGCGCTGCTGCACGCGGCCGAGGTCGCCGACCAGACCCGCGAGTCGGAGCAGTTCGGTGTGAAGGCCGAGCTGGTGGGCGTCGACATGGCCGGGGTCAACTCGTACAAGGACGGCGTGATCTCCCGCCTGTACAAGGGCCTGCAGGGCCTGGTGGGCGGCTCGAAGAACATCACCTTCGTGGCCGGCGCCGGCAAGCTGGTCGGCACGAACGTCGTCGAGGTCGACGGCAAGCGCTACACCGGGCGCAACCTGATCCTGGCCTCCGGCTCGTACGCCAAGAGCCTGCCCGGCCTGGAGGTCGACGGCGAGCGGATCATCACGAGCGACCACGCGCTGACCCTGGACCGCGTGCCGTCGTCGGTGATCGTCCTGGGTGGCGGCGTGATCGGCGTCGAGTTCGCCAGCGTGTGGAAGTCCTTCGGCGCGGACGTGACGATCGTCGAGGCGCTGCCCCGGCTGGTCGCCGCCGAGGACGAGGAGTCGTCGAAGGCGCTGGAGCGGGCGTTCCGCAAGCGGAAGATCAACTTCAAGGTCGGCAAGCCGTTCGAGAAGGTCGAGAAGACCGAGAACGGCGTCAAGCTCACCATTTCCGGCGGCGAGACCGTCGAGGCCGAGCTGCTGCTCGTCGCCGTCGGTCGCGGCCCGAACACCGCCAACCTCGGGTACGAGGAGCAGGGCGTCACGATGGACCGCGGTTACGTGCTGACCGACGAGCGGCTGCGTACCAGCGTGCCGAACGTCTACGCGGTCGGCGACATCGTGCCCGGCCTCCAGCTCGCGCACCGCGGCTTCCAGCAGGGCATCTTCGTCGCCGAGGAGATCGCCGGGCAGACCCCGGCCGTGATCGACGAGGTCGGCATCCCGCGGGTCACCTACTGCGACCCGGAGCTGGCGTCGGTGGGTCTCACCGAGGCGAAGGCCAAGGAGCAGTACGGGGCCGACAAGGTCCAGGCGTACAACTACCCGCTCGGCGGCAACGGCAAGAGCCAGATCCTCAAGACCACCGGCTTCGTCAAGCTGGTCCGGGTCGAGGACGGCCCGGTCGTCGGCGTCCACATGGTCGGCGCCCGGGTGGGTGAGCTGATCGGTGAGGCGCAGCTCATCTACAACTGGGAGGCGTACCCCGCCGAGGTCGCCCAGCTCGTGCACGCCCACCCGACCCAGAACGAGGCCCTGGGCGAGGCGCACCTGGCCCTCGCCGGCAAGCCGCTGCACGCGCACGCCTGATCACCCAAACCGCGGCGTCCGGCGACGGGCGAAGATCCCCCAAGGGGAATGAAGGAGTCTGGAGAACATGCCGGTATCGGTCACCATGCCCCGGCTCGGCGAGAGCGTCACCGAGGGCACCGTCACGCGCTGGCTCAAGCAGGAGGGCGACACGGTCGAGGTCGACGAGCCCCTGCTCGAGGTCTCGACCGACAAGGTCGACACCGAGATCCCGTCGCCCGCGGCGGGCGTGCTGAGCCGGATCGTGGTCGGCGAGGACGAGACCGCCGAGGTCGGCAGCGAGCTGGCCGTCATCGCCGGTGAGGGCGAGTCGACCGGTGGCGGCGAGGCCGCCCCGCAGGAGCAGCAGCAGGCCCCGGCCGAGTCGGTCGAGCCGGTCACCGAGCCGACGGCCGCCGCCGAGGGCACCGCCGACGAGGTCGCGCAGGACGAGGCACCGGCCGAGGCGCCGGCGCCCGCCCCCGCGTCGTCGGGCGAGGGCACCGCGGTGAAGATGCCGGCCCTGGGTGAGAGCGTCACCGAGGGTACGGTGACGCGCTGGCTCAAGCAGGTCGGCGAGACCATCGAGGTCGACGAGCCGCTGCTGGAGGTCTCCACCGACAAGGTGGACACCGAGATCCCGTCTCCGGTCGCGGGCACCGTACTGGAGATCAAGGTCGCCGAGGACGAGACCGCGGCGGTCGGCGCCGACCTGGCCATCATCGGCGTCGCCGGTGGTGCGCCCGCCCAGGCGAAGCCCGAGCCGACGGCGGAGGCCGCGCCGGCGCCGAAGGCCGAGCCGAAGCCGGAGGCGAAGGTCGAGGAGCCGACGCCGGGCATGTCGTACAACGAGCCGGCCGCGGAGACCGAGAGCTCGGCGCAGCCGGCGAAGACCGAGCAGGCCGCGCAGCCGTCCGCGCCGACGTCGACGCCGCCGCGCCCGTCCGCGCCCGCGCAGGGTGGCGGCGAGGAGGCCGCCGGGTACGTCACGCCGCTGGTGCGCAAGCTGGCCAGCGAGCACGGCGTCGACCTGTCCACGCTCAACGGCACCGGCGTGGGTGGCCGGATCCGCAAGCAGGACGTCCTCGACGCGGCCGAGAAGGCCAAGGCCGCCAAGGCCGCGCCGGCTCCGGCGGCTCAGCCGGCCGCCGCGCCGTCGGCCGCCGCGGCGAAGCCGGCCGCCAAGCCGCAGCCCAGCGCCAAGCGGGGCACCACGGAGAAGCTGCCGAGGATCCGCGCGACCATCGCCAAGCGGATGCAGCAGTCGCTGCACGAGACGGCGCAGCTGACCACGGTCGTCGAGGTCGACGTCACCAGGGTCGCCAAGCTGCGGACCCAGGCCAAGGACTCGTTCCAGGCCAAGCACGGCGTGAAGCTGTCCTTCCTGCCGTTCTTCGCTCTCGCCGCCATCGAGGCGCTCCAGACGCACCCGATCATCCAGGCCAGCATGGACCTGGAGGGCGGCACGATCACGTACCCGGCCGCCGAGCACCTCGGCATCGCCGTGGACACCGAGCGCGGGCTGCTCGTGCCGGTCATCCACAACGCCGGTGACCTCAACATGGGCGGCATCGCCAAGCGGATCGCCGACCTGGCCGAGCGCACCCGGGCCAACAAGATCACTCCGGACGAGATGGCCGGGGCGACCTTCACGCTGACCAACACCGGCAGCCGGGGCGCCCTCTTCGACACCCCGATCGTGCCGTCGCCGCAGTCGGCGATGCTCGGCACGGGTGCCGTGGTGAAGCGTCCGGTCGTGGTCAACGACCCGGACCTGGGCGAGGTCATCGCGGTCCGGTCGATGGTCTACCTGGCCATGTCCTACGACCACCGCCTGATCGACGGCGCCGACGCGGCCCGCTTCCTGACCTCGGTCAAGGAGCGGCTGGAGGCCGGCAACTTCGAGTCGGAGCTGGGTCTGGCCTGATCCTGCGTCAACGCCGAAAGGGCGCCCCGGTCGACGACCGGGGCGCCCTGTCCGTTGTCCGGCGCTCAGCTCTTCAGCAGGGCCGTCGACACCTCCCAGAGCCGCTCGGCGGCCTCCGGGTCCAGGGCGTACTCGGCGACGCCCGTCCGCCCGCCGGGCGTGGCGGGGGCGGCCTCCTGCAAGTCCTCGAAGTAGCGCCCGCCGACACCGTCGAGCAGCGGCGACGCGGCGGCCAGCACCGACGTGGCGGCACCCTGCTCGACGCTCTTCCAGGCTGCCGCGTTGCCCGAGCGCAGCCGGTTCAGCTCCTCCTCGCTGACGTAGCGCTGGAGGTTGGTCCGGATCGCGCCGGGCATCAGCGAGTTGGTGAGGATGCCGTCGTCCGCCCAGCGGCGGGTCGCCTCCACGGCGAACAGCACGTTGGCCGTCTTCGACTGCCCGTACGCCTGCCACGGCTCGTACTCCCGGCGCTCGTACTGGATGTCGTCGAAGACCACCGGTGAGCGCAGGTGGGCGGCGGAGCTGACCGAGACGATCCGGGCCCCGTCCGCGGCGGCGAGCGCCGGGCGCAGCCCGGTGGCGAGCGCGAAGTGCCCGAGGTGGTTGGTGGCGAACTGCATCTCCCAGCCCTGCGGTGTCCGGCTCAGGGGTGCGGCCATGATGCCGGCGTTGTTGACCAGGATGTGCAGCGGGCCGTCCCAGTTGGCCACGAAGTCGGCGACCGAGCCCTGATCGGCGAGGTCGAGCGGGGCGACGAGGATGTGGTCGCTGCCGGTGGTGGCGGTGATGTCGTCGGCGGCCTTCCGGCCGGCGTCGGTGTTGCGGACGGCCAGGGTGACCTCCCCGCCGGCGCTGGCCAGGGCACGGGCGGTCTCCACGCCGATGCCGGACGATCCGCCGGTGACGATCACCCGCCGCCCGACGAGGTCGATGCCCTTGATCGCGTCCATGGCGGTGGAGTGCGGGCCGAACGAAGTGGTGATCGGGTTGCTCGTCGTCATGATCCATCCTTGTCCGGGGAGGGCGGCATGCGGGCGGACGCGCTGCGCAACCGCGAGCGGCTGCTGGAGGCCGCGGTCCAGGCGTTTTCCCGCCCCGGCCCGGAGGTAACGCTGTTGGATGTCCCGGTTCGTCGACTACCTGGCCACCAAGCGGGGCATGGCCGACGCCCTCCGCCTGGTGATCGCCTCCGGTGCCAACCCGTACGCCCAGAGCCGCGACCGCCTGCTGGAGGCGCTCGGCCGGCCGCTCACCGCGGGCGGCGCGGCCGGCACCGTGCGGGCCGACGTCGACGTCGCCGACGTGCTGGCCGGCCTCAGCGGGATCAGCCTCGCCGCCGGCGAACGCGACCAGGCCGACCGCCTGCTCGACCTGCTGATGGACGGCCTGCGCCACCGCCGGACGGACTGACCGGTTCCTGCCTCCGAGCAGGCCGGACGCTGCCAGAGTGGGACCGTGGGCGGCTACCGGCGGGGTGGGCAGCTGGGGCCGGCCGTCCCGATCGCCCCCGGCGCCCGGGTGGACAAGTTCGAGGTCTTCTTCGACCTGGTCTTCGTCTTCTCGTTCTTCATCATCACCCGGGCCACCGCCGCGAACATCTCCGGCCGGCAACTGCTGCACGCCGGCCTGGTGCTCGCCGTGCTCTGGTGGTGCTGGGTCGTGCACAGCCTGGTCGCCACCCGGGTCCGGCTCGGCGAGGGTTACGTCCCGGTGCTCATGGTGGTGGCGATGGCCGCCCTGTTCGCGTTTGCGCTGGCGCTGCCGCAGGCGTTCAGCGACCCGAAGGGCAGCACCGCCGGCCCGATGCTGGTGGCCACCAGCTACGTGGTGGTCCGCGGCATCCACTGGGTCCTCTATCAGCATGTCGTGCGGGACAGCCCGCAGGAACGCCGGCAACTACGGCGGTTCGCCCCCGAGCTGGCGGCCAGCATCGTCCTGCTGCTGGCCGCCGCGCTCGTCCCGCCCCTGATCGACGACCCCGGCCGGGCGGCGCTGGTCCGCGACTGCCTGTGGATCACCGTCGTGGTCGTCCAGTACGCCACCGGCTTCATCGTGGGCACCTGGGGCTGGGGGGTGACCAGCGCCGAGCACTGGACCGAGCGCTACGACCTCATCCTGATCATCGCGCTGGGTGAGTCGGTGATCTCCACGGGCGTCGGCGGCAACCTGCTCGGCAAGCCGGTCACCTGGCCGGCGGTGGCGGCAGCCACGCTCAGCATCGTGGTCACCGCCGCCCTCTGGTGGGCGCACTTCGACTTCATCGGTCCGGCCGCCCGGATCGCCCTGCACGCGGCCGAGGGCAGCCCCCGGGTGGCGATGGCCCGCGACGCGTACGCGTACCTCTACCTGCCCATGATCGCCGGGGTGATCCTGTTCTCCATCGGCAACGAGGAGATCCTGCACCACATCACCGACCCCGCCGGCGGGATCACCGAACGGATCGAGGGACCGGCCGTACCGATGCTCTTCGGCGGGTTGATCTGCTACTACGCCGTCAACATCCTGTTCCAGCTCCGTACCCTGCACACCGTCACCTGGACCCGCGTCGGCGTCATCGTGGCGCTGACGGTCGCCCTGCCGATCGGCCAGCACCTGCCCGCGCTGGGCGCGCTCACCCTGGCGACCGTGATCTGCGTGGCGCTGGTCGCCGTGGAGGTGCTGGTGATGTCGAAGTCCCGGCACGCGCTGCGCGCCGTCGTCTTCCAGGAGCGAACCAGCCACGAGGCCCACGAGGCCGCGTGGCGTGCGCGCTGGCACGACGTCCGGGAGACCGACGAGCCCACCACGCCGTGAGCCCGCCGGGATAGACTCCCCGGCCAGCGTCGCGGTGCACCCGGCACGAAGGCCGCCGTGGGCATGGAGGCGCGGGGACAGCATGGGACGAACGTGCACCCGAAGAGTTCACCGGCCGACCGGCTCGCCGCCGTCGGCAACCAGATGATCGAGATTCATCTCTGGCTCAGTACGGAGCTTGCCCGCCTCCGGGACGGCCTCGACCACCCCGACGATCCCGACCGGTCACGGGACCTGCGCGCACACTGCCTGACCTTCTGCGCCGCCCTGGGCCGCCACCACACCGGCGAGGACGAGGGAGCGTTCCGGCTGTTGGCCGACCAGGTCCCCGAGCTACGCCCGGTCATCGCGAACCTGATCACCGACCACGAGGTGGTGGCGGGAATCCTGCACCGCGTCGAGGATCTGCTGGGCACCGACACGCCGATGCCGGCGGCCCAGGTACGCGCCGAGTTGGACGGGTTGGCCGCGCTGCTGGAGTCGCACTTCCGGTACGAGGAGAAGCGACTCGTGACCGCGCTGAACGCGCTCACCGGCCAACCCGGTCACGCCGGCAGCCGTTCGGCTGGGGCGAGGTCGACGACGAGTCGATCCGCACCATCCACCGGGCGCTCGACCTCGGGGTGACCCTGTTCGACACCGCCAGCAACTACGGCGCCGGGCACAGCGAACGGATCCTCGGCCGGGCGCTCGCCAGCCGCCGGGACCGCGCGGTGATCGCCACCAAGTTCGGCAACGTCAGCGACGAGGCCACCCGCCGGGCACTCGGCACCGAGGCCAGCCCGGCGTTCGCGGTTCGCAGCCTGGAGGACTCCCTGCGCCGCCTCGGCACCGACCACGTCGACCTCTACCAACTGCACATCAACGCGCTGCCGGTGCCCGCCGCGCTCGACCTGGTCGGCACCCTGGAGGACCTGGTCGACCAGGGCAAGATCCGGGCGTACGGCTGGAGCACCGACAACCCCGCGTCGGCGGAGGCGTTCGCGGCGGCCGGCGCGCACTGCGCCGCCATCCAGCACGACGAGTCGGTGCTCAGCGACAACGCGGCGGTGCTGGCGGTCTGCGACCGTCACGACCTGGCCAGCCTCAACCGGGGGCCGCTGGCGATGGGGCTGCTCACCGGCTCGACCCGGACGCTCGACGCGGACGACGTACGGGGGCGGCCTCCCGAGTGGCTCCAGTGGTTCACCGACGGCCGGCCGACGCCACGCTGGGCGGCCCGTGTCGAGCAGGTGCGCGCCGCGCTCACCGCCGACGGACGGACCCTCGCGCAGGGCGCGCTCGGCTGGCTGTTGGCCCGCAGCCCGCGTACCGTCCCGATTCCCGGCCTGCGCACGGTCGCCCAAGCCGAGGAGAACCTGAAAACCCTGGAGCGAGGCCCGCTGAGCCCCGAGGCGTACGCCGAGGTGGAGCACCTGCTCGCGGACCTGCGCCCGGCCTGACCCTCGTCGATCGTGCAGTTTCTGTCCCGACAGAACGGACGTGGCCGGGCAGAACGGCGACAGAAACTGCAAGGTCGGCGCGGGGAGTGCGGGCGGGGGTGCGTCCGGGGGCGGTGTCCTGGACGAAGATGGGGGTATGCGGATCCTTCTGGCCGGCGCGTCCGGCTTTCTCGGCACCCGGTTGAGTGACCGGCTCGCCGCCGACGGGCACCAGGTCACCCGGCTCGTCCGTCGGGCGCCGAACGGCCCGCAGGAGCAGCAGTGGGACCCGGCCGCCGGTCAGCTCGACCCGGCCGCGGTCGCCGGGTCGGACGCGGTGGTCAACCTGGCCGGCGCGGGTGTCGGTGACAAGCGCTGGGACGACGACTACCGGCGGCTGATCCGCTCCAGCCGGGTGGACAGCAGCAGCACCCTCGCGGCCACCATCGCCGGGCTGCCGGCCGCCGACCGACCTCGGGCGTTGCTCAACTCGTCGGCGGTCGGCTGGTACGGCAACACCGGCGACCGGGTGGTCGAGGAGGACGCGCCCGCCGGGGAGGGCTTCCTGGCCGACGTCTGCCGGGTCTGGGAGGCCGCGACCCGGCCAGCCGAGGACGCCGGGGTACGCGTGGTGCGGCTGCGCACCGGCCTGCCGCTGCATCGTGACGGCGGGCTGCTCAAGCCGCAGCTGCTGCCGTTCAAGCTGGGCATCGCCGGCCGGTTGGGCAGCGGCCGGCAGTGGCTGCCCTGGATCTCGATGGCGGACTGGCTGGACGCGACCCTCTTCCTGCTGGCCCGGGACGACATCGCCGGCCCGGTCAACGTGGTGGGGCCGCACCCGGTGACCAACGCCGAGTTCACCAAGGAACTGGCCCGGCAGCTGCACCGCCCGGCGATCATCCCGATCCCCGCCCTGGCGCTCAAGGTGGCCCTCGGCGGCTTCGCCCACGAGGCCCTCACCAGCACCAGAGTCCTCCCCGGCATCCTGACCCAGGCCAGCTACCCGTTCCACCACCCCACCCTCCCGAAAGCCCTCCACGCGGCCCTAACCGCCTGACCACCATGTGGTGATCAAGAGGTTTGCGTCATCCGGGAGCCGGATTCTGACGCAAACCTCTTGATCAACCAATCGGGGCGGGGGGGGTTAGCAGCCGATCACCCAGTAGTTGGGGGCGGTCTGCTTCAGGGCGGTGGTGTAGAAGGTGTTGTAGAGGCCCATTCGCTGGTTGGAGCCGTTGGCGTAGGCGTAGCCGCCGGACTGGTACGCCCGACCCGCCGTCACGTGCGCGTAGTTGCTGGCCGTCACGCAGGTCGGCGGCGTGGTCGGCGTCGGGGTCGGGGTGGGCGTCGCCGTGGGGGTCGGCGTGGCCGTCGGGGTCGGGGTCGGGTCGGTGCCGCCGCCGTTCAGGCCGAAGAAGAGCGCGTCGCGGTACGTCGAGCAGATGGTGTCCAGGAAGTAGGCGGCCGCGTTGCCGCACTGATCGGCACCGGAACCCGGGTCGACCGGGGTGCCGTGGCCCATTCCGGAGACCCGGTAGAGGCGTACCTCGTCGTTGCCGTACACCTCCAGGCTCGTGTTGCCGGGCAGCGACGAGGTGCTGGTCGGGGTCTGCGAGATCCCCCGCACGTTGGTCCACTGGTCACGCGACTCGGTGCCGTTGAGCGGCGTGACCGTGGTGTCCGAGGTGCCGTGCCAGATGGCCACCCGCGGCCGGGGGCCGGTGTAGCCGGAGTACGCGCCGCGGACCAGGTCGCCCCAGGCGGCCGGGGTCTTGTCCGCGCCCGGGTTCATGCAGCTGAACGCGTTGACCATGCTGGTGGCGCAGCGGTACGGGATGCCCGCGATGATCGACCCGGCGGCGAAGACGTCCGGGTAGGTGGCGAGCATGACCGCGCTCATCGCCCCGCCGGCGGAGAGGCCGCTGACGTAGACCCGGGAGCCGTTGACCCCGAAGTTCGCCTTGGCGTGGTCGACCATCTGCTTGATCGACAGTGCCTCGCCCTGACCCCGGGCGGTGTCCCCCGCCTCGAAGAAGTTGAAGCAGGAGTTGGCGTTGTTGCCGGAGGGTTGCTGGGCGACGATCAGGGCGAACTTCCACTGGTCGGCGTACTTCTGCCAGCCGGAGTTGGCGAAGTAGCCGGAGGCGTTCTGGGTGCAGCCGTGCAGCAGCACCACGGCCGGGGAGTTGGCCGGCAGGTTGTCCGGCCGGTAGGCGTACATCGCGAGGGTGCCCGGGTTGGAGCCGAACCCGGTGACCTGGGTGAGGGTGGCGGCCTGGGCGGGTGTGGCGAGGGTGATCGCGCCCGCTGCGGCGAGGACGAGCCCGGCGACCGCACCGAGCAGCCGGTTGAGGGTGGATGAGGAGCGGCGCACGGCGGCCTCCTGAGGGGGCGGACTGTGAACTGGGTCACGGTCGAATTGCCGAGACGTTACGTCGATGTGTCGCCGCTATGACATGGCGCACACTCACACATTCACGACGACCGTTGTGTACCCCGAACCATCGACCGCCGGGCCGACCTCCGGCCAACAACACCCGTCCCCTCCTTGCAGGTATGACCGGCCCGTCCAGGTCCGGTTGGTAACGTCCGCTGCGTGCCGTCCTCCCCGTCGCTGGCCACCGGGCCCGCACCCGCGTCACCTCCGCGTGCCGTCCGGGACCACCGGGCCGACCTGATCGTCGCGCTCGTGGCGCTCGCACTCGCCGTCTGGGTGACCAGCGGCCTGTGGCGGAACCCGAACGTGCGCACCATCACCGTCAACTCCAGCGACCAGGCGCTCTTCGAGTGGCTGCTGGCCTTCGGCGGGCACGCGGTCACCCACGGGGACAACCCGTTCTTCACGTACCTGATCAACGTCCCGGACGGCGTCAACCTCGCCGTCAACACCTCGATCACGGTGTACGCGGTGGTCTTCGCCCCCCTCACGTACCTGATCGGGGCGCCGTCGACGTTCCTGGTGATCCTCACCCTGAACCTGTTCGCCACGGCGCTGGCCTGGTACTGGCTGCTCTCCCGGCACCTGGTCCGCAGCCGGCTGGCCGCCGGGCTGGGCGGCCTGTTCATCGCCTACTCCCCCGGCATGGTGTCGCACGCCAACGCCCACCTGAACTGGACCGCCGGCTGGCTGGTGCCGCTGCTGATCTGGCGGCTGTTCGCGCTGCGCCGCCCCGCGCACTGGCTGCGCGACGGGGTGATCCTCGGCGTGCTGGTGGCGGTGGCCTTCTCGATCGCCGCCGAGGGCCTCTTCTTCGCCGCGCTCGCGCTCGGTGTCTTCGTCGCCGTCTGGGCGCTGCACCCGGCCCGGCGGGCCGAGGCCCGCGCCGCGCTGCCCACCTTCGTACGCGGGCTCGCGGTGACCGCCGTGGTGGCCGGGGTGCTGCTGTCGTACCCGTTGTGGCTGCACTTCGCCGGGCCGCAGCGGTTCCACGGCACCGGCTTCGACCCGGTGATCCACTCCGAGGACATCGCCGCGTTCGCGGCGTTCCCGCGCCGCTCGCTGGCCGGCGAGGTCGGGCTGGGCACCTCGCTGGCGCCGAACCCGACCGAGGAGAACTCGTTCTTCGGCGTCGGACTGCTCGTGCTCACAGTGGTCTGCTTCGTCGCGCTCTGGCGTCGGGCCGACCCCGGCCGCCGCGCCACCCTCTGGGCGCTGGGTGTCCTCGCGCTGGTCTTCACGGTGCTCTCCTTCGGGCCGGTCGCGAAGGTCGACGGGCGGCGTACCGACCTGCCGATGCCGTTCGACCTGCTCGGCCAACTGCCGGTGGTGAACGCGGCACTGCCCGCCCGGCTGGCCCTGGTGGTCGCGCCGGTGATCGGGGTGCTGCTGGCGTACACCGTCGACCAGTTGCGCACGACGCCCCCACGGCACCGATCCACGGAGCTGGCCTGGGCGCTCGGGTTCGCGGTGGCCCTGCTGCCGCTGCTGCCCACCCCGCTGCTGACCCACGAGCGGGAGCCCATTCCGCAGTTCATCACGTCCGGCACCTGGCGGCAGTTCGTCTCGCCGGACGGGGTGCTCACGCCGGTGCCGCTGACCGTGGACATCTACCCGGACGGTCAACGCTGGCAGGCGTACGCGCTGTCGCACCGGCAGGGCGAGTTCCGCATTCCCGGCGGCTTCTTCCTCGGGCCGGGCGGGCCGGACGGGCGGGGCCGGATCGGGCCGGTGCCGCGCACCCTGAGCGCCCTGATGGACCAGGCCGGCCGCACCGGACTGGTGCCGATCATCACCGACGGCACGATCCGGGAAGTCCAGTCGGACCTGCGGCACTGGCGGATCGAGACGGTGGTGCTCGCCGACGAGGTGCACGGCGCGAAGTTCGGAGTCGACGAGGACGCGGTCCGGCGTACCGCCACCGCCCTGTTCGGTGACCCGCAACGGGTCGACGACGTCTGGCTCTGGCGCATCCCACCGGCCTGACCCGGCCTGGTGAGGCGGCTCACCAGGGATCGGAGCCCGGCGCGGGACTAGGCTGGACGCCGTGACAACGACGACCTCCGGCCTGACGGCCGTCCGCGCCGGCCTGCTCGACTACCAGGCCGCCTGGGACGAGCAGCGCCGCCTGCACGAGTCGGTGGTGGCTGGCGAGCGCGGCGACACCGTGCTGCTGCTGGAGCACCCGAGCGTCTACACCGCGGGCAAGCGCACCGAGCCGTGGGACCGGCCGATGGACGGCACCCCGGTCGTCGACGTGGACCGCGGCGGCAAGATCACCTGGCACGGGCCGGGGCAGCTGGTCGGCTACCCGATCCTGCGGCTGCCCGACCCGGTGGACGTGGTCGCCTACGTCCGGCGTACGGAGGAGCTGCTGATCGACGTGTGCGCCGAGTTCGGGCTGGCCGCCGGCCGGGTCGAGGGGCGCAGCGGTGTCTGGGTGCCCGAGGACGACCGGGGGCCGGCCCGCAAGGTGGCCGCCATCGGCATCCGGGTGGCCCGGGGCGTCACCCTGCACGGCTTCTCGATCAACTGCGACTGCGACCTGGCGTACTTCGACCGGATCGTGCCGTGCGGCATCCGCGACGCCGGCGTCACGTCGCTCACCGCCGAGTTGGGCCGCCCGATCACCGTGGCCGACGTGCTGCCGGTGGTCGAACGCCGGCTGTCCACCCTGACCGAGGTCTGAGCGCACAGCCGGCGTCCCGTCCTACGGGGTGAGCCGGTGCAGGTCACGTGGGAACGCGGTGACCTCCCGGACGTTCGCCGCGCCGACCAGGCGCGCCACGAACCGTTCCAGGCCGATGGCGAAGCCTCCGTGCGGCGGCATGCCGTGCCGGAACGCGTCCAGGTATCCCGCGTACGGCTCGACCGGCTCGCCCCGGGCCGCGAGCGCCGCCAGGTAGTCGGCGTGCCGGTGCAGCCGCTGCCCGCCGGTGACCAGCTCCAGACCACGGAACAGCAGGTCGAAACCGTTCGAGTACGCGGGCCTCGCCGGGTCCGGGTGGGTGTAGAACGGCCGCTTGGCCATCGGGTAGCCGGTGACGAACAGGAAGTCGGAGCCGTGTTCGCGGCGGGCCCACTCGCCCAGCGCCCGTTCGTGGGCGGGCGCGAGGTCCGGCTCGTCGGCGGGCGCGCCGGCGATCTCCAGCGCGTCGGTGAAGTGCACCGCCGGGATCTCCGCCGGCACCTGCGGCGGCGTGACGTCCAGCGTCGCCAGGGCACCGGCGGCCCGCTCGCCCACCGCCCCCAGCATTCCGGCCAGCACGTCGCGCAGCACCCGCATGACGTCGGTATGGTCGGCGACGAAGCCCAGCTCCACGTCGAGCGACGTGTACTGCGCGAGGTGCCGGACGGTGTCGTGCGGCTCGGCCCGGAAGACCGGCCCCACCTCGTAGACGCGTTCGAAGACGCCGACCATCAGCTGCTTGTAGAACTGCGGCGACTGGGCCAGGTACGCGGGACGGCCGAACCAGTCCAGCGCGAACACGTTCGCCCCGCTCTCGGTGCTGGAGCTGACCACCTTCGGCGTGTGGACCTCCACGAAGTCCCGGGCGTCGAGGGTGGCCCGGAAGCCGGCCACCGCCGCCGCCGAGATCCGCAGCGCGGCCGAGCGGCTCGGATGGCGCAGGGCGGTCGGGGCGTTGTCGAGCTGGGTGGGCAGGCTCGCGGTGAGCGCCGGCCGGTACAGGTCGAACGGGGGCGGCACGGCGGGCGGGCCGAGCGGACGTACCGTCGGGTCGGTCAGCTCGACCCCGGCGGGCGCCGTGTCGTTCGCGGTGACCGTGGCGGTGACCTCGACGACCGTCTCCTCGGTGAGTTTCTCCAGCTGCGCGCGGGTCGCCGGGTCGGTGACGACGACCTGGGCCAGGCCGGCGGCGTCCCGCACGATCAGGAACGCCACCGACTTGAGCAGGCGGCGGCGGTGCACCCAGCCGGCGATCCGCACGGTGTCACCGGCGTGGGCGGGCAGTTGGTGGGACAGGGTTCGTTGCATGACGGGCTGCTCCTCGGTCGATCGCGACGCCGCCACCGGGGCGGTGACATCGCATCAGCCCCAGGGAGGTGTGGGCGAGCGGGAACCTCGCGGTGCCACCACACCTTCGCCCCCGCCGCGGCGGGGGCCTCGTTCGTCGCCTGATGACCGGGGCCAGCCGGGCGGGCTCTACTGGGCGTCTCCGCCGTTCTGCCCGCAGCTCGGGAGGGTCTTCACGCACCGGCGCCAGACCGCCTCTCAGCACCGGCGGCTCTCTGCACTGGCGGGTCGGCGCGCTACTCGGCTCCGTCGTCGCTGTTGGCGCTGAATCTAGCACCGGATCCGTCGCGTGTGACGCCTATTTTCCGCAGCCCGGTGTCCGGCGTCACAACGTCTGCGGCGTGACGCCGGTCGCCTGACGCACATAGACGACGGCCGTCCGGCGTAGGCTCGTTTTCGTGACGATCGAGCACTCCGCGCCGACGAGCGGCCAGGCAGCGCGTACCGCAACAGCGGCCCCCGAGGGGCGTCGGCTGCTGCGCATCGAGGCGCGCAACGCCGAGACGCCGATCGAGCGCAAGCCGCCATGGATCAAGGTCAAGGCCAAGATGGGCCCGGAGTACACCCAGCTGCGCGGGCTCGTCTCGCGCGAGGGGCTGCACACCGTCTGCCAGGAGGCCGGCTGCCCCAACATCTACGAGTGCTGGGAGGACCGGGAGGCCACCTTCCTCATCGGTGGCGACCAGTGCACCCGGCGCTGCGACTTCTGCCAGATCGACACCGGCAAGCCGGCCGAGTTCGACGCCGACGAGCCGCGTCGGGTCGCCGAGTCGGTGGTCTCGATGGGCCTGCGCTACGCCACCATCACCGGTGTCGCCCGCGACGACCTGCCCGACGGCGGCGCCTGGCTGTACGCCGAGACCGTCCGGCAGATCCACGCCCTGCAGCCCGGCTGCGGCGTCGAGCTGCTGATCCCGGACTTCAACGCCGTCCCCGAGCAGTTGGCCGAGGTCTTCGGCTCCCGCCCGGAGGTGCTGGCGCACAACGTGGAGACCGTGCCGCGCATCTTCAAGCGAATCCGCCCGGCGTTCCGCTACGACCGCTCGTTGGACGTGATCCGGCAGGCCCGCGCCGACGGTCTGGTCACCAAGAGCAACCTCATCCTCGGCATGGGCGAGGAGCGGGCCGAGGTGTCGCAGGCGCTGCGCGACCTGCACGAGGCCGGCTGCGAGCTGATCACCATCACCCAGTACCTGCGCCCCTCCCCCCGGCACCACCCGGTGACCCGCTGGGTCAAGCCGGAGGAGTTCGTCGAGCTGCGCGAGGAGGCCGAGGAGATCGGCTTCGCCGGGGTGATGAGCGGGCCGCTGGTGCGCTCGTCGTACCGGGCCGGCCGGCTCTACCGGCAGGCACTCGACGCCCGCGCCGCCGCGCCGGTCGTCACCGCCGGCTGACCCGCCGGCAGCACTGGACGGCCAGTGCGGCGGGAGCGCGCCGAAGGGAGCTCTCTCGCCGCACCGTTCCGTCTCGGTGCTAACCGTCGATCAGCGCCGCCGCGCCGCTGAGGAGCGGAATAGCTAAGGCTGACGCGTCACGTCACCGGCGTCATCGTCATTGTCGCCATACCAGACGTTCATGCATTGCAAGGCGCCTGAGTGACGCAGGCAGACTCGCACGTACCGATGCGCTCCGTCGATTCGCTTCGAGGTCAACGTGCCACTCGAACTGGCCTGAGTCTCGCAATAGTCCCAGGTTCCCAATTTTTGAATATCAGTCGTCGACTTAAAGTAGTGCTCGGCGCTACCAGTCACCGAGAAGTTCGAGCGATCTATAGAGATCACATCACCCGAAGATGCGCCCTCGGCCTTCGCGATCACGGATGCGTTCGCGTGGTTGCTGTAAAGCCGAATGGTCTTACCGTGAAGGGATCCAGGGTACCGAGTGTCACCGGTAGAACCGGTCTTTAGGACTTCACCGTCACCAAGCGCGTTCCAGGCACCTGACACGCATCGGTTCGCTGCCTGCGCTGGCGCGCTTGTGCCGAACTGCACTGCTGCCACACCTGCGGCAGCCAAGACGAACGCCATCAGCCCTTTGCCGGAATTTCTGAGCACGTTGCTATACAACAAAAACCTCCCCCGTTCGGTGCATTGATGTTGAACATCAGATCACGCAAAGCAGCGCACGACAAGAGTGCGATGAGGAAGCAGCGATTTTCACCAATTTTCACGAACCGTCCAGATTGAGCCATCTTCTCCTGCCGAGCGATTCGCTTCGGTGTGGCGCGGGACGACGATGGCTTGAACGATCGCGGCGGTGGCGCGCGTATCTTCGCATCGGCCCGGGTTCACGGCCTTCTGCCTGTGTGACAGCTTTGGCCGCAAGCTGCAGCCCGGTCGCCGTCGGCGTCCACCTCGGCCAGTCCGCACCGGTCAGGACGATCACCTGGCTGCAGTCACTTGCAGTGACCGCCGCTTCGCGGCCTGCCCGAGCAGCGCCAAGTGGTCTACGCTAGGCCGGTCAGCAGCGGGGCGGACGGGCGGCACCCGGACGCGGATCAACTCGGGCGACGGGGCCCACTAGACTCTGCGGCATGGCAAAGCCCCAGGAGAAGGTCTCGTTCGGCCAGCGGCTGAAGCAGATCGGGATGGTGTTCCAGTTCACCGCCAAGCAGGACCGGTGGTTCGCGCCGCTGGTCGCCGCCGCGGTGCTGCTCCCGCTCGCCCTCACCGTGGTCGCGGTCATCCTCTGGGGCTGGATCTGGCTGCCGCTGGGCATCCTGTTCGCCCTGCTCGCGGTGCTGATCGTGCTGAACCTGCGGTCCAACAAGGCGATGATGAACGCCGCCGAGGGGCAGCCCGGCGCGGCGGCGCAGATCATGGAGAACATGCGCGGTGACTGGCGGGTGACCCCCGCGGTCAGCTCCACCACCCAGATGGACATGGTCCACCTGGTGATCGGCCGGCCGGGCGTGATCCTGCTGGCCGAGGGCAACCCGCAGCGGGTGCGTGGCCTGCTCGGGCAGGAGAAGCGGCGGCTGTCGAAGGTGATCGGCTCCGCCCCCCTGCACGACTACGTGATCGGCCAGGACGAGGGCGAACTGCCCATCCGCAAACTGCGCACGACGCTGCTGCGCCTGCCCCGCGCCCTCTCCGGCAAGGACGTCAACTCGCTGGACAAGCGACTCAAGGCGCTCACCGCCCGTCCGCAGATGCCCAAGGGCGCGATCCCGAAGAACATGCGGCCGCCAGGCGCGTTCCGCCAGTCGCGGGGCCGCTGACCCCTTCGACGTACGCCGAGAAGAGCCGGTCCCGCCCGGGTCGGCCTCGGCCCGGCCATGATCGTGCTCGATCCTGGATCTAGTGGGCTCGCGTGCGGGCTATGCCACTACATCCTGGATCGAGCGCGATCTTGCGGGGTCCGGGACACGGGGGCCCGCAGGTCGCGAAGGGGGTCGCAGGTCGCGGGGGGGGGCCGCGGGGGCTGGGATCGGCCTTGGTGGCGGCGGACTCAGCCTCGGGGGGCGTCGACGACGACCGAGTCGGCGACCCGGTCGTGCAGGCCGCGACGGTGTCCGTCCATGACCAGCGCGGGGACGACGAGGGCCAGCAGCAGGCCCCGGATCAGTCCGCGGAGCAGCCCGATCCGGCCGCCGTCGCGCCAGTTCACGCAGCGGATCTTCGTGATGTACATGCCGGGTGTCTGGGCGAACAGGCCGAGGAAGATGCCGTACTCGACGACCAGCACCAGCACCGGGGCCCAGCCGTCGCGCACCGGGTCGGCGAAGAGGTTGGACACCAGGAGGCAGAGCACCCAGTCGATGATCAGCGCCCCGAACCGCTTGCCGAGGCTCGGCGGAGTGAAGGTGGGATCGGTGGCCGGTGCTGCCGGGGCGTGCGGATTGGTCACAGCGGTCAAGGGTATCCGCGCCCTGGTGAGGCACCGCCGGGTGCCGTCACCGCTGCGCGCCGATTCGGGCCAAAGGCATCAGATGTCTTTACAATGGCACAGCCGGTACGACGTTCGCGATGGGCCGGGAGCGGGACGGGAGCGTCGCTGACGCTCCGCGAGGGACGTAACACGGCAGAAACAACGGAGACATGGCCGGGCAACCGCTTGGCCCTAGCGTCGCCAGAAGCCTAGCCACCCCGTGGACGTGCCAGGAGGATGTGTGTTCGCCAATCCCGAGGAACTGCTGCGATACCTCAAGAACGAGGACGTGAAGTTCGTCGACGTTCGTTTCTGTGACCTGCCCGGCGTGATGCAGCACTTCAATGTGCCGGTCGAGTCCGTCAACGACGACCTCTTCACCGACGGCCTCGCGTTCGACGGCTCGTCGATCCGCGGTTTCCAGGCGATCCACGAGTCGGACATGCTCCTGCTCCCGGACGTCGCCACCGCGTTCATCGACCCGTTCCGGGCGCAGAAGACGCTCGCGCTGAACTTCTTCATCCACGACCCGTTCACCCGCGAGGCCTACACCCGCGACCCGCGTAACGTCGCGAAGAAGGCCGAGGCGTACCTGGCGGCGAGCGGCATCGCCGACACCGCCTACTTCGGTGCGGAGGCGGAGTTCTACATCTTCGACTCGATCCGCCACGAGACCTCGGCGAACCAGTCGTTCTACTACATCGACTCGATCGAGGGCGCCTGGAACACCGGCCGCGAGGAGGAGGGCGGCAACCGCGGTTACAAGACCGCGTACAAGGGCGGCTACTTCCCGGTTCCGCCGGTCGACCACTATGCCGACCTGCGCGACTCGATCGTGCGCCGGCTCGTCGACACCGGCTTCACCGTGGAGCGGTCGCACCACGAGGTGGGCACCGCCGGCCAGGCCGAGATCAACTACCGTTTCTCCACCCTGCTGCACGCCGGTGACCAGCTCCAGCTCTTCAAGTACATCGTGAAGAACGAGGCCTGGGCCAACGGCAAGACCGCGACCTTCATGCCCAAGCCGCTGTTCGGCGACAACGGCTCCGGCATGCACACCCACCAGAGCCTCTGGCTCAACGGTGAGCCGCTGTTCTACGACGAGACCGGGTACGCCGGCCTGTCCGACACCGCCCGCTGGTACATCGGCGGTCTGCTGCACCACGCGCCGTCGCTGCTGGCGTTCACCAACCCGACGGTCAACTCGTACCGCCGCCTGGTGCCGGGCTTCGAGGCGCCGGTCAACCTGGTCTACTCGCAGCGCAACCGCTCCGCGTGCACCCGCATCCCGGTGACCGGCAGCAACCCGAAGGCCAAGCGCGTCGAGTTCCGCGTCCCGGACCCGTCGGCAAACGTCTACCTGGCCTTCTCGGCCATGATGATGGCCGGCCTCGACGGCATCAAGAGCAAGATCGAGCCGCCGACGCCGATCGACAAGGACCTCTACGACCTCCCGCCGGAGGAGTGGGGCGACGTCAAGCAGGTGCCGGGCTCGCTGCCGGCCGTGCTCGACTCGCTGGAGGCCGACCACGACTACCTGCTCGACGGTGGCGTCTTCACCCCCGACCTGATCTCCACCTGGGTCGACTGGAAGCGCGCCAACGAGGTCGACCCGGTGCGCCTGCGCCCGACCCCGCACGAGTTCGCCATGTACTACGACTGCTGAGCAGTCACCGATTCACCGGTCGGGCCGGCTCCGCAGTGCGGGGCCGGCCCGACCCGTCTCCGGGACCACCCGTACCCGTACCACGATCCGCACAACTTCCCTGATGTTGCTGTCTCCTACGCACGGCGAGGCAACAACATCCCTGATGTTGCGCTGATCTTCGCCGCCGAATGCGTCGTGCGGCGCGATCATGTCAGCCGGAGCGGCGGGGGGCGCGCCCGCGGCGGGACGCGCGGCGCGCGCCGACCAGGAGGGCGGCCAGGAGCACGGCGGTCATCGCCAGGGCGCCCGGGGCCTTGGTGACGCGGGCCAGGTTCGTGCCGTCGGGCAGGGTGAGGAAGGCGGCCGCCGCGACCGGCAGCACGAACCACGTCGTACGGGCGGCGGTGAGGGCGAGCAGCGCCAGCGGCCAGGTCGCGTACCAGGGGTGGAAGACCGGGGACAGGACGACGGCGGCGACCAGTGCCAGCGCCGCCCCACGCAGCGCCGCCCGAGGACGCAGCGGCACCCGGAATCCCGTCTGGCGGACGTCGTCCAGCGTCCGCCAGGTCCGCCACCAGAGCACCGCCAGCACCCCGGCGAGCAGCAGCAACGCGACCGCCCGGAGCACCGGCACCGCCTGTGCGTCCCGGCCGGCCAGCGCACCGGCGTAGTCCACCACGAAGCCGACGGCGGTGGGTGGCGACGTCCACTGCTCCGAGTCGCCACTGTGGGTGAGCCCACCGACCCAGCCGAACCCGAGGCCGGACACCGCCGAGGTGACCAGTAGCGCGGCGAGCAGCCCGCCGGCCAGCCAGCCGCCGTCGCGCAGCAGCGCCCGTCCGGCGTACCGACCGTGCACGCCGGCCAGGACGGCGAACGGCACCACCAGCACGGCGCTGGCCTTCACCGTGACGGCCAGCCCGAGCAGTGCCCCGGCCAGCAGCAACGCCGCCGGCCGGCCCGGGCGACGGACCACGATCAACAGCCCGCACAGCAGCAGGCCCACCATCACGGCGTCGTTGTGCGCGCCGGCCACCAGGTGTACGCCGACCAGCGGGCAGGCCAACAGCAGCCAGACCGCCCGCCGGGAGGGCACTCCGGCGGCTCGCGCCAGCCCGGGCAGGCAGAACGCGGCCAGCAGCAGCCCCGCCACGGCGATCACCCGCAGCGCCACGATGGTGCCGGTGAGTCCGCCACCGAGGCCGACCGCGAGCGCCGCGAGCAGGACGAAGACCGGCCCGTACGGTGCCGGGGTGTCCCGCCAGATCGGCGCGACCGTGTCCACCCACGGGCAGCCCGCCGCCGCCACCCCGACCGCGTACGGGTCGACGCCGTGCGCGTACGTCCAGCCCTGGCAGGCGTACGAGTAGACGTCCCGGCTGCCCAGCGGAGGCGCGACCAACAGCGGCAGTGCCCACAGTCCGGCGGTGACGTACGCCCACCGGGTCGACGGGGCACCTTCGCGCAGCGACCACCACGCCCCGACGAGCAGCGCGGTGCCGACCAGCCAGCAGATCAGGGTGGCCGGGCCGCCCGGGGCTCGCCAGATCGACACCGGTGTCCCGCCGAACGGGGCGTCGGGCAACGCCCCGCCGAGGTACCCGGCCACGGCGAGCAGGACCGCGCCGGCCAGGCCCGCGTACCGGGCGGAACGCCCGGCCAGGCCCGCGTAGCGGGCGGAACGCCCGGCCCGGCCCGCGTACCGGGCGGAACGCCCGGCCAGGCCCGCGTACCGGGAGGAGGGCGCGTCGGGAGCGGTCACCGGCGCACCTTCCCTCAGTCGGCGGCGACCGGCTGGCGGGTCGCCCGAGCCGACCGTACCAACCGGATGACCACCACGATCACCAACAGCGTCATCAGCGGCGCCCCGACCGTCTTGGTGTACCGGGGCAGCCCGGTGCCGTCGGGCAGCACGAGGAAGGACGCGACCAGGGCGACCACGGTGAACCATCTGGTCCGCTGGGCGGTGGCCGCCAGCACGAACAACGGCCAGGTCCAGTACCAGGGGTGCACCACTGGGGCGAGCGCGACGGTGAGGGCGAGCGCGAGGCCGGCGTGGTAGAGCGGGTCGCGGGTGCGGGCCCGCCACCAGAGCCAGACGAGCAGGATGGCCAGGACGACCACGGCGATCCCACGGGTCACTGGCAGGGCGTCGATGTGACCGCCGAACAGCGCGGCGACGTACCCGATCGTCTGCCCGACGGCGGTCGGCGGGGAGGTCCAGGCGATGGCGGCGCCGCCCTGGGACAGCCCGCCGACCCACCCGAAGTCCAGCCCGCCGGCGACGGTCACGCCGACGACGGTGGCGGCCGCGCCGCCGACCACCCAGCCGCCGTCGCGGATCAGCGTCCGGATCCGGTACGGCCCGGCGGTGGCCGCCAGCGCGGTGAACGGCACCACCACCACGGCGGTCACCTTGATGGCCACCGCGACGCCGAGGAGCAGCCCGCCGACCAGCAGCAGTGCGCGCCGACCCGGGTACGCCGCCACCACGGCCAGCCCACCGACCAGCGCGGCGAGCATCAGCACGTCGTTGTGGGGGCCGCCGATGAGGTGCGCGGCGACCAGCGGGGAGCCCAGCGCCAGCCACACCGCCCGCTTCGGCGGCACACCGGCACGACGGGCCAGCGCCGGTAGGGCCCACGCGGTGAACAGCACCCCGACCAGCGACAGTGCCCGGAACACGACGATGCTGGCGGTCAGCGAACCGGTGGCCTTGACCACGGCGCCCGCGATGAGCACGAACAGCGGCCCGTACGGCGCGGGGGTGTCGCGCCAGATCACCGAGACCGTGTCCAGCCAGGGGCAGGGCAGCGCGGAGACGCCCTGCTCGTACGGGCTGATGCCGCCGGCGAAGCTGGCGCCCTGGCAGGCGTACGCGTACACGTCCCGGCTGCCGAACGGCGGTGCGACCAGCAACGGCAACAGCCAGAGCCCGACGGTGACCAGGGCCCAGCGCGTCGACGGCCCACCGTCGCGCAGCGCCCACCAGGCGTACGCCAGCAGGCCGGTGCCGACCGCCCAGGCGGCGAGGATCAGCGGGCCGTTCGGGCCCTGCCAGATGCTGACCGGGGTGCTGCGCAGAGGGCCGCCGGGGAACGCGCCCCCGAGGTAGGCGGAGATCGCGAGCAGCGTCGAGCCGGCCAGGCCGGTCCAGCGTGCGAGGTGGGAAGGCACGCCCGACATGCTGCCAGCACGTCGGTCCCGGGACGACGGCAGCATCATCAGCAGTGGTTCGCCGGTGCGAGCCCGCTGGAGATCGAATAGTCGCCGGCGGTGCGGACCCGCACCTCGGTCCACCCGTCCGCGCCGGCTCGCAGACAGCCGTCCGGGCCGGTCAGCGACAGCCAGCGCGACCAGCGCACCCGCACGAGCACGTCACCCGGATCGGCGCTCAGCCGGACCGCTCCCCGGTCGGCGGTGACGAGCTGCCCCGGGGCACCGACCAGCGGTGTCGGGTCGACCACGGCGTACATCCGCCAGGTCGGGTCACGCCAGACCTCCCGCAGGTAGGGCAGGCCGGTGCCGATCAGCGCGGCCTCGTCGCGGCCCCACCGGTCGGCGGGCGCGTCCGGGGCGAGCACCACGTAGGTCACCGCCTCGTGGCGGAGCCACTGCTCGTACGTCCGCGCGTTCAGGCTGCCGTCGTAGAACAGCGCGTTGCGGTCGCTGTCGACCTGGCGTTCCCAGCCCCGGGCCAGCGGCACGGTCGGCGGGAGGTACGCAGACTCCCAGTGGTCGCGCAGCGGCACCACCTCGACCCGCCCGACCGGCTGCCGTCGGTCGAGGTCCGCGACGAGCGGCCGGTGGAAAGCCGCGGCGCTCTCCGGGGCGCCGGCCCGGGTCACGTCGCTCGTCATCACCGGCGACTGCCACCACACGGTCGCGGCGAGTAGCCCGGCCAGCCACGGCCCCGGCAGCGCGGCGTACCCGGCCAGCACGGGCAGGGCGAACAGCATCGGCAGCCGCAGCGCGTTGGACCCGATTGGGCTGGGCACGTAGTACGCGCCGACCAGCAGCAGCACCGTGAGCAGCGCGCCGATGCGCAGCACCCGGCGGCGACGCGGCAGCACGACCGCCACCAGCACCGCGAGCGCGACGTTGATCCGCATCGACTCGGCCGAGTACGGCTGGGTGCCACCGTTGCCGAAGAGGACCGCGATCGGGGCCACCGTGGCGGCGGGCGCCACGGCCAGCACGAACCCCTCCGCCAGTGGTCGCTCGATCCGCCAGCCGCCGGGCAGCGGACGGCCCGGCCCGGCACCGGTTCGCAGGGCGGACAGCAGCAACGCCGCGCCGGCCAGCCCGGTGAACAGGCCGGCGACCGGGCTGGCCGCCGTGGCCAGGGCGGCGCAGCCGGCCGCGAGGGTCAGCCGGACCCAGCGTGGCGGGCGGTCCGCGCTGACCGCGCAGAGCGCCAGCAGCCCGAACGCCAACCCCACCGCGAAGGTGATCCGGCCGCTCGCCAGGTTGCCGACCAGCACCACGGCGCCCAGCACGCCGGCCAGCAGCGGCCGACGGGCCCGGTTGCGGGTGAACAGCCAACCGAGCGCGGCAGCGCCGAGCACGGCGGCGACCGCCCCCAACGGACGCACCCCGATGAGCGCGCCCAACCGGGCCGTGAACAGGCTGTAGCCGTACTGGTCGACGCCGCTGTACCAGCCGAAGTCGATCGGCGCGGCGCCGTACCGCTGGGCGAACTCGGCGCGGGCCACCTGCGCGGCGAGGTCGGTGCCCATCGGCGGCGCGAGCAGGAACGCGACGGCGAGCACCACGGCCACCCCGGTCGCCGCCGCCCAGGCGGTGCGCTGCCCGGCCGGGCGCGCCGACGCGTCAGGCATTGAGGACACGTTCCGCCGCGGCTCGGGAGCGGCGGCCGGTGCGCAGGTACTCGTCGAGGAACTCACCCGGGTCGTCGCGGCCGAGCAGCCGGACCACCCCGGCCAGCTCCACCCCGTGCCGGGGCAGCTGGTCGCCGGCCCGGCCCCGGACCAGCATCAGCGCGTTGCGGACCTGCGCGGCCAAGGACCACCCGGCGGCCATCTCCGCGGCGTCCGCCGGGTCGATCAGGCCGGCGTCGGCGGCGGCCGTGAGGGCGTCGAGGGTACGCGTGCCACGCAGCGCCGGGTTCGCGCCGGCGTGCCGGAGCTGGACGAGCTGCACCGCCCACTCCACGTCGGCGAGCCCGCCCCGGCCCAGCTTGGTGTGGGTGGCCGGGTCGGCGCCCCGGGGCAGCCGCTCGGTCTCCACCCGGGCCTTGATCCGGCGGATCTCGACGACCTGCTCACGGGTCAACCCGTCGGCCGGATACCGCACCGGGTCGATCATCGCCTCGAACTCGGCGCCCAGCTCGGCGTCACCGCAGACGAACCGGGCGCGCAGCAGCGCCTGCGCCTCCCACACCCGGGACCAGCGGGCGTAGTACGTCGCGTAGGCGGCGAGGCTGCGGACCAGCGGACCCTGGCGGCCCTCCGGTCGCAGGTCGGCGTCGACGCCGAGCGGCGGGTCGGGGGCGGGTACGCCGAGCAGGCGGCGCAACTCCTCGGCGATGGCGTGCGCGGCGGCGCTGGCCGCGCTCTCGCTGCTGCCGGCGGGCGGGTCGTAGACGAAGAGCACGTCGGCGTCGGAGAGGTAGTTCGACTCGTACCCGCCGAGCCGGCCCATGCCGATGACGGCGAACCGCAGCCCCTCCGGGGCCGGCTGGCTGGCCTGGGCGGCGCGCAGCGCGGCGGCCAGGGTGGCGTCGGTGACGTCGGCGAGGGCGGTGCCGACCGCGGTGACGTCGGCCAGCCCGGGTGCCGGCCGGTTCGTGCCGTCCGGCCTGGTGGGGGTGGGTGCGAGCGCGCCGGCCCGGCAGAGCAGGTCGGCGCAGGCCACCCGGACCAGTTCCCGTCGCCGCAGCGCCCGCACGGCGCGGGTCGCCTCGACCGGGTCGGTGTGCCGGGCGGCGGCCGCCAGGAACCCCTCCCGCAGCACCTCGCGCGACCGCGGCGCCAGCTCGTTCTCCTCGGCCAGCAGCCGCAGCGCCTCCGGGTCGCGGGCGAGCAGGTCGGCGACGTAGCGGGACAGGGCGAGCACGCGGGCCAGCCGCCGGGCGACCGGGCCGCCGTCGCGCAGCAGCCGCAGATACCAGGGTGTGCTGCCGAGCTTGTCGGAGACCTTGCGGTAGTTGAGCAGCCCCCGGTCCGGTTCCGGCGCGTCGGCGAACTCGCTGAGCAGCACCGGCAGCAGGGTCCGCTGGATCGCCGCGGTGCGGCTCACCCCGCCGGTGAGCGCCTGGAGGTGCCGCAGCGCCCCGGCCGGGTCGGCGAACCCGAGGATCTCCAGGCGGTGCCGGGCCGCCTCCGGGGTGAGTCGCAGCCCGTCGGCCGGCACCCGGGCCACTGACTCCAGCAGCGGCCGGTAGAGCAGTTTGGCGTGCAGCCGGCGTACCTCGGCGGCGTGGGTGACCCACTCGGCGCGGAAGCTCTCCACGGCGCTGCGCCCCGGCGTGGCGGTGTAGCCCAGCGCGGCGGCCAGCCAGCGCAACGCGGCCGGCTCGGTGGGCACGGTGTGCGTACGCCGCAGGGCCTGCAACTGGAGGCGGTGCTCGACGCTGCGCAGGAAGCGGTAGCCGCGCAGCAGCGCCTCACCGTCGGCGCGGCCGACGTAACCGCCGGCGACCAGGGCGCGCAGCGCCGGGAGGGTGCCGGGCGCCCGCAGTGTCTCGTCGCCGCGACCGTGCACGAGTTGCAGCAGCTGCACGGCGAACTCGATGTCGCGCAGCCCACCGGGGCCGCGCTTGATCTCGCGTTCCAGCTCCTTCGGCGGGATGTGGTCGATGATCCGGCGGCGCATCGCGCGGACGTCCTCGACCGCCTCGGGCCGCTCGGCCGCCCGCCACACCAGCGGGGCGAGCTGGTCGATCCACTCCTGGGCCAGCGGCAGGTCCCCGGCGGCCGGGCGGGCCTTGAGCAGCGCCTGGAACTCCCAGGTGCGCGCCCACCGCCGGTAGTAGGCGAGGTGGCTGGCGAGGGTGCGGACCAGCGGGCCCCGGTTGCCCTCCGGCCGCAGGGCCGCGTCCACGGGCCAGGCGACGAGGCCACAGATCTGGATCAGCCGGGTCGCCACCAGGGTCGCGGCGGCCAGGTCGGCGTCCTCGGCCGCCACGAAGATGACGTCCACGTCGGAGACGTAGTTGAGCTCACCGCCGCCGCACTTGCCCATCGCCACCACCGCCAGCCGGGGGCGCTCGATGCCCTCGGCCAGCTCGTCCACGGCGATCTCGAAGGCCGCGCCCAGCGTCGCGTCGGCCAGCGCCGACAGCGCGGCCATAGTCTGCTCCAGGCCGCGCCCGCCGGTGAGGTCCGCCGCCGCGATCCGCAGCAGTGCCAGACGGTACGCGGTCCGCAGCACCGCCACCGGGTTGCCGTCGCCGACGAGTTCCAGTCGCCCCTCGGCGGTCGGCGCGAGCCCGTCCGGTGCGGTGCGCAGCGTCTTGTAGTGCTCGGGATGGGCCACCAGGTGGTCGCCGAGCGCCGACGAGGCGCCGAGCACCGCGATCACCCGCCGCCGCAGGCCGGGATCGACGTGCAGGTCCGCGAGCAGCGGCGACGCGGCGTTTCCCCCGCTCGTGCGGCGTTCGGCCTCGACGATGCGGTGCAGTTGGCGCAACGCCAGGTCCGGGTCGGCGGCCCGGGACAGCGCCGCGAGCAGCTCCCCCGCCGCCTCGTCGACCGGCTCCTGCTCGTCGGGTCGCCACAACCGCAGCCCGTCCGGGCCGAGCAGGTCGGCGGCACGCGCACCGCCGTCGCCGTCGGCGGTGCCGAAGCCGTAGCGGGCGAGCCGCCCCGGTGCCCTGGTCGGCCGGCTCATCAGTGCCCGAGCAGCGGCAGGCCACGCCGCGTCGTGCTGTCGTCCAGCTCGCCGAGCGCGAGCGCGGCGAACCGGGCGGCGAACGGCTGCCAGACCTCCTCGACGTCCACCATCACCGAGTCGCAGGCCGCGATCACCAGCTCCGGGTCGTACCCCAGCTCGGCGAGCTGGGTCGAGTCGGTGGCCCAGTCGGCGATCATGGCGGTGTCGCACTCGATGTGGAACTGCAGCCCCCAGGCCCGGTCACCGAGGCGGAACGCCTGGTGCGGGTAGCGGGTGGAGGCGGCCAGCAGGGTCGCGCCCCGGGGCAGTTCGGTGATCTCGTCGGAGTGCCACTGGAGCACGTCCGGGATCAGCGGCACGTACCGGAACAGCGGGTCGTTCTCGGCGGCGTCGCGCCGGCCGACCACGCCGGGGCCGATCTCCGGCCCGGACGGGCTCCGCTCGACCAACCCCGCGTGCGCGGTGGCGAGCAGCTGCGCGCCCAGGCAGACGGCCAGGGTGGGCACCCGGTAGCGGACCGCCTTGCGCAGCAGGCCCTCCACGGCGGGAAACCAGGGCGCGCCGGGCGAGCCGTCCGGCAGCGGGTACGCCTGCTGGTCGCCGCCGAGCACCACCAGCGCCGCGTACCCCTCCAGGTCGGCGGGGAGCTCGTCGCCGGCGTGCGGGCGGACGACCCACAGCTTCAGCCCGGCCTCGGTCAGCCACTCACCCAGTCGGCGCGCGTCGTCCGTCGGGTCGTTCTCGATCACCAGCGCGGTTGCCACCCGTCGAGGCTAGCCGGTGCATGATGTGCCGCCACGCCCCGCCACGGGCCGCGTCGCCGTCCGCCGCCCGTGGGCGGTTCCGCCGTCGGCGGGGTCGTTAGGCTCTGCGGTTGTGATCAGCGAGGACTCGGCCGTCGTCCGCCCGCCCGTGCTGCGCCCGGGTGACACGGTGCTGCTGGTGTCACCGTCCGGGCCGACCACTCCGGAGCGGGTGGCGCGGGGGATGGAACTGCTCACCGGTTGGGGTCTGCGGCCGGTGCCGGCGCCGAGCGCGTACGCCCGGCACGGCTACCTGGCCGGCACGGACGACCTGCGCGCCGCCGACCTGAACGCGGCCTTCGCCGACCCGGAGATCCGCGGGGTGATCTGCACCCGGGGCGGCTACGGCGCGCAACGGATCGTCGACGCCATCGACATGGCGGCTGTCCGCCGCGACCCGAAGGTGGTGGCCGGCTTCTCCGACATCACCGCCCTGCAGTTCGCGCTGTGGCGGGGCGCCCGGCTGGCCGGCGTCCACGGCCCGGGGGCGGCCTGGCGCGACGAGCGCACCCCGCTGCGGTCCGCCGAGTCACTGCACGCCGCGCTGATGACCACCGAGACGGTGTCGGTCACCGCCGTGCCGGCCGAGGACACCTACGCGGTACGCGTACCGGGTCGGGCCACCGGCACCCTGCTCGGCGGCAACCTGTGCATGATCACCGCGTCGATCGGCACACCGGACCTGCCCGACCTGACCGGGGCGGTGCTGTTGATCGAGGACGTGCAGGAGCCCCCGTACAAGGTCGACCGGATGCTCACCCAGCTGCGCCGGGCCGGCGCGCTGGACGGGCTGGCCGGCGTGGCGGTCGGGCAGTTCACCGACTGCGCCGACGGCTGGGACACCACGGTCGTCGATGTCCTCAGCGAACAGCTCGGTGACCTGGGCGTACCGGTCCTCGGTGGCCTCCCGATCGGCCACGGCGCCGGCCAGCTAACGGTCCCGGTAGGCACGAAAGCGACCCTGGACACCGAAACCCAAACCCTCACGGCAACCCCCGCCGTCCAGTAACCCCTCCCCCCTCCCCCTGGTGATCAAGAGGTTTGCGTCGTTCTCGGCCGGGATTCTGACGCAAACCTCTTGATCAACTGAACCGGGTGGGGGTCAGGTGGGCCAGCGCCGGCCTGGGATTGTCAGCCCGCTGACAGGATCGCCACGGGTTGCACCCAGGCTGGCCGGTCACTGTCGGTGACGACATCGCAACATCACCGACGTTCTGGAGGACAGCATGTCCCGCACCATCCGTAGGAAGCACCTGCTGGCCGGCCTGGCCACCGCCGGCGTCCTCGGCGTGGGGATCGCGGCCCCGACGATCGCGTTCGCCGCGGACACCCCGACACCGACGCCGAGCGCCAGCAGCACCGCCGACGGCGCCGGCGCGGCGAAGGGCGACCGGCAGGGCGCGTTCGCCGAGGCGCTCGCCAAGGAGCTGGGTGTCCCCACCGACAAGGTGACCGCCGCGCTGAAGAAGGTCCGCGAGCAGCACCGCCCGTCCGACCGGCCGGGGCGTCCGACCGACCGGCCGGGGCGCCCGTCCGCCGAGGACCGGCAGGCCGCGCTCAAGGAGCGGCTGGACCAGGCGGTCAAGGACGGCAAGCTCACCCAGGAGCAGGCCGACGCCATCACCAAGGCCGTCGAGGCCGGCGTCTTCCCGGGCCCCGGCGGCCACCGCGGCCCGGGCGATCACCGCGCTCCCGCGGGTACGCCCGGCAAGTAACCCCTCCGGGGCAGGCCCTGGCCGGACCGGGCCTGCCCCGACTTGATCCACTCACTTTCGCTGATTCGGCGGTGTCCGGGCCGGTCGGACACCGCCGAATCGTGGAACCCGAGTCGATCACCGGCCCGGAGCGCCCCGGCCAACGCGGAGAGCCGGTCCGTGCGGTTCAGGCCCGGCACGCTACGCCCGGGAGCTGCTCGGCCTCGATGCCGACGACCTGGGCGCGCAGTACGACGCGCTGCGGCGACCGCGCTCAGGCGATGCAGGCGCAGACGATCAACGCGGCGCCGAAGTGGGTGGCGGCGCTGACCCGGGCCGCCGGATGCGGCTCGGGCGAGCAGATGACCTCGCCCAGCTTGCCGGGGGTGAGCAGGTCGAGCACCACGAACGCCAACGCCATGATGCCCAGCCCGAGCAGACCGAACACCACGGTGGAGGCGAGCCCCTTACCGAAGTCGCTGTAGCTGGTCAGGATCGCGGTGAAGACGATCCCGGCGATGCCGAGCTGGTTGGCGGCGAGCAGCAGCCCCGCGTTGGCGTTGCGGTCCACCCAGATCAGGTCCCGCAACCTCCCCGGGGTGAGCCGGTCGACCAGACCGAACCCGGCCGCCATCAGGCCCACGCCGACGATCCCGAACACGACGCTCTGCCAGGCACCGCTGAGCAGATCCTCCAGCACCGACTGCCTCCCGACTCTCCGCCCGGAGGGGTACCGGCGCGGTGATCGAGACGATAGCGGCAGCGCGCAACCGCGTCAGCCCCGCTCCTACAGCGCCAGGTAGCGCTGCCGCTCGTACGGGGTGACCTCGCGGCGGTACTGCTCCCACTCGGCCCGCTTGTTGCGCAGGAAGAAGTCGAAGACGTGCTCGCCGAGCACCTCGGCGACCAGTTCGGACTCGGCCATCACGTCGATCGCCTCGGCGAGGTTCTCCGGCAGCGCCTCGTATCCCATGGCGCGCCGCTCGGCGCTGGTCAACGACCACACGTCGTCCTCGGCGCCCGGCGGCAGCTCGTAGCCCTCCTCGATGCCCTTCAGGCCGGCGCCGAGCAGCACCGCGAAGGCGAGGTACGGGTTGGCCGCCGAGTCCAGCGAGCGGACCTCGACCCGGGCCGAGTTCGGCTTGCCGTACGCGGGCACCCGGACCAGCGCGGACCGGTTCAGGTGACCCCAGCAGACGTACGCCGGGCTCTCGGTGATCCGGTCCGGCAACGCCTGCGGGAAGAGCCGCTTGTACGAGTTGACCCACTGGTTGGTGACCGCGGTGTACTCGCGGGCGTGCATCAGCAGGCCGGCGATGAACGACTTCGCCACCTTGGAGAGCTTCATCGGGTCGCCGGAGTCGTGGAACGCGTTGCGCTCCCCCTCGAACAGCGACAGGTGGGTGTGCATGCCGCTGCCCGGCTGGTCGGTGAACGGCTTCGGCATGAAGCTGGCCTGCACACCGGTGGAGAGCGCGACCTCCTTCACCACGTGCCGGAAGGTCATGATGTTGTCGGCCGTGGTGAGCGCGTCGGCGTAGCGCAGGTCGATCTCCTGCTGACCGGGCGCGACCTCGTGGTGGCTGAACTCCACCGAGATGCCGATCCGCTCCAACGCCAGCACGCCCTGGCGCCGGAAGTCCCGGGCCACCGCGTGGGTGGTGTGCTCGAAGTAGCCGCCGGTGTCCACCGGGGTCGGCACGGAGCCGTCCTGCGGACCGTTCTCCAGCAGGAAGAACTCGATCTCGGGGTGGGTGTAGAAGGTGAAGCCCTTCTCGGCGGCCTTGGACAGCGCGCGGCGCAGCACGTGCCGCGGGTCGGCCCAGGAGGGGCCACCGTCGGGCAGCAGGATGTCGCAGAACATCCGGGCGCTCTCGCCGCTGACCCCACCTTCGAACGGGAACACCTGGAAGGTGGTCGGGTCGGGCATGGCCACCATGTCCGACTCGAAGACCCGGGCGAAACCCTCGATGGCCGAGCCGTCGAAGCCGATGCCCTCCTCGAAGGCGGCCTCCAGTTCGGCGGGCGCCACCGAGACGCTCTTGAGCGTGCCCAGCACGTCGGTGAACCACAGCCGGACGAACCGGATGTCCCGCTCTTCCAGCGTACGGAGGACGAACTCCTGCTGACGGTCCACTTCCCCAACCCCTCGCGACAACTCTTTTGTCCGCCTTGGCCGGGCTGCACCCGACCTGACCGCCCAGTGTTCCCGGGCCTGGTTACGCAGACGTTACGCGAACCGCCGCCGCCCGTCCCCTCGTGTCCCGCCCGCCGGCCGACGACCATGCTCCCTGCGCGCGGCTACCGGGCTCCCTGCGCGCGGCTACCGGCGGATGACACCGGACGGGCTGGGGCAAGATGGAGACATGCCCACCCTGCGTCTCGCCCTGTCCCAGGTCAACCCGAGCGTCGGCGACCTCGCCGGCAACGCCGACCTGGTCCGCAGCTGGACTCGCCAGGCCGCCGATGCCGGTGCCCAGCTGGTGCTGTTCCCGGAGATGATGCTCACCGGCTACCCGGTCGAGGACCTGGTCTTCCGACGGTCCTTCATCGCCGCGTCCCGGGCGGCCCTGCAGCAGCTCGCCGCCGACCTCGCCGCGGACGGCCTCGGCGACCTGCCGGTGGTGGTCGGCTACCTGGACGCCGACGGGCCGCCGCAGGTCAGCGGGGACGCCGAGCCGGCGCGGGGTGCCCGCAACGCCGCCGCGCTGCTGCACCGGGGCGAGGTGGTCGCCCGCTACTTCAAGCACCACCTGCCCAACTACGGCGTCTTCGACGAGGACCGCTACTTCGTGCCCGGCGACATGCTGACCGTGGTGCGGATCGGCGGCGTGGACGTCGCGCTCACCATCTGCGAGGACCTGTGGCAGGCCGGCGGTCCGTTCGCCGCCGCCCGGCAGGCCGGCGTCGGCCTGGTGGTCAACATCAACGGCTCGCCGTACGAGCTGAACAAGGACGACATCCGGCTGCCGCTGGTCCGCCGCCGGGCCGCCGAGGCGAACGCGACCATCGCGTACGTCAACATGATCGGCGGGCAGGACGAGCTGGTCTTCGAGGGCGACTCGATGATCGTGACCGCCGACGGTGAGCTGCTCACCCGCGCCCCGCAGTTCGTCGAGCACCTTCTCGTACACGATGTCGAACTGCCGGCCGCGACCGCGCCGCCGGCCGCGGAGACCATCGCGGACGGCCTGCGGGTGGTACGCGGCGCGGTCGACGGCGTCCCGCCCACGCCCCCGGGCCCGGCCGCCGTCGGCGGGCTGATCGAGCCGGTCGCCGACGAGGCCGAGGTGTGGCAGGCGCTGGTGCTCGGCCTGCGCGACTACGTCAACAAGAACCGTTTCCCGTCGGTGGTGCTCGGCCTCTCCGGCGGCATCGACTCGGCGGTGGTGGCCGCGCTGGCCGTCGACGCCCTCGGCCCGGACCGGGTCGTCGGCGTGTCACTGCCCAGCCAGCACTCGTCCGAGCACTCCCGCGAGGACGCCGCCGACCTGGCCAAGCGCACCGGCCTGGACTACCGCATCGAACCGATCCAGCCGATGGTGGACGGCTTCCTGGCCAACCTGTCGCTGTCCGGGGTGGCCGTGGAGAACCTCCAGGCCCGGGTCCGCGGTGTCATCCTGATGGCGCTGTCGAACCAGGAGGGCCACCTGGTGCTGACCACCGGCAACAAGAGCGAGCTGGCGGTGGGCTACTCCACGCTGTACGGCGACTCGGTGGGCGGCTTCAACCCGATCAAGGACGTGTGGAAGACGCTGGTGTGGCGGCTGGCGAAGTGGCGCAACGCCGACGCGTCCCGCCGGGGCGAAACCCCGCCCATCCCGGAGAACTCGATCGGCAAGCCGCCGAGCGCCGAGCTGAGCCCGGGACAGCTCGACAGCGACAACCTGCCCGACTACGACGTCCTCGACCCGATCCTCATCGGGTACGTCGACGGTGACCTCGGCCGCGACGGGCTGGTCGAGTCGGGTCACGACCCGGCGGTGGTGGACAAGGTGCTGCGGCTGGTGGATACCGCCGAGTACAAGCGACGCCAGTCCGCGCCGGGCGCGAAGATCTCCATGAAGGCGTTCGGCCGGGATCGTCGACTGCCGATCACCAATCGGTGGCGCGAGCACGGCTGATCTCCTGGATCGGGTGCCGGGTCGCTGAGCTGGTCCGGCACTCCTCCGCGCATCCGAGTGACATCTTCCACTGCGCCCTGCCGCCACCCCATCCCGCGGTGCGACGATCGCGACGGAACCCGGGGACCGCGCAGGCGGCCTCGAGGAAGGAGACAGTCATGTCGGAGTCCACCGCGAACGAGGTGACCGCCCTGTACGGCGGCCCGGCCACCCGGCGGGTCCGTACCCGCGACCTGATCGCCGCCAAGGAACGCGGCGAACGGTGGCCGATGCTCACCTCGTACGACCAGTACACGGCGGGAATCTTCGACCAGGCCGGCGTGCCCGTGCTGCTGGTCGGCGACTCGGCCGCGAACAACGTGTTCGGCTACGAGACGACCCTGCCGGTCACCGCGGACGAACTGCTTCCGCTGGTACGGGCGGTGGTGCGGGCCACCCGACAGTCGCTGATCGTCGGCGACCTGCCGTTCGGCTCGTACGAGGAAGGTCCCGCCCAGGCGCTGCGCACCGCCGTCCGGTTCATGAAGGAGGGTGGCTGCCACGCCGTGAAGCTGGAGGGTGGCCGCCGCTGCGCCGCGCAGATCGCCGCGATCGTCGGCGCCGGCATCCCGGTGATGGCGCACATCGGCTTCACCCCGCAGAGCGAGCACACCCTGGGCGGCTACCGGGTGCAGGGCCGAGGTGACGCCGCCGAGGAGGTACTCGCCGACGCGCGGGCGGTCGCGGAGGCGGGCGCGTTCGCGGTGGTGCTGGAAATGGTGCCGGGCGAGGTGTCCAAGCAGATCACCCACGAGCTGTCGATTCCCACCGTGGGAATCGGCGCCGGCCCGGACACCGACGCCCAGGTGCTGGTCTGGCAGGACATGGCCGGCCTGCGTACCGGCAAGGCGCCACGCTTCGTCAAGCGGTACGCCGACCTCGCCGGCACCCTCACCGACGCCACCCGCCGCTTCGCCGACGAGGTCCGCAGCGGCGAGTTCCCGGCAGCCGAACACACCTTCTAGCGTTCTGGCGCGGGCCGCGGGCCGCGGTCCGGGGGCCGCGGACCGGGGCTTCGTCGCCTTTGCGGGCCGCGGTCCGGGGCGTGCGTGGCCTTGCCGGCCGCGCTGGCCTTACGGGGTGCGTCGCCTTGCAGGCCGCGTGCGCCTTGCAGGCCGCGTGCCGGCGTCGCCGCGTGCCGGCGTCGCCGCCTTGCCGAGTGCCGGCGTCGCCGCGTGCCGGCGTCGCCGCCTTGCCAAGTGCCGGCGTCGCCGCGTGCCGAGTGTGCCCGTGCGGCGGCGTGGTCGCCTATCGGCATGGTCGCATCGCCCGCTCTCAGACTCAGGCCGGCGCGACCTGGACTGGCACGACCTGGCGCGGCGGGGCCACCGGCACGGCATCTCGTTCACCGGTCGGCCCCTCCGCCCAAGCCTCAGAACCAAGACAGTTAAATCGATCTTGGTGACTGAATTTGTCGTACACCTGTTCTAGTCTCGGGTCATGGTCGGGGAGTTGACGCAGGCAGAGGACGCCATCGCGGCCTGCGCCGACACCGCCGCCTGGGCGCTGCCCGAGCAGGAGCTGATCGCCGCGCTGGACGCCGCGCACCGCCTGGAGCAGCGCCTCGCCGCCGTGAAGCTGGCCCTGATCCGTGAGCTTGATGGTCGGGGCACCGCCCGCGCGCAGGGCGCCTCCTCCACCACGGTGTGGCTGCGGGAACGACTGCACCTCACCATCGCGGCCGCCCGCCGCCTGGTCGACCTCGCCACCGCGCTGGACACCGGCAACCCCGGAATACGCCACGCGCTCGCCGACGGACACATCACCGTCGAGCAGGCCCGGGTCATCGCCGACACCATCACCACCGTGCACACATCGGCCGGCCCCGAAACCGCCGACACAGCCGTCACCGTGCTCATCGACTGGGCCGCACAATTCGACCCCACTAAGCTCCGCACACTCGGCACCCGCATCCTCGACCACGTCGCCCCCGACATCGCCGACACCGCCACCCGCGCCGCCCTCGACGCCGAAACGGCCCGCGCCGCCCGCGACCGACACCTCACCCTGTCCACCCTCACCGACGGCCGCCTGCGACTCACCGGCACCCTCGACACCGAAACCGCCGGCCTACTACGCGCCGCCATCGACCCTTTGACCGCGCCCACCGGACCCGATGACACCCGCAGCCCCGGGCAGCGCCGCCACGACGCCCTCGCCGAGGTCTGCCGCCTCAGCCTGCGCACCGGCGACCTACCCGAACACGGCGGCGAACCCGCCCAGATCGTCGTCACCA
>NZ_JBFAHZ010000005.1:0-216755 GCF_040654415.1 Micromonospora sp. NPDC050695
CGGTACGCGACACCGTTCGGGCGCGCAGACCATAGCGACACGGTATCGACCATCAAGACAACGACACGCCGGATGGGTTGTTACCTCCCGGTTTGAACCCTGCATCTCGACTGCTTTGAGTCCCTGTCCTGGTGACACGGCCACCCGCGCTGACCTGCGGAAACGCATCCGCCTAGTGACACGCCCTACCGCCTATGCGAGACCACGTCCGTGCAGGTCAGGGGCCACTTTTGTGTCACAGGACCGCTCAGTTGCTGCGGAACGCAGGCGACGGGATCCTGCTGATCAGTGACAAAGGCTTCGCCTCCAAGCCGTTCGAGCGGCAGCTGGCCGAACAGGGCATCGAACTGCTCCGACCATCGCGCAAGAAGGAGAAGACCCGCTACGGCGAACCGATGCTCAAGAAGGTCCGACAGCTGATCGAATCCGTCAACGACACCCTCAAAGGCCAGCTTGACCTGGAACAACACGGCGGACGAACCTTCACCGGCGTCGCCGTACGCGTCGCCCAACGCCTCCTCGCCATGGCCGCCGCGATCTGGCACAACAACAAGACCAGCGCACCCGTCACCCGGTCACTGATCGCCTACGACCACTGACCGGAATTCGGAACAACTCGTCTAGCGAGGAGAAACGGCTAGCATCCGGATCTCGACGTGAGGAGCCCGGATGACAGCCGCCACCCAGACCCGGTTCGGCCTCGTCGGCAGTGGCTGGCGGGGTGAGTTCTTCCTCCGCCTGGCGGGGCTGTTGCCGGAGCGGTTCCGCGCGACCGGCGTGGTCACGCGTACCGGATCGCGCGGTGACGCCGTGACGGCCCGGTGGGGTGTGCGAACGTTCCGTACGACGGCCGACCTTCTCGCCCACGAGCGGCCGGACTTCGTCATCGTGTCGGTGCCCTGGTCGGTGACGCCCGACGCGACCCGTGAGCTGGTCGCGGCCGGCGTGCCGGTGCTCGCCGAGACACCACCCGCGCCCGATGTGGCGGGGCTGCGGTCGCTCTGGTCCGACGTCGGCGGCAGCGGCCTGGTGCAGGTGGCCGAGCAGTACCTGCTGATGCCCGGGCATGCGGCCCGCCTGGAGGTGATCCGCGCCGGGGTGCTCGGCGAGCCGACCTCCGTCCAGCTGTCGTCGACGCACCTGTATCACGCGGTATCGCTGATCCGTGGTCTGCTCGGCGTCGGGTACGACACCGCCGAGGTCAACGCACGGGCGTTCGTCGCGCCGCTGGCCAACCCGTTGTCGCCGGACGGCTGGAGCGGTGACGCCACCCCGCAGCAGCTCACCACCACCCTCGCGACGATCGACTTCGGTGGGCGGATGGGGCTCTACGACTTCACCGACAACCAGTGGTGGAATCCGCTGCGTACCCGTCGGCTGGTGGTCCGGGGGTCACTCGGCGAACTGGTGGACGACCGGGTCGTCCGTCTGGTCGACCCGACCACACCGGTGGAGTCCGCCCTGGTGCGGCGGCAGACCGGTCTGGACCTGAACCTGGAAGGGCTCGACCTGAAGCACATCAGCTTCGACGGCCGGGTGGTCTACCGCAATCCGTTCGTCGGCAGTGGATTGTCCGACGACGACCTCGCGGTGGCCGACATCATGGCGCGTACCGGCGCCTGGGCGCGGGAGGAGGGTCCGGCACCCTACCCGCTGGCCGAAGCCTGCCAGGATCACCTGATCAGCCTCGCCATCGAGGAGTCGGTACGCACCGGTCAGCCGGTCGTCACCGCCGAGGAGTCGTGGGCGCGGTAGCCCTCCGTCCGGCTAGTCGTCCTGCTCCCAGCTCGGCCGGCGCTGCCGTGCCACCTCCGCCTGACTCGTCGCCTGCGGGGTCCATCCCTCATGCGGCAGCAGGATCTGCGGGTAGACCTCGCCGAACCCGATCACGAAGGCGACTACGTCGATGATCACGTGGGTGGTCCGCGCGGCGTAGATGGAGATGCGGTCGGTGCTCCAGTTGACGCCGGACATGAACGCGTTCGACACGGTCTGGTTGGTCTCGAAATTGATCGTCGAGAACGACGTCGGGCGCGGCAGGCCGGCCGGGAAGATCTGCAGGAAGCTGCCCGCGACCGAACCGGTGACCGTCACGTTGCCGAACACCGCGTCGGCGATGAAGACGTAGCCCGCGAGGGTGACCTCGATCGTCCGACCGCCCAGCAGTCGGCCCGTGCTGTCCAGGTCGCCCGGGGCGGCCAGGCCGCCGGGATCGTGGATGTTGACGCGCCCCTGTGGCGTGCGGGTGTCGAGGACCCGTTGCGGTATGACCGGCACGATCCGGTTGGAGTTGGCGCTGGTGTGGACCCGGTCCACGAAGCCGTAGTGGCGGTAGTTGCCGGAGGCCGCCCAGATGGTGCCGGTGGTGTCCATGCCGATCGAGCCGATTTCGGCCTGGGCGGAGAGCCCGGTCCCGTTGGGTGCCAGGCGCAGGGTGGGTGCGGTCAGCGCCTTGCCGTTGGGGCCGGTGGTCACCTTGGCGTTCGCCAGCCGCAGGGTGGCGGTGTCGGAGGAACTGCGGAGCGTGGTGGCGCTGCCGGCGTCGTTGTCCGCACCCTGGAGCACGGGATCGCCCGGGTCGGCCTCGGCCGAGGCGGCGGTCGCCGCGGCGGTCACGCCGGCGCCGGCCAGCCCGGCGGCGACGGTTCCGGCCCGCCGCAGCAGACGGCGGCGGTCGACGGTGTTGTCCTGGTCCCTGTTCATCCGGGCCCCCGAAAGGTATTGACAGTGTTCGACATGGCTGATACTCGTCCCCTTCGTTGTCGGCCGCATCGCCCGAACGGCCCCCGGGGCATCAGCCCTGCCCGGAGGGCGCCCACGCCGCCCTCGGTGACACCCCGGCCGTCCATAACAGACCGAAGGTCCGGCGCGTCGACTGTGTCTCTCATCCGATCCATGGCAACCATCGGCCGTGCTCGGCGTGTGTATCGGATACCACTTCGACGCCCGGAGTATCCGGGCACACACGGGGAGTAGAAATGACTCGTACCGCTCGACGCAGGATCCTCGGTGGCGTCGCCGCCGGACTGCTCGCCACCTCGCTCGGCCTCGCCGTCTCCGGCACGGCGACCGCCGCGACCGCCGGACCCGTCGGCGCCTGCACGATCAGCCCGCTGCCGTACCCGGCCGACACGTACCGTGCCGACGCGAACGCCGTCGACCCGACCGGACGCTTCGTCGCCGGTTCCGCCCTGCGGGTCAGTGACAGCGGCAACCAGCCACTGCTGCTGGTCTGGGACCGGGACCAGCTCACGACCGTCGAGTCGCCGACCGACGGCGACGTCGTCGACGTCAACGCGTACGGCGTCGTCGTCGGCAACGGCTGGGTCAACGGCATCGGCCAGCCGTGGAGGTACCGCGACGGCCGGTTCGAGCAGCTGCCGGTGGTGCCGTCCGACGGCATCTTCGTCACGGCCATCAACAAGGCCGGCGACATCGTCGGTCACGGCTCGAACAGCGCGACCGGGGAGTATTTCGCGTTGCGTTGGCCGGCCGCCCGGCCGGCTACCGTCGAGGTGCTCGACGCCCCGGCCGGTGCCGCACCGGTGGCGATCACCGCGAACGGCACCATCGTGGGCAACGCCGGCGAGTGGGGTAGCTGGTCCGCCTGGGTCCGTCGGCCGGGCGGCCGGATCGAGGCACTCGGCGCGCCGGGTGCCCGCACGACGGTGGCCGTCGCGGCGGCGGGGCACTGGGCCGTCGGCCAGGCGGATCTGGGCGGCGAGGGCGGCCCGGTGGACGTGCGGTGGGACCTTCGGGACGGCTCCTACACGGCACTCGACCCGCGGCTGGAATGGGTGACGGACGTCAACAACAAGGGCGTGGTCGTGGGCGGCGACCGGGTGGTTCGTGGCGCGACGTCCCGCGTCCTGCCGGGTGGCGGTGACCGGGTGACCATCGGTGCGCGTTCGATCTCCGACACGGGCACCATCGTGGGCTTCCGCAACGGCGACCGGGTCACCCCGGTCCGCTGGACGGGCTGCTGACCCGACTCACCAACGGCGTGGGGCCGGCCCGCCAGGGGTCGGCCCCACGCCTGGGGTCACGGCTTCCAGGAACCGGCGGTCTCGAACTGGTGCTGGTACTCCAGCACCCCCGAGGTGTCGTGGACGTCGAACACGACGCTGCCGGTCTGCCGGGTGCCGGCGGTCAGGTCGTTGCCGGCGGGCATCGGTTTGCCGCAGCCGGAGAACGCTCCGCCGATCGCGTTCGTCTCGGTGCCGTCCGCGGCGACCCACTGGAAGGAGAGCGGGTTCGTCGCTGCGGTGCCCTTGGTCACGGTCACCGTCACGTCGGCGATCACGTACATGCCCTCGTCCGGCTTGAGACCGTACGACTTGCAGGGCTTGGTCGCGGTGCTGAACTTCGTCACGGTGATCTCGACGGTGCCGTCGTCACCATCGATGACCAGGGTGTCGCCGGCGGACATGTTCCGGGTGTCGCCGTTTGCCGAGCGTGGGGTCGACTTCGGCGCGGCGGCCGGCGGCCGCCCGACACCCCGGGTGACACCCGGCGTGGGCAGCGCGTCGGTCACCTCGTTCGCGGCCCGGTTCGCGCCGATCACCACCGCGACGATGCCGCCGGCGCAGCAGAGCAGGGTGAGTACGGCAGCCGTGACCGCGACGGCCACGACGGTCCTCTTGGAACTCTTCGGCTGGACGGGCGGCGGCATCGTGAGCGGATAGCCCGGCCCGCCGGCTGCCGGGTACGCGCCACCGGAGAACGGGGGCTGCGGCCACGCCTGGTCGGGTGGTGCCGTGCTGGCGTACGGCGGCGGTGGCACGGTCTGCGGCGCCCACTGGCTCGGTACGGCCGTCACCGGCGACCCCGGGACCGGAGGCGCGGAGACCGGAGGCGCGGAGACCGGAGGCGCGGAGGCCGGAGGCGCGGAGGCCGGAGGCGCGGACACCGGCGGCTGCGGTGTCGCCGGGTTCGGCTGCGTCGGCGGTTCCGGGTTCGGCTGCTGGCGGTCCTGCGGCCCGACGGGGGGCTGGGGGTGGGTCACCGTACTCCTTGACGCCTCGGTACGTGCGGTTCGGGAACCCGCCGACGTTACCGTGCGTCGCCCACCCTCCTGTCGTCGCGCCGGATCGCGTCCACCCCCGGCGGGATCCACCAGGGTGGACGGTGGGAACGTCAGCGCAGCGGAAGGACGGCCGCGGTACGGATCAGCCCCTCGGCGACCACGAAGCGACCGCTGATCGTGGACGGCGGATCGGCGACGTCGGCCGCGTCCAGCCGGGCCGGAGCGATCCGAGCCGTGAACGTGCCGGCGTCGGGATCCACCTCCAGCCGGGCGTCGTGGAAGTCCAGCCAGCTGCCGACGACCGGGTACCAAACCTTGTAGACGGTCTCCTTGGCACTGAACAGCACGACCGGCCAGGAGATGCCGGCGGGCAGCCGCGCGCACGTCTCCTCCTCCTCGGGCAGCAGCACGAGTCGTCGTACTCCGGCGTTGATCTCGCGGTGTTGCTCGGCGTCCATCCCGACGGACCGGATGTCGGTGCGGCGCGCCGCGGCGGCGGCGCAGTAGCCGGTGGTGTGGGTGATGCTGCCGATCATCCCGGCCGGCCAGACGGGCGCGCGGTCGGCGGCGGCCGGGACGGCCGTCGGCGGTAGGCCGAGGCTGGCCATGGCCCGCCGGGCGCAGACCCGCCCGGCCGTGAAGTCCCGTCGGCGGGTCTGTACCGCCTGCTCGCCGAGGCACGCCTGTTCGGCGGCGAGCAGTTCCCCGGCCCAGTCGTCGGGGCCGGCGACCGCCACGGCGACCGTCGGCGGCAAAAGGTCACGCACGGTCGCCACCTACTGACGGGTAGGAAGGAGGCGTCCGGCCGATCGTCAAATTTCCGACTCCCACGACGGGAGAAGCTACCGCAAAGATGTAACACCGGAGGGACGTGTCGCGCTCTCCTGATGGCTCCGGGGGGACCACCATCAACATCTGGCTAGCCCCGTATACGTCTGGAGAGGACCTGCGATGACCGATGGTGCCCGATCGCCGGGGGGACGGGTTGACGACCACGCCCCGACGACCCCCGGCTGGAGCTGCGGCTCCTGCGGGGACGAGTGGCCGTGCGCGACGAAGCGTGGTCGGCTGCTGGCGGAGTACGGCGGCGACCGGGCGATGCTCAGCGTCTATCTGGGCTCGTGTCTCGCCGCCGCCACGGAGGATCTGCGTGCCGCCCCGGTGATGTCGCTGCAGGATCGGTTCATCGGCTGGCTGCCACGCGGCTCCCGACGGGTCTGAACACGCCGGTGGCCCCGCCGTCGGGCGGGGCCACCGGGCGGGGCGGGTCGGTTCAGACCCGCCGGGGCCGCCGGGTCAGGGCGAAGCCGACCACGCCGGCCACGGCGGCGAGCACGCCGCCGACGCCGGTCCAGATCCAGCGCGAGCCGAGATCCGGCAGCCAGTCCGTCGGCCAGTCACTGTCCTCGTCGGCCTCAGCGTCCACCGGGGGTACGGCGTTGAGCACCGTGCCCGCCTTGGTGTTGGGCACCAGGGGTGCGGCCAACTCACCGTCGTCGGCCGAGGCGCCCCGGTCGGCGACGGTGCCGACCAGCAGGTCCACGTCGATCGGCGCGCCCAGGTCCGGCTCCGGCAGGTCGATCACGGAGAGCCGGATGACGTACGTGCCGGGCAGCGGGTCGCCCGACCAAGGCTCGGCCCACGGCCGCACCTCGCGCAGCGTGCAGCCCAGCGTCACGCTCGACGCCTGCGCGTCCACGGTCGGGGTCTGCGCCCCGGCGGTGCACGCCTGACGCCGGCGCAGTCCGTCGAACACGTCGACGGTCCAGGTGGAGGCGCCGCCGCGTGCCTTCGGGAAGGTGACGGTGGCGTTGATCTCGTGCACCTGGCCGGCCGTCGCCGGGAACGACCAGTAGAGGTGGTCGCCGACCGAGGCGTCCACCCGTACCGGCTGCCCGGCGGTGATCGGGGTGGCGGTGAGGAACGAGGTGCCGGCCCGGTTCACCGGCGTGGCGCCCGGCGAGGGCGTCGGTGCGGCGACGGCCGCCGCGGGCAGCAGTGCGGACCCACCGGCGGCGAACAGCGCGGCCAGCGTCCGGAGCAGTGCGGTACGCATCAGTTCTCCCTCCAGGTGGCGACCCACCAGCGGGTGAGCAGGCCGGCAAGCAGGCCGGTGAGCAGTCCGGCCACGGTGAGCAGGGCGAGCAGCACCCAGCCCCGGCCGAGGTCCGGCCCGTTCGGTGCGGGTGCGGCGGCGACCACGTCGATGGTCAGCTCCACCGGCATGCCCGGGGTCGCGGCGGTGCCGGGACGCGCGGCGAACGAGTTGCTCACCACCAGGCACATGGTGGTGGGCTCCACGACCGGCGCCGAGGTCTGCTCGGCCTCGTCGGCGTCCTCGTCGTCGGCGGTGGCCGACCAGCGCAGCCCGGCGGAGAGCGCGTCGGCCCGTCCGCTGCCGGCGTCCGCGCCACGGACCAGTTCCCGACCGTCTGTGGCGGTGGCCCGCAGCAGCACGCCGTAGTCCCGGTTCACCGGCCGGTCCAGCGCCATGCTCACCGACGCGCGCAGCTCCTGTCCGGGGCGTACCGGCACCCGGTACCAGCGGTGCTCGGAGAACGCCTCCCGGTCGGCGTACACGCCGGGTGCGAGCAGCGGCGCCGAGTCGCAGGCGTTCGCACCGCCGACGACGGTCGGCGCGCGGGTGTGCGTGTCGCCGGCACGCTCAACGAGCTGTTTGATCCGGTCGGTCAGCTCCTCGGCGCTCTGCGCGGCCGTGTAGGTGCCGCCGGTCGCGCCGGCGATGCACAGCAGCTGCCGGCGGACCTTCTCGTCGGGCGCCAGGCCGAGCGTGTCGACCACCAGGCTGGTGCCCTTGGCGGCCAGCTCCCGGGCCACCTCGCACGGGTCCGGTGGGGCGCAGGTGTCCTCCCCGTCGGTGATCAGCACGATCCGGCGGGTGGTGGCGCCGGTGCCCAGGTCCTCCGCGGCGGACCGCAGTGCGAGCCCGACCGGTGTGAACCCGGTCGGCCGCAGTGTCGCGACCGCCGCCTTGGCCGCGGACCGGTCGACCGTGCCGACCGGCACGATCTGTTGTGTGTCCTGGCAGCCGACCTTCTTGTCCTTGCCCCGGTAGGTCGCGCCGAGCACCCGGATGCCGAGCTGGGTTTCCTCCGGCAGTGCGTCGACCACCTCGTTGAACGCCTGCTGCGCGACCGAGATCCGGCTGCGCCCGTCGATGTCGGCGGCCCGCATCGAGCCGCTGACGTCGAGCACCAGTTCGACCCGGGGCGGCTCGGCCACCGGCTCCTCGTCGTCGGCCCCCGCCGGGGCCGGCCCGCTCAGCGCGGTGGTCGCCAGCAGTCCGAGGAGGACGGCCGTCGATCGTCTGAAGTTGATCACGGCCCGCAGTGTAGTGAGATCCACTTTGGATGATCACTGGGGTGGCGGGGTTCGAGACCAGTGCCCCGATCAGGGCGCGGACCGGCGCGTCCCGCGCTCTGGGTCCACGGTGGCTCACCCTCGGTCAACTGCCGAAAGACAACTAACGGTCCGGGCGCCATCCGTCGGAAATCTGACCCAAGTTGACCCGTTGTGCCGGTGGTGCGCCGTGGTTAAGCTCTTCATGCGCGCCCCAATCGCCCGCTTCCCCCGTGGCAGGCGATCGGGGCGCGCGTCTTTGTGCAACGGGCCCACACGCTCCAGAGCGTGTGGGCCCGTTTCTGTCGCGCTGAGCGGCGCGTCGCCTGCCGATGCCTATATCCAGCGACCGTCCAGCCACATCCGGGCCAGCCAGTCCGAGTACGGGATGAGTTTGCCGACGAAGATCGGATAGAAGTACGCGAAGCACAGCGCCACCAGCAGCACGTACGCCCCGGCCGCGATGCTGCCGACCAGCCGGCGTTCGTAACCCGGGTCGCCCGGCACGAGCGGAGCCACCTCACCGACCTCGCCGCCGGCCGGGGCGATCAGCGCACCCAGCACGTACACCACGGCGAGCACCAGGAACGGCAGCGCCGGCGCGGTGTAGAACGAGAACATCGTCCGGCCGTCGAGGGCGAACCAGAACCAGGGCAGCAGCCCCGCCGCCACGCTGAGCAGGATCGCGCCGGCCCGCCAGTCCCGGCGGGCCACGCCCAGCCAGACCAGCGCCACCAGCGCGGGCAGGAACGACCACCACAGCAGCGGGGTGCCGAGCAGCAGGATCTCGGAGGCGCAGCTCGGCGCGCCGCAGGCGCCGTCACCGGACCAGTGGAACGCCACCGGGCGACCCAGCAGCAGCCACTGCCACGGCCACGACTGATACTTGTGCGCGTCGTCGAGTTGGGCGTGGAAGCCGTACGCCGCCCGGTGGTACTCGAACAGGTTGATCAGCGGACCGACCACTGGGGCGTCGCTGAGCGGGGCGTTCGGGTAGGACGACGCGAGCCGGTAGTAGCCGTCGTCGCTGAGCAGCCAGCCCGACCAGGTGGCCAGATAGGTGCCCACCATGACCACGCCGGCCAGCACCAGCCAAGGCAGCTCGTCGAGCAGGGTGTCCCGCCAGGGCCGGCGGACCCCCGCCGAACGGCGGACGCCGACCTCCCAGAGGATCACCAGCAGCGCGAAGGCCGGCACGAAGTACAGACCGCTCCACTTCACCGCGCAGGCGCAGCCGAGTAGCACCCCGGCCGCCAGCCGCCACCACGGCCAGGTGCGCCAGCCGCCCGGTGGCCGGCCGGCGCGGCCCGGCCGGCTCGGGTCGAGCCCGTCGTCCAGTGCCCGCGCCCAGCGCCGACGCCGGGCGTCCCGGTCGAGCACCAGAGCACCGAAGGCGGCCAGCACGAAGAAGAGCAGGAAGATGTCGAGCAGCGCCGCGCGGGACAGCACCAGGTGGAAGCCGTCCAGGGCGAGCAGCAGGCCGGCCGCGCAGCCCAGCACCGTCGAACGGAACATCCGCCGGCCGATGCGGACGAGCAGCAGCACCGACAGCGTGCCGATCACGGCGGCCGAGAACCGCCAGCCGAACTCCGGCGCGGTGGTGAACAGGTGCCCGGGGACGGTGACCCGTGAATCGGCGTCCTGGTAGCCGAAGGCCCACTCGCCGACGCCGATCAGCCACTTGCCCAGCGGCGGGTGCACCACGTACGACGGGACGTTGTCCTTGTAGTTCCACTCGACACCACGGCTGATCAGCCCGTAGGCGTCCTTCGCGTAGTACGTCTCGTCGAAGATCTTGCCCGTGGGGCTGGACAGGCCGACGAAGCGCAGGATCGCCGCGATGGCCACCACCACGGCGGTGGCGAGCCACGAGTAGTGGTCCAGTCGGCCGTCGACGGTGGCGAACCGTCTGCGGACCACGGCGGCCACACCGCCACCGCCGGCACGCGGTGTGGTGGGCTCCGCATCGGGGCTGTGGTCGGTCGTCACCTCGACCATCTTTGCCGGGTCGGCGCTCGGGCTCTGCGCTGTCGACGCACTCGTCACCCGGCGATCGTAGGCTGCCAAGGTGTCCGGTGGCGCCCGTCGTCCCTGATACCGGTATCCGCTGTCGATGAAGGAGACGAATTCGTGGGTGAAATGTCCGAAGCTGGACGCCTGATCCTGCTCGGCGCCCCGCTCGGCAACCCCGCCGACGCCTCGACCCGGTTCCGGGAGGTGCTCGCCAGCGCCGACGTGGTGGCCGCCGAGGACACGCGTCGCCTCACCCGGCTGGCCCGCGACCTCGACATCACCATCGGCGGCCGGATCGTCTCCTACTTCGAGGGCAACGAGGAGCGCCGCACCCCCGAGCTGGTCGAGGTCATCCTCGGTGGATACGTGGTCGCGCTGGTCACCGACGGCGGGATGCCCAGCGTCTCCGACCCCGGCTACCGGCTGGTCCGCGCCGCGCTCGACGTCGGCGCGCCGGTCACCGTGGCACCCGGGCCCAGCGCGGTGACCACCGCCCTGGCCGTCTCCGGGCTGCCCTGCGACCGGTTCTGCTTCGAGGGTTTCCTGCCTCGTACCCCCGGCGCCCGCCGGACCCGACTGCGGGCGCTCGCCGCCGAGGCGCGCACCCTCGTCTTCTTCGAGGCACCGCACCGGATCGGCGCGGCGCTCACCGACCTGGCCGACACCTTCGGCGCCGACCGGCCCGCCGCGCTCTGCCGGGAGCTCACCAAGACCTACGAGGAGGTGCTCCGCCGCCCGCTCGGCGACCTGGCCCGCTGGGCCGCCGAGGGGGAGCCGCGTGGAGAGATCACGCTGGTGGTGGCCGGTGCGCCGGTGACCCCGCAGGAGCGCCCCGACGACGACACCCTGCGCGCGGCGGTCGCCCAGCGGGAGGCGGCCGGCCGGTCGCGCCGGGACGCCATCACCGACGTCGCCACCGAGTACGCGCTGCGCCGCCGCGACGTCTACACGATCGTGCACAGCTGACCCGCGTCGCCAGCGTGACGCGGGTCCGTGCGGCGGCCGGCGTGATCCTCCGGGATCAGGCCGGCCGCGTGGCTGGTGGCCCGGCTGGCGTGCGGGAATAACCGCGTCGGGTGCCGACCGGGACCAGCCGTTCGCTTCTCAGGCCAACTGCTGAACCAGACGTGAGCGGATTCACGTTGGACGGGTACGTGGTATCACCCGACAGGAAGGAACTTTGACTGTGGATCCCAGGGAACAGGCGTTACGTAGACAGGCGTCACGTGAACAGGCGGTACAGGCGTTACGGCAGGTGCTGTTACACAAGGAGGAGGTGCGCCGCCAGCAGGAGTCACGCCGCCGGCAGGCGTTAAGTGATCAGGCGGAACGTGAGCGGGTGTTACGGGAGCTGCTGCCACTCAGGCAGGAGTGGTTATACCCCGAGGACTCGACCGTGAGGCGCGTGCCGAGGGAATACGAGCCCAATTTTCTAGTCTGGCGCCAGGAGAACAATGCAGTTCAGGAGCGGTTGGATAAGAGGTATCTGGCCGAAGCAGCCAGGACCGCTGCGAGACGCGAGGAAAGTGCGGAGTTGGAAAGGACCTGTTTGGCTGCCGCAAGCGCGGCACACCTGGCAAGTGCGGCGAGATTGCTCCGAGGCGAAGCGGCAGCGCTCGGGTCGACGGCACTGCCCTCGACCTCGTCACGATCGGCACTCACCAAACCGGCGGCGACGAATGTCTCTCGTGACCCGTCAGCCTCGGCCTCGAATCCGACTCGCCGATAAGGCCTGGACGAGTAAGTCCTAACGACCCTGGGTGGTGGAGATAGGCGAAGGTGTTGAGGGCCATTTTGTGACGACCGGCCCCAACACCCTTCTAACCGCACCGTCGGTGAAGGTCGATGGCTGTCTACGCGGAACTGGCTCATCCTGGCCGTGGCTCAGGCTCTGCTCGGCGTGCGGTCCGAAGCCCGCTGGCTGCGGTTCGCCCCGGGGGATCTGCCCAGGGCGTTCCCATACCTGCCCGGGCGGTCCGGCTGCAACAAGCGGTTGCGTGCGGTGGTGCCGCTGCTCAAGCGAGCGATCCGCGTGGTCGCGGCGGACACCGACCTGTGGACGGACACACCGTCCTCGACCTGGTCGGCGTCATCGGCGAACAGGTCCTGGTGAACCTGCTACCGGAACGCCGCGTCCGGACGAGAACCCGCATGATCAAACGCTCGAACTCCACGTACCAGGCCCGCAGACCGAACATCGACCGTCGCACTTACAGGCCCCCACCAACATTGACGTCATCACCGACGAACCTTGACGAACCAGCCGCCGCCCTAACTGAACGGCGTTGGGTCCTGGGTGATGGTGCAAAGCCCGGCGGCACTGGGGCCGTCCGGAAAGACGCGAGTATCCTGCGGTGAATTCTGGGTCTCGATCTGTTCATCAGGAGGCCGAAGGGTGTTTATCCCGGGTACCTAGCGTGTGGTGGATGATCGGCGAGAACAACGGCCAAGGAATCGCTGCGTCTGCCGCAGTCATGTCGTCACGGGAGTCCACCCCGGAGCCGCCGCGACCACTGACCCCGTTCCCTTCCGAGATGGTCCACCAGCTTGCGGCCGTCACGTCTGGTCCCGCGAAGCTGGTGAGCCTGCCGCCGGCTCCCGCCACGCCGCGGACGCCCACCCCGGTACCGACCCGGGCGCCGGAGCAGGCCACCGATTCGAGGTCAGCCGTCGCCACCGAGGCGCTTCAACCCCTTGAGGCCCCGCACGCGTGGCGCCAGGGCGGCGCTGCGGATGACCTCGAGCGGAATCAAGTCCGTCAGCCGGTACCAGCGGCGCGGAGCAGGGCTGGTGACGTCCCGAAGGCCGTTTTCGCCGCCCTCGCGACTGCCGGGCCGTTGCTGTCGACGGCTGGTCAGGACCGGGACGCGGTCGCCGGTGCCGTGGGCATGGCAAGCGCGACGGCAGTCGGGGACGCGATCAACGAGATCTGGAAGTGGGGCCGTGCCGCGAGCAGGTACGAGGTCAACGTGCCGAAGATCGCCGCAGGTGTGGTCATCGCCGGCGGCATCGTCGCCAACGCCGTAGGCGCACAAAAGGCCATGCATGTCGTACGCGCGGGCGGTTTGATCACGCAGTCCGCCGGCCTCGGCCTCAAGGGGGTCGGCGAGTGGTGGAAGTCGGAGAACGGCTGGAAACTGATCCCGGACGGCGACTACGCGAAGGCCGCTGGCGCCTTCTTCGCCGTCGCCGCCCCGATCCTGCAGAAGCGGGCCGTGGAGCTGCAGAGGCAGCTGGCGGAAACCGGCGTGGGATCACCCATTCCCTTCGCCGCGGCCTCGGCCGGTATGGCCGGATCAACTGCGGCGGGTGAATTTTTCAGCGAGGTCGGCAAGGGTTTCTTCGCGGACGGATTCACCCAGGGAATCAAGCTCGACAAGATCAACATTCCGAAGATCCTGGGTGGCTTCTTCGGGATGGTGGGCGCTGGCGTCATTGCCGCGGGCACGGCCACCGACAACCGCGCCGCGCGCATCGCCGGCTTCACCATTCAGGGGTTGGCCCTGCTCACCAAGGCGGTCGGTGAAGCCCACAAGTGGGAGAACCACCCGTGGGGCAGGCCGCAGAACTGGATCTCCACCCCTGTGCCGCAACAAGCCGGAGACATCGCGGCAGCGGCGACACTCACCGGCCGCCGTCCCACGGCCGGCCCGCCGCGGGGCTCTGACCAGAGACCTGCACGGGTCACTCACGATCACGGAAACTCGCCGGTCCGAGCCGCAGCACGCTGAGTCGGCGGCTCACCAGGCGGCGGCGAGGAAGCCGAGGGTGATCAGCGCCGGGCCGGCGAGGGCGGCGGCCACCGCCCAGCGACGGTGTCGCCGCCCCGGTAGTCGGGTCGACCCGGTCCATCGGGCGATGCCGGCGGCGCAGCCGATGACCATCAGCAGGCCGGGCAGCCAGCGCAGGTGCCGGCCGACGCCGGTGTCGGCGTACGCGGTGCCGCCGTCCGGGCCGGTCATCCGCGCCGGCAGCGAGGTTCCGGGTGCGTCCCGTCCGTCCGGTACGCCGCTGACCCGTACCCCGTGTGCCAGGAACCGCCCGTCGTCGGCCGTGAAGATCCCCCGGCACCGCTGGGTGAGCCCGCCGCCGGTGCAGTCGTCGATCAGCACCGTGCCGACGCGGGCGTGTCCGACCGCGAGCCAGAACGGGCCGGCGCTCACCCAGGCGAAGAAGGCCACCACCAGACTGAGCAGCACCAGCACGGTCAGCCCGGGCAGCGGGTCCGGCGGTCGGGGGGTACGCGCCGGCGAGCGGCGTCCCGCCGGCCCGGAACCGCGCTCCCGCTCCGGCGCGGCGTCCTCCCGGACCGGGGTGCCGTCCCAGTGCACCTGCTCGATCGGTGCCCAGAAGGCGCTGTCGTCGGTCGGCGCGTCGCCGTCGGAGGGGCGGGACCCCCGGTGCCACCGGCTCTGCTGCCGGACCGGCACCCGGCGGGGCACCGCGTCCACCGGCGCCCCCGTCGTCGGCTCCACCTCGACGACCTCCACCGGATCATGCCCGGTCGGCCCCGAGCCGGCCGCCGGGCCGGGTGGTGCGGGCCGGGCCGGGCTGGGTACCGGCGACGCCGGTGTGGGTCGGGCCGGGGTGGGTGCCGGCGCGGCGGGTGTCGGGCGGGCCGGGGTCGCAGCGAGCCCCGCCGCGCCGGCCCGCCCCGCTGGTGTGGGTCGCTGTTCCCCGGTGCGGGCCGGGCTCGGGCGCGCGTTGCTGCCCGGGTCGATGCCGGGCACCACCCGGGGCTGGGGCGCGACCCCGGCGCTCCGGGATCCACCGGCCCCGGAGCCGGCGTCGTCGTCCACCGCCGGCCCGGTGTGCCGGTCGTCGTGGTCCCGGGCCGCTCGTCTGCCAGTCACGACGTTCATTGCACACCGGTCGGGGAGGCGGAACGGGCAGCTCGGCCGCGTGTCGGCGACAAATCGGACCATTGGTCGAGGTCGCCGATCCGGTCCGCCGGCCCGGCACCCCCTATTGGTTCGCGGGCGCCCCGGACGGGTCACTAGGCTTGCTGCTCATGAGTCACGTTCTCGCGGCAGTGGCCTGGCCGTACGCCAACGGCCCCCGCCACATCGGCCACGTCTCCGGTTTCGGCGTTCCCTCCGACGTCTTCGCCCGGTACATGCGGATGGCCGGCCACGACGTGCTCATGGTCTCCGGCACCGACGAGCACGGCACCCCCATCCAGGTGCAGGCCGACGCCGACGGGGTCACCCCGCGCGAGCTGGCCGACCGGTACAACAGGGTGATCGTGGAGGACCTGCACGGTCTCGGCCTCTCCTACGACCTGTTCACCCGCACCACCACCCGCAACCACTACGCGGTGGTGCAGGAGCTGTTCGAGGGGATGTACCGCAACGGCTACATCGTGCCGAAGACCACCATGGGCGCGATCTCCCCGTCCACCGGGCGCACCCTGCCCGACCGGTACATCGAGGGCACCTGCCCGATCTGCGGGTACGACAGCGCGCGCGGCGACCAGTGCGACAACTGCGGCAACCAGCTCGACCCGATCGACCTGATCGACCCGAAGTCGCGGATCAACGGGGAGACCCCGAAGTTCGTCGAGACCGAGCACTTCTTCCTGGACCTGCCCGCCCTGGCCGAGGTGCTGCGGCAGTGGCTGGACACCCGGGACGGGTGGCGGCCCAACGTGCTGCGGTTCTCCCGCAACCTGCTCGACGACCTCCAGCCCCGGGCGATCACCCGGGACCTGGAGTGGGGCGTCCCGATCCCGCTGGACGGCTGGCGGGACCGGCCGGACAAGCGGATCTACGTGTGGTTCGACGCGGTGATCGGCTACCTGTCCGCGTCGATCGAGTGGGCCCGGCGCTCCGGCGACCCCGAGGCGTGGCGCAGGTGGTGGTCCGCCGACGGGCAGGGCAAGGACGCCCGGTCCTACTACTTCATGGGTAAGGACAACATCGTCTTCCACTCGGTGATCTGGCCGGCGCTGCTGTCCGGATACTCCGGCGAGGGCTCCCGCGACGGCGAGCCGGGCGAGCTGGGCCGGCTCAACCTGCCCACCGAGGTCGTCTCCAGCGAATACCTGACCATGGAGGGGCGCAAGTTCTCCTCGTCCCGCAAGGTGGTCATCTACGTCCGGGACTTCCTGGAGCGCTACGACGCCGACGCGCTGCGCTACTTCATCGCCGCCGCCGGTCCGGAGAGCAACGACACCGATTTCACCTGGGCCGAGTTCCTCCGGCGCAACAACGACGAGCTGGTCGCCGGCTGGGGCAACCTGGTCAACCGGTCCATCTCGCTGACGGCGAAGAACTTCGGCGCGATCCCGCCGGTCGACCCGGCCGGGCTCACCGAGGCCGACGAGGCGCTGCTCGCCGTGGCCCGGGCCGGCTTCACCACCGTCGGTGACCTGATCGGCCGGCACCGGCAGAAGCAGGCGATCGGCGAGGCGATGAGGGTGGTCGCCGAGGCCAACAAGTACCTGTCCGAACAGGCGCCGTGGAAGCTCAAGGACGAGGCCGACAAGCCCCGGATGGGCACCATCCTGCACGTCGCCCTCCAGGTGGTCAGCGACGCCAACACGCTGCTCACCCCGTTCCTGCCGCACTCCGCCCAGCAGGTGCACGAGCTGCTCGGCGGCACCGGTGTGCACGCGCCGATGCCGGTCATCGAGCAGGTCGACGACCTGGACGGCGGGCCGGGGTACCCGGTGCTGACCGGTGACTACACGGTCGGCGCGCGCTGGGAGTCGGTGCCGCTGGAGGCGGGTCGGCCGCTGGCCGCGCCGAAGCCGGTGTTCCGCAAGCTCGACCCGTCGATCGTCGACGAGGAGCTGGCCCGACTGGCCGGCTGAGCCGACGAGGCCGCGCGGCGGGAGGACGCCTCACCGCCGCGCGGCGTCACATCGCGTACCGGGTGTCCATCACCTGGTCGTCGGTCACCTCGGCGCCCGGTGCCCAGGTCTCGTAGACGCCGCGGTCGTGGCACTGCGCGCCGGTGGTGACCACCGCGTCCGGGTCCGGGAAGCGCAGCCGCAGCCGCAGCCAACCGGCCTCCTCGCGCAGCACCAGGCAGGGCACACCCCGCCATTGGGCGAACCGGAGCCGGCGGGCCACCGCGTCCACCGGGTAGCGCGCCGCCCGGGTCATCGCCAGCACCCGGAACCCGCCGGGCAGGTCCGCGACCGCCTCGTACTCGGTGTCACCGTGCAAGCCGACCAGTTGCGTGGAGCGCAGCGCGTCCCCGGTCGGCACGTACTCCTGGTCCGAGGAGAGACCCGGCACCGCGGCGAGCAGGTGCCGCCACTGCGGGCCGACCATGCGCAGCCAACCGCGCTGCTCGGCCTGGTAGGTGTAGAGCACCACCTCCACCCCCTCCGCCGGGTAGGCGAGCAGGGCGGCGTTCGCCGGCATCGGCAGGTCCGCGAAGTCCCGGGTGATGAACTCCGGGATGAGCTGGCCGTTGCTCGGCACGAAACCCGTGCCCAGCACCGGTGGGCCCAGCCGGTCCCGGGACGCCAACGCGGTCAGTCCCCGGTGCGCCTCGCCGGCAGGCACGTCGTAGTCGCCCGGGTCGGCGGCCCGCCAGCGCAGCGCGTACGCCACGTCGGAGCCGTCCCGGCCGACGTCGCCGTCGGTGCGCAGCACCGTGGTCGCAGTCTGCGTACGCAGGTGCGCCACGTCGTGTTCCCGGTAGCAGAAGCCGTGCGGCAGCCAGCCCCGCACGTACCCGGCGAGCTGGCGGGCGGAGAGCACCTTCACCATCCGGGTGCCCCGCCGGACGACCGCCGACGCGCGTGCCGCGACCAGCAGGGGATCCCCCGCGGCGGCCGGCTGCTGGCTGAGCTGGTGCAGCTGCGCCCAACCCCGCTCCCGGTGGGCGGGCATCATCAGCGGAGTCTCCGGCTCCTCGGCCGGTTGCGTCGCCCCGTGGACCGCGGTCACCTCGGTGACGTGCACGAATCGGCGCCACGGCAGGGCACTGCCCGGTCGGGGGGCCCACTCGAAGCCGGGCACCTCGTCGGCGCTGAACAGTTCGTACGCGGCGCCCCGGGCGACCTCCTCGGCCGGGTACACGCCGCCGCCGAACGCCACGCGCAGCCCGGTGCGCTCGCTGGCGGCACCGCTGGCCTGAGGGGTGACGCTCACGCCGCCGCCTCGCTCCTGTGCCTCATGGTTCGCTCGCTGCGCTCGCTCACCGGGCGACGGTAGAGTCGCGCGGCGTAGTCGAGGTGAACGCCGGGTGGCGGGCGGGTGGACAGCCCCGGTGTGTGATGCTGTCGCTGATGAGCGAGCCGACTGAAACCCGCCGCGAGCGTGCCGCCCGGCGGGCCGGAGAGTTCCCGCCCGCCCCCGAGCCGCTGCCCCGGCCGGTGCTGGACAGCCATACCCACCTGGACATCACGGTCAGCGAGGCCGGCGTGCCCGGCGGCGGGCCGGCCGACGACCCGGTCGCCGCGGCGGTCGCGGTGGCCGCGAAGGTCGGCGTGGACCGGCTGGTCCAGGTGGGCGTGGACGTCGCCTCCTCCCGGTGGGGCGCGGACAGCGCCGACGCGTACCCCGCGGTGCTGGCCACCGTGGCGCTGCATCCCAACGAGGCGCCCCGGCTGGCCGACCTCGACGAGGCGCTGCGGGAGATCGAGTCGCTGGCCGCCCGCGACCGGGTGCGGGGGATCGGCGAGACCGGGATGGACTTCTTTCGTACCGGCGACGAGGGCCGCGCCGCGCAGGAGGCCAGCTTCCGGGCGCACATCGCCATCGCCAAGCGGTACGACAAGGCGCTGGTCATCCACGACCGGGACGCGCACGCGGACGTGCTGCGGATCCTCGACGACGAGGGTGCCCCGGAGACGGTGGTGCTGCACTGCTTCTCCGGTGACGCCGAGTTCGCCCGCGAGTGCGTGCGCCGGGGCTACCTGCTCAGCTTCGCCGGCACCGTCACCTTCGGCAGCGCCACCGCGCTGCGCGAGGCCGCCGCGCTCACCCCGCTGGACCAGATCCTGGTGGAGACCGACGCCCCGTATCTCACCCCGACCCCGCACCGTGGCCGGCCGAACGCCTCGTACCTGATCCCGATCACGGTCCGCGCGCTCGCCGCGACCACCGGCGCCGACCTGGACGAGCTGTGCGCGGCCATCTCCGCCACCGGCGACCGGGCCTTCGGCCCGTGGTGAGCCTCCTCGGCCCGGCGGAGATCCGGGAACTCGCCGCCCGGCTGGGCGTCGCGCCCACCAAGAAGCTGGGCCAGAACTTCGTGCACGACCCGAACACGGTGCGCCGGATCGTCACCGCCGCCGGCCTGACCCCCGACGACGTGGTCCTGGAGGTCGGCCCGGGCCTCGGCTCGCTGACCCTGGGGCTGCTGCCGGTCGCCGGGCACGTACACGCCGTGGAGATCGACCCGGTGCTCGCCGGGGCACTGCCGGAGACCGTCGCCCGGCACGCCGGCGCGGACGCCGGCCGGCTCACCGTGCACCAGGCCGACGCGCTGCGCGTCGACGCCGCCGAGCTGGCCGACCCCGCACCGACCGCGCTGGTCGCGAACCTGCCCTACAACGTCGCCGTTCCGGTGGTGCTGCACCTGCTCGCCGAGCTGCCCAGCCTGCGGCACGGGTTGGTGATGGTGCAGAAGGAGGTCGCCGACCGGCTGGTCGCCGGTCCCGGCTCCAAGGTGTACGGCATCCCGTCGGTCAAGCTCGCCTGGTACGCGACGGCCCGCGGCGCCGGCCGGGTGCCGCCGAACGTGTTCTGGCCGGTGCCCAACGTCGACTCCGGCCTGGTCGCCTTCACCTGTCACGAACGGCCCCGCGCCGACGTACCCCGGGAGCGGGTCTTCGCCGTGGTGGACGCGGCGTTCGCGCAGCGTCGCAAGACCCTGCGCGCGGCGCTGGCCGGCTGGGCCGGCGGCGCCGACCGGGCCGCCGCCGCGCTCATCGCGGCCGGCGTCGACCCCGGCGCCCGGGGGGAGTCACTGACCGTCGACCAGTTCGCCGCCATCGCCGCGTCGGCTCCGGTCGGTACGCCGGCCGCGAAGTAGGCTGACGCCGTGCCTGCCGAGGACGCCGAGGAGCTGATCGTGGCCAAGCCGTTCGACATCCGCCTGCGCGGGCGGGACATCACCCCGTGACCGAGGCCTGGCGACCGGACGACGAGGACGAGCGACGTGGGGCCGTCGGCCCGGTGAAGGTGCGGGTGCCCGCGAAGGTCAACCTGCACCTCGGGGTGGGTCCGCTGCGCCGTGACGGCTACCACGAGCTGAACACCGTCTACCACGCCATCTCCATCTACGACGAGCTGACCGCCCGGCGGGGCGACACGCTGGCGTTGACCATGGAGGGGGAGGGCACCGGCGAGCTGGCCCTGGACGACTCCAACCTGGTGATCCGCGCCGCGTACGCCCTCGCCGGGTACGCCGGGGTCCTGCCGCACGCCCGTCTGCACCTGCGCAAGCAGATCCCCCTCGCCGGAGGGCTGGCCGGCGGCAGCGCCGACGCGGCCGCCGCGCTGGTGGCCTGCGACGCGCTGTGGGGCACCGGCCTGTCCCGTGACGAGCTGGCGGGGATCGCCGCCGACCTCGGCTCCGACGTGCCGTTCCTGATCTACGGGGGCACCGCGCTGGGCACCGGCCGGGGCGAGGCGGTCAGCCCCGTGCTGGTCCGCCCCACCTCCTGGCACTGGGTGGTGGCCATCGCCGACGGGGGCCTGTCCACCCCGGCCGCGTACCGCGAGTTGGACCGGCTGCGCGACTCCGGCGCCGCCGGTGACCCGCTGGGCAGCACCGACGCGCTGCTGGGCGCGCTGCGTCAGCGTGACCCCCGGGTCCTCGCCCGGACGCTCGGCAACGATCTTCAGGACGCCGCGCTGGCCATGCGCCCGGCGCTTGCCGACACCCTCAAGGCCGGCGAGGCGGCGGGCGCGCTCACCGGCATCGTGTCCGGCTCCGGCCCGACCTGCGTCTTCCTCGCCGCCGACGCCGCCAACGCCGAGCGGATCGCCGCCGAGCTGAGCAGCGCCGGCGTGTGCCGCCAGGCCCGGGTCGCACACGGCCCAGTAGCGGGCGCCCGCGTCATCTAACCCCCGTGCCACGGCGTCCCGGCGTCCCCGCCCCTGCTCCGCCGATCTTGCACTTTTGGTCGCCGAGATGACTGGAATGCCCCTTACGGCGCGACAGTAACTGCAAGATCGCGGGAGGGGGGCGGGTCCGCGTACCCTTGGGGTCGGCGTCCCGAGGTGCCCGCCGGCACCCGGACGCCTTGATCTTGAAGGGTGGACTGTGGCCAACATCGTCAATCTGGACCGGGTGTCCAAGGGGTACGGCGCCGCCGGGCGGCTGCTCACGGACGTCTCGCTCGGCCTGGACGACGCCGACCGGATCGGTGTGGTCGGCCTCAACGGTGCCGGCAAGTCCACCCTGCTGCGCCTGCTCACCAAGCAGGAGGAGCCCGACGACGGTCGGGTCACCCACCGCCGCGATCTGCGCGTGCTCTGGCTGCCGCAGCAGCTCACCCTCGCCCCCGACGCCACCGTCCGGGACGTCGTGCTCGGCACCGCCTGGCTCGGCGAGGGCATGGGCGCCGAGCACGAGTGGGCCGGCGACGCGGGCGTGCGCAACATCCTCGACGGCCTCGGCATGCCGCACCTCGGCCTCGACCAGCCGGTCGGCCCGATGTCCGGTGGCGAACGCCGGCGGGTGGCGCTCGCCGCACTGCTCGTCCGCGACTCGGATCTGCTCATCCTCGACGAGCCCACCAACCACCTCGACGTCGGTGGTGTCGACTGGCTGGCCCGGCACCTGGTCGGTCGCCGGGGCGCCCTGGTCGTCGTCACCCACGACCGGTGGTTCCTGGACGCGGTCTGCACCACCACCTGGGAGGTCGCCGACCAGACCGTCCGCGCGTACGAGGGTGGCTTCGCCGCCTGGACCCTCGCCCGCGCCGAACGTGAGCGCGTCGCCGCCGCCACCGAGGCCCGCCGGCAGAACCTGCTCCGCAAGGAGATCGCCTGGCTGCGGCGGGGCCCGCCCGCCCGCACCTCCAAGCCCCAGTTCCGCATCGACGCCGCGAACGCGCTGATCGCCGACGTGCCGCCGGCCCGCGACACCATGTCGTTGCAGCGGATGGCCACCTCCCGGCTCGGCAAGCAGGTGTACGACCTGGAGAACGTCGAGCTGCACGCCGGCCCGAAGGAGATCCTGCGCGACGTGACGTGGCTGGTCGGTCCGGGTGACCGGATCGCCATCCTCGGCGCCAACGGGGCCGGCAAGACCACCCTGTTGCGGATGCTCGCCGGCATCACCCGCCCCGACGGTGGCCGCCTCGGCACCGGCTCCACGGTGCGGCCGGCGTTCCTCTCCCAGGAACTCGCCGAGCTGCCCGGGCACCTGCGGGTGCTCGAAGCGGTCGAGGAGGTCGCCCGCCGGGTGCAGCTCGGCGACCGGGAGGTCTCCGCCGCCCAGCTCGCCGAGGTCTTCGGCTTCGACGACCGCCGCCTCTGGACCCCGGTCAGCGACCTCTCCGGCGGTGAACGTCGCCGGTTGCAGATGCTGCGGCTGCTCGCCGGCGAACCCAACGTGCTGCTCTTCGACGAGCCCACCAACGACCTGGACACCGACACCCTGGCCGCGCTGGAGGACCTGCTCGACTCGTGGCCGGGCACGATCATCGTGGCCAGCCACGACCGCTACCTGATCGAGCGGGTCACCGACACGGCGTACGGGATGTTCGGCGACGGCCGGCTCGTGCACCTGCCGGGCGGGGTCGACGAGTACCTTGCCCGGACCGCCGAGCGGGCTGGCCCTTCTCGGGCCGGTGCCGCGCCGACCGTCACGTCCGGCGAACCCACCGCGACCGGCATGTCGGCCGCCGAGGTGCGTCAGGCCCGCAAGGAACTGACCCGCCTGGAACGCCAGCTCGGCAAGCTCGACCAGCGCGAGGCCACCCTGCTCGATCAGCTCGCGGCCGACGCCACCGACTACGCCCGGGTCGCCGAACTGGACACCCAGCTCAAGGATCTGCGGGCCGAGCGGGAGCGGATCGAGGAGAGCTGGATGACCCTCGCCGAGGAGCTTCCGGAGAGCTGACCGGGCCGGGCGCGCCGGCGCGGGGGCCGTGTGCGGCGTCACACCGCCACATGCGGGACAATCGTCGGCGACACCTCACCCCACGGCGTTGGAGACTCAGACATGGCCCACACCCCCGTCAACCACCCCGCGCGGCCGATCTACCGGGCGATCGGCGGGTTGACCGGTCTGTACCTGGTGGCATTCGGTGTGCTCAGCATCATCACGAGCACCGGCAACGAGATCCTCGCCCAGGACGACACCCGGGTCCTCGGCCAGGGCACCAACCTCGCCCTCGGGCTGCTCAGCGTGCTGCTCGGGCTCATCGTGCTGGTCGGCACCGCGCTCGGCCGCAACATCGACGTGGCGATCAACCAGTGGCTGGCGTACGCCCTGATGGTGATCAGCCTGGCCAGCCTCGCCTTCATCCGGACCGACGCCAACATCCTCAACGTCAGCATCGTCACCGTCATCGTGATGATGACGGTCGCCCTGGTGCTGCTCATGGTCGGGATGTACGGCAAGGTCGGCACGGAGGATGAGGCGGAGGCGTTCCAGAAGGCTCGTCTGGTTCTCTGAGCCTTCCCGTGGTCACTGGTGTGGTTTTCGCCGGAGCCCGAGTTGCTCCGGGCGGTCAGGCCTGATCCCTGCGCAGCTCGGGCTCCGGCGAAAACCTGACCTGGTCCTGCCATTCGGCGGACCATTCCAGCTTTGGGGTTTTTCGGACAGTTGGCTCTTCTTTGGGCGACAATCCTCCTGAATCGGTCTAACTCAGGTGGATGGGGTCTGGTATGCCGCACTTTCCGGTCAACCATCCGGCTCGGCCGTTGTACCGGGTCCTCTCCGGTCTGATCGGCGTCTACATCCTCGTCTTCGGCGTCTGGGGTGTCGCCGAGACGATCGGTGACCCGCTGTTCGACCGGAGCAGCACCTGGGCGCTCGGGCTGCGCACCAACCTGGCCTTCTCACTCGCCTCGGTGGTCTTCGGAATCGTCCTGATCATCGGGGCGTCCCGGCGCACCAACCTCGGCCACTACATGAACCTCACCGCCGGCGTGGTGTTCCTGGTGACCAGCATCCTGACGATGTCGGTGCTGCAGACCGGCGCGAACGTGCTCAACTTCTCGATGTCGACAGTGATCGTGTCGATGCTGTTCGGGCTGATCCTGCTCGGCACCGGTCTCTACGACAAGGTGGGTCCTCCGGAGCACGCCGAGGCGGAACTGGAGCACCGCAAACACCCGGTGGCCGACGTGCACCGCCGCTGACCGGGGTCAGCGGCGACGGCTGGTGATCAACGTCGGCTTCGCCTCCAGGTGCGACAACCCGTTCCAGGCCAGGTTGACCAGGTGCGCCGCGACCGTCTCCTTACGCGGCTTGCGCACCTCCAGCCACCAGCGGCCGGTCAGCGCGACCATGCCCACCAGCGCCTGCGAGTACAGCTCGGCGAGCTTCGGGTCGTACCCGCGGCTCTTGAACTCGGCGCCGAGGATGTGCTCGACCTGGTGCGCCACGTCGTTCATCACGCTGCTGAAGTTGGCCGTGCCCGACATCAGCGGCGACTCGCGGACCAGCACCCGGAACCCGCTGGTCTCCTCCTCGATGTAACCCAGCAGGGCCAGAGCCGCCTGCTCCAGCAACTCCCGAGGATGCCCGGCCGTCAACGCCGTGGTGATCCGGTCCAGCAGAGCCCGGACCTCCCGGTCCACCACCACCGCGTAGAGCCCTTCCTTGCCGCCGAAGTGCTCGTACACCACCGGCTTGGAGACCTTGGCGCGGGCCGCCACCTCCTCGATCGAGGTGGCGTCGAAACCACGCTCGGCGAAGAGCTGCCGGCCGATCGCGATCAACTGCTCCCGCCGCTGGGCCGCCGACATGCGGACCCGCGAGGTGGGCTTCGGTTTGGGTGCCGGGGCCGGGGGCGTACGCCGACCGCCGGCACCGTCGCTGACCTCGGGCATGCCGCCGCCTCGCTGGCGCTCGGTGACGCCCTGCCGTGGAATGGTGCCTCCGTCGTGCCCGTTCACGTCGTCGCCTCACTGGCGAGCGGTCCGACCGCCCGGCCGCGCCGTCCGACCGTACCCGGATCGGGCCCGGCTCCCCGTCCGCCGAGCCGTCCGGTCCCCCCGCGTCGCTCGGTCATCCGGCCATCCTGCCAGGCGGCCTCCCGGTGCACCGCCCGGTTTTACCGGGGTGCGACCGGCTTCACGAGCTTTGCGGCGAGCCGTTCCGGCTTCGGCCAGCGCACCTGCGACGCCGCACCGAACTTCTCGAACAGCCAGATCACCCGGGCCGAGATGTCCACCTGACCGCGCAGCACACCGTGCCGGGCGCTGGTCGGGTCGGCGTGGTGCAGGTTGTGCCAGCTCTCGCCGAACGACAGGATCGCCAGCGGCCAGAAGTTCGACGCGCGGTCACCCTGGCGCATCGCGAAGGGGCGCTCGCCGTAGACGTGGCAGACCGAGTTGATGGCCCAGGTGACGTGGTGCAGCAGGCCGATCCGGACCAGCCCGGCCCAGAAGAACGCGGTCAGCGCGCCCTGCCACGACCAGGTCACCAGACCGCCGATCAGCGCCGGGCCGAGCAGCGAGACGGCCACCAGCGCGGGGAAGAGCCGGTCCACCCGGCTGATGTCCCGGTCGGCGATGAGGTCCGGCGCGAACCGCTCCCGGTTGGACAGCTCCCGACGGAACAGCCAGCCCACGTGGGCGTGGAAGAGGCCCCGGGTCAGCGCCCAGAAGCTGGTGCCGAAGCGCCACGGCGAGTGCGGGTCACCCTCCAGGTCGGAGAACGCGTGGTGCCGACGGTGATCGGCCACCCACTGGATGATCTCGCCCTGCACCGCGAGCGAACCCGCGACCGCCAACGTGACGCGCAGCCACCGCTTCGCCTTGAACGACCCGTGGGTGAAGTAGCGGTGGAAGCCCACCGTGATGCCGAGCCCGGAGACCACGTACCAGACCAGTCCGATGATCACGTCGGTCCAACCCAGCCAGCCACCCCATGCCAACGGCACCGCGACCAGAAGGGCGACGAAGGGGATCACCACGAAGGCCCACAGCGCGGCCAGGATCCCGGAGGACTGACTGCCGTCGGTGAGTGGTTTGGGGCCGGGGCCGGCGGTGTTGGGTTCGAGCAGGGTGGTGGACATGGCACCTCGCAGAGGGGGGGCGGAAACGATCACGAAGCTACGCCTACGTTACCGTAACTTACGGCACCGTAGATCGCACGAGGAAGTTCCGAAAACCCACGGCCGTTCGGGAAAACAAGCAGGTCAGAGCCTTGAAATGCGGGGTCGGCCGGAGGCTTGCAGACCGTCGCGACGGCGGCGTCGCGGTGCTGCCGGCGGTGCCCCGGAGGTGGGCGGAATCGACGCTCGGGGAGCGCGGTCGCCCGGCATGGCGAAATGAGCGATGGCGTCCGGCGGGCGAGGCGCTAAGGTGTAGCCCGGGATGCCCATCCCCTGCTGCGACGCGCTCGTGTCGCTGATCGGCCGTGGTGTAATTGGCAACACCCGGGTCTTTGGTACCCGTATTTCAGGTTCGAACCCTGGCGGCCGAGCTTGCTCCCTAAAGTCCGTTTTAGGGTCCACTGGGGGTAAGAGGGAACCGTGCCGGGCCCCGCGGTTAGCATGACCGCGAGAGTGTCCGCCGTCCCGACGGGAGCCACATCGTGCCCCAGCCCCACCTTCGTACCGTCGTCGTGCTCGCCGCCGGTGAGGGCAAGCGGATGAAGTCGACACTGCCCAAGGTGCTGCACCCCCTGCTCGGTCGTACGCTGCTCGGCCACGTGCTGAGCGCGGCCGCGCCGCTGGCCGCGGACCGCACCGTCGTGGTGGTGGGGCACGGCGCCGACCAGGTCCGGAGCCACCTGGGCGAGGTCGCCCCGGAGGCGACCCCCGTCCTCCAGGCCGAGCAGCTCGGCACCGGGCACGCCGTCCGGATCGCGTTGGAGGCCGTCCCGGAGGGCGCCGGCACCGTCGTGGTGATCAACGGGGACGTGCCGCTGCTGCGCCCGGAGACGGTGGGTGCGCTCGTGACCGCGCACGAGGAGGCCGCCGCGGCGGCCACCGTGCTGGCCGCCGAGGTGCCCGACCCGACCGGCCTCGGACGGATCGTCCGGGACGCCGACGGGCGGCTCGAGCAGATCGTCGAGGAGCGCGACGCCGACGCCACGCAGCGCGCGCTCCGGGAGATCAACGCCGGCATCTACGCGTTCGACGCGGTGCGGCTGCGCGACGCGCTCGGCAAGCTCTCCACCGACAACGACCAGGGCGAGGAATACCTGACCGACGTCTTCGGCCTGCTCCGCTCGGCCGGCGAGCCGGTCGCGGTGCACGTGGCCGTCGATCACGTCGAGACGTTGGGGTGCAACGACCGGGTGGAGCTCGCATCGCTGCGGCGTCTGCTGCGCGACCGGGTCAACGAGGCGTGGATGCGCACCGGGGTCAGCCTGCTCGACCCGGCGACCACCTGGATCGACGTGACGGTCGCGCTGGACCGCGACGCGGTGGTGGACCAGAACACCCAGCTGCGCGGCGGCACGGTGGTCGGCGCGGGCGCGCTGATCGGGCCGGACGTCACGCTTGTCGACACGATCGTCGGCCCCGGCGCGTCGGTGGTTCGCAGCCACGCCGTCGGCGCCGAGATCGGCGAGGGCGCCAGCGTCGGGCCGTACGCGTACCTGCGGCCAGCCGCGCGGCTCGCCGACAAGGCGAAGGTCGGCACGTTCGTCGAGGTGAAGAACTCCGCGATCGGTGCCGGCTCGAAGGTGCCGCACCTGACGTACGTCGGCGACGCGACGATCGGTGAGCAGACCAACATCGGCGCGGCCTCGGTCTTCGTCAACTACGACGGGGTCAACAAGCACCGCACGGTGATCGGCAGCCACGCCCGCACGGGCGCGGACAACATGTTCGTGGCGCCGGTCGAGGTGGGCGACGGCGCGTACACGGCCGCCGGCTCGGTGATCGTGGACGACGTGCCGGCGGGCGCGATGGGTGTCGCACGGGCGCGCCAGCGCAACATCGAGGGCTGGGTGGTGAAGCGGCGGGCCGGTACGGCGGCGGCCGAGGCCGCGCAGCGCGCCGGCGACGCGAAGGGTGCGTCGGAGGTGGCCGGCGCCGCAAGCGACAGTGAGGCAATGCACGGGCAGGCCGAGACGGTGGGCGGTGCGTCCGGCGCGGGAGATACTGCAACCGACTAGTCCCCGACCCACCACCACCGGGTCGGGTACCGCCGACAAACGGGAGCAGACGGGCCCATGGGCAGCATCGTCGCCGAAAACCGCAAAAGCCTGATGCTCTTTTCCGGACGGGGCTTTCCGGAGCTGGCCAAGGAGATCGGCGAGGTGCTCGGCGTGGCGCCGACGCCGGCCGACGCGTACGAGTTCGCCAACGGCGAGATCTTCGTACGCTTCAAGGACTCGGTGCGTGGTTCGGACGCCTTCGTGGTGCAGTCCGTGACGCACGGGGTGAACACCTGGGTCATGGAGACCCTGATCATGGTGGACGCGCTGAAGCGGGGGTCCGCCAAGCGGATCACCGTGGTGCTGCCGTTCTACCCGTACGCGCGGCAGGACAAGAAGCACCGCGGTCGGGAGCCGATCTCGGCCCGGCTCGTGGCGGACCTGCTGAAGACGGCCGGCGCGAACCGGATCCTCACCGTCGACCTGCACACCGCGCAGATCCAGGGCTTCTTCGACGGCCCGGTGGATCACCTCTTCGCCATGGACATCCTGGCGGAGTACGTGGAGCACAAGTACGCCGGCCGGCCGATGACGGTGGTGGCACCGGATTCGGGGCGGGTGCGGGTGGCCGAGCGGTGGACCGACCGGTTGGGCGGCTGCCCGCTGGCGTTCATCCACAAGACCCGCGACCCGATGAAGCCGAACCAGGTGGTGGCGAACCGGGTCGTCGGCGAGGTGGAGGGCCGGGTGTGTCTGATCGTGGACGACATGATCGACACCGGTGGCACGATCGCCAAGGCTGCGGACATCCTCAAGGAGTCGGGCGCGGCGGAGATCGTGGTCGCGTCCACCCACGCGCTGCTGTCCGACCCGGCGACCGAGCGGCTGAAGAACAGCTCGATCAGCGAGATCGTGGTGACCAACACGCTGCCGTTGCCCCCGGAGAAGCAGCTGGACAAGCTGACCGTGCTGTCGATCGCGCCGCTGTTGGCGCGGGCGATCCGGGAGGTCTTCGACGACGGCTCGGTGACCACCCTCTTCGGCGGCCTGAGCTGAGCGCGGCCTGAGCTGAGCGCGGCCTGAGCTGAGCTGGGCGCGGTTGGGCCCCTTTTCCGCCAGTCGGCGCGCCGACTGGGGGCCGGGCTGACAAACTGGTCGAAAAGGGGGCTGGCGCGCTGGCGGGAACGCCGTCGGCGCGCCGGCCCGGAGCCGTGACCGGGGACTGCCGGAAACCTTGGAATCAGCTCGGGTAGACTGGTGCGGTTGCCACGGCGAGGGTGCCCGGCGGGCCGCTGAAGAGCGCCGCACGGAGGCACCGTCATCGACGCGGTGCTCCGGGCAGTCGTTCATGACGCATGAGCCCCAGCGAGCCCCTCGCCCCAGCACCGCCAGACGACAAGCCGCCGCAGCGAAAGCATCAGGAGTTTCCCCGTGTCCGAGGTAAAGATCAGCGCCGAGCCCCGCACCGAGTTCGGCAAGGGTGGTGCCCGTCGTACCCGCCGGGCCGGCAAGGTGCCCGCCGTGCTGTACGGCCACGGCGAGAAGCCCAAGCACATCGCGCTGCCGTCGCGGGAGTTCGCCGCGGCGATCCGCAAGGGTGGCGCCAACCAGCTCTTCGCGATCGACATCACCGACGGCACCCAGGTGCTGGCGCTGCCGAAGGCGATCCAGCGTGACCCGATCCGGGACACCTTCGAGCACGTCGACCTGCTCCTGGTCCGGCGTGGCGAGAAGGTCACCGTCGAGGTTCCGGTTCAGCTGACCGGCGAGGCCGCACGGGACACCCTGATCGTGCACGACCACGACACCCTCTCGGTGACCGCCGACGCCACCAAGGTGCCCGACCACCTCGAGGCCTCGATCGAGGGCCTGGAGGCGGGCTCCCAGGTGACCGCCGCCGACGTGCAGCTGCCGGCCGGTGTCGAGCTGGTGGGCGACTCGGAGCTGATGGTCGCCTCGGTGACCGCCGCGCCGACCGCCGAGCAGCTTGAGGCGACGCTGCCCGAGGTCGAGTCGGCCACCGAGGAGGCCGAGGCCGAGGTCGGCGAGGGCACCGAGGGTTCCGAGGGCGCGGACGCCCCGGCCGCCGAGGGCGACGAGACCACCGAGGCGCGCACCGAGGCCTGATCGGTTCGTACTCTGCTGGCAGGCGTCCCCGAGTGTTCGGGGGCGCCTGCCGGCGTATCGGGAGTCGGTGGGACAGACGTCGGAAGGGACGGGTCGTGACGGACGAGGCGGGGCCGTGGCTGGTGGTCGGCCTGGGCAACCCGGGCCGGGAGTACGCCGGTAATCGGCACAACGTCGGGTTCATGGTGGCCGACCTGCTGGCCGGGCGCGTGGGCGCGCGGTTCGGCCGGCACAAGCGGGCGGTCGCCGAGGTGGCCGAGGGGCGGCTGGGATTCGGCGGACCGAAGCTGGTGCTGGCGAAGCCACTGACGTACATGAACCTGTCCGGTGGGCCGGTGGCGGCGCTGGCGCAGTTCTACAAGGTGCCGGCGGCCCAGGTGGTCGCGGTGCACGACGAGTTGGACATCGGCTTCGGCCAGGTGCGGATCAAGTGCGGCGGTGGCGAGGGCGGGCACAACGGCCTGCGGTCGATGTCGAAGTCGTTGGGCACGAAGGACTACGTCCGGGTGCGGTTCGGCGTCGGCCGGCCACCGGGGCGGCAGGACCCGGCGGATTATGTGCTGTCGGATTTCAGCGCCGCCGAGCGCAAGGAACTGGATTTCCTGGTGGACCGTGCCGCGGACGTGGTGGAGTCGGTGATCGTCAAGGGCGTGGAGCCGACCCAGAACCTCTACCACGGCGCCTGAGACGGGCGGGGCGTACCGGATCCGTAGCAGTGGGCCGGTAGTCTGCGCCTCTTGGCGGGCCGCGACCGGCGAGGTGCCCCGCGGTGGAGCGTGCGTGCGGGCACGGCGCGCGGCGAGGTGACGGGAGCGGGCAGATGGGCAGTCCTCCGATGATCGACGGCGCGTTCGCCCGGTGGTTGGCGGCCCGGGCCGGTCAGGTGCTGCTCGATCTGCGCGCGGAGTTGGGTTTCACCGACGCCGGCGCGCTCAGGTCGGCCGGGGACAAGGTGTCGCACGACCTGATCCGTACGGAGTTGGCGAAGTGGCGGCCGGGCGACGCCGTGCTCTCCGAGGAGGACGAGGGGTCGCGGCTGGCCTGGGCGGCGGAGGTCAACACCGAGGCGGTGTCCCGACTGGCCGCGGACCGGGTGTGGATCATCGACCCGTTGGACGGCACCCGGGAGTTCGCCGAGGAGGGCCGCTCGGACTGGGCCGTGCACGTGGCGCTGTGGGCGCGCAGTGCGCCGAGCCCGCAGGGGCTGGTCGCCGGGGCGGTCGGGCTGCCGGCGCAGCACCGGGTGCTGTGCACCGACTACCCGCCGGCGTACCCGCCGATGACGGTGGAGGCGGCGACGGCGGGTACCCGGGTGATCCGTTTGGCGGCGAGCCGGAGCCGGCCGCCGGTGTTCCTCACCGACCTCGCCGAGGACGTGGGGGCGAAGCTGGTGCCGATGGGTTCCGCCGGAGCGAAGATCGCCGCGGTGATCACCGGCGAGGTGGACGCCTACATCCATGCCGGCGGGCAGTACGAGTGGGACTCGGCGGCGCCGGTGGCTGTGGCGACGGCCACCGGACTGCACGCTTCCCGGATCGATGGTTCTGCGCTGAAATACAACGAGGTGGATCCGCGCCTGCCTGACCTGCTGGTCTGTCGCAAGGATCTCGCCACCCGGTTGCTTGCAGCGCTGCAGAGACATTCCGGGTAGCCTGAGCGGACTTTCTTGACATGCCCGACCGGAAAGGTCTGGAAATCGGATGAGCGAGCGAATCGAGCCGGCGTCATGACCACCCCTGCGGCCTACCGGGTCTCCCACCTGGACGCCCTGGAGGCGGAGAGCATCTTCGTGATGCGCGAGGTGGTCGCCGAAATGGAACGCCCGGTGCTGCTCTTCTCCGGCGGTAAGGATTCGATCGTCATGCTGCGGCTGGCGCAGAAGGCGTTCGCCCCGGCCAACATTCCTTTCCCGGTCATGCACGTCGACACCGGGCACAACTTCCCCGAGGTGCTCGAATACCGCGACCAGCGGGTCGCCGAGCTGGGACTGCAACTCCTGGTGGCGAGCGTGCCGGATGCCCTGGCCGCCGGGCTGGTCCGGGAGTCCGGCGACGGGATGCGCAACCGGATCCAGACGCCGGTGCTGCTGGACGCGGTGGAGAAGCACCGCTTCGACGCGCTGTTCGGCGGCGCCCGCCGCGACGAGGAGAAGGCCCGCGCCAAGGAGCGGATGTTCAGCTTCCGCGACGAGTTCGGCCAGTGGGATCCGAAGAACCAGCGGCCGGAGTTGTGGTCGTTGTACAACGGCCGGCACCACCCGGGCGAGTCGATCCGGGTCTTCCCGCTGTCCAACTGGACCGAGTTGGATGTGTGGCACTACATCGCCCGGGAACGGATCCCGCTGCCGTCGATCTACTACGCGCACGAGCGCGAGGTGATCGAGCGGGACGGGATGGTCTACGCGGTCAACGAGTTCTTCCGGCCCCGCGCGGGTGAGGAGCGGTTCAAGGCGCAGGTGCGCTACCGCACCGTCGGCGACGCCTCCTGCACCGCGGCGGTCCGCTCCGACGCGGACACCGTGGAGAAGGTCATCGAGGAGGTGGCGGCCACCCGGATCACCGAGCGTGGCGCCACCCGTGGTGACGACCGGGTCAGTGAGGCCGCCATGGAGGACCGCAAGCGGGAGGGCTACTTCTGATGAGCACCGAGATCGTGGCATCCGCGAATGCGGAGGCCCGGGCTGTCACCGGGGCCGGGCCGGAGGCCCGGCCGATGGACCTGCTGCGGTTCGCGACCGCCGGCAGCGTGGACGACGGCAAGTCGACCCTGATCGGCCGGCTGCTCTACGACACCAAGTCGCTCTTCACCGATCAGTTGGCCGCGGTCGAGGCGGTCAGCGCGGCCCGTGGCGACGAGTACACCAACCTGGCGCTGCTCACCGACGGCCTGCGCGCCGAACGCGAGCAGGGCATCACCATCGACGTGGCGTACCGGTACTTCGCCACGCCCCGGCGCAAGTTCATCATCGCCGACACCCCCGGGCACATCCAGTACACCCGCAACATGGTCACCGGGGCGTCCACCGCCGACCTGGCGTTGATCCTGGTCGACGCGCGCAAGGGCCTGGTCGAGCAGTCCCGCCGGCACGCGTTCCTGTGCTCCCTGCTGCGGGTGCCGCACCTGGTCCTGTGCGTCAACAAGATGGACCTGGTCGACTGGTCGCAGGAGGTCTACGAGCGCATCGCCGACGAGTTCACCGCGTTCGCCGCGAAGCTCGACGTACCGGACCTGACCGTGGTGCCGATCTCCGCGCTGCGCGGCGACAACATCGTCGCCCGCTCGGAGAACATGCCCTGGTACGAAGGCCCGTCGCTGCTGCACCACCTGGAGCGGGTGCACATCGCCAGCGACCGCAACCTGGTCGACGTCCGGTTCCCGGTGCAGTACGTGATCCGACCGCAGTCCACGACGGTCACCGACTACCGCGGCTACGCCGGTCAGGTCGCCTCCGGCGTGCTCAAGCCGGGCGACGAGGTGATGGTGCTGCCGTCCGGCTTCACCAGCCGGATCGCCGCGGTGGAGACCGCCGACGGGCCGGTCGCGGAGGCGTTCCCGCCGATGTCGGTGACGGTACGACTGGCTGACGAGATCGACATCTCCCGGGGCGACCTGATCTGCCGTCCCAACAACGCTCCGGCGGTGGCCCAGGACATCGAGGCGATGGTGTGCTGGATGGACGAGACCGCCCCGCTTCGGGTCGGCGGCCGGTACGCGATCAAGCACACCACCCGGTCGGCGCGGGCGATCGTGCGCGGGCTGCACTACCGACTGGACATCAACTCGCTGCACCGTGACGAGTCGGCGGACGAACTGCGGCTCAACGAGATCGGCCGGGTGCGGCTGCGGACCACGGTGCCGCTGCTGGCCGACGAGTACCGCCGTAACCGCACCACCGGCGGCTTCGTCATCATCGACGAGACCACCAACCGCACGGTAGGCGCCGCCATGATCGTCGAAGCCAGCTGACCCCAAGCCGGCACCCACCCGTGCGGCCTCCGGCCGTGCCATTCCGTGCCGCCGTCGGCTGTGCGCTCGTGCGGCCCTCGGCTGTGCCAGTCCGCCCCGCCTGGGCCGCGCGCTCGTGCGGCCCTCGGCTGCGCCAGTCCGTGCCGCCTCGGCCGCGCCGCCTGCTGCCCCAAGATCGCGCTCGATCCACGAAGTAGTGGCCTCGGCAAACGGCCGAGGCCACTACTTCCATGTACGAGCCCGCCCCGCTCCGCGCCCCCGTGTCCCCGCCCCGGTGATCAAGAGGTTTGCGTCAAAATCCGGGCTCGGATTGACGCAAACTTCTTGATCAACTTGCGGTGGGTGGGGTGGGGGTGGGGGTGGGTGGGGGTGGGGGTTGCGGGAGGCGGGTTGTTCCGGGGGAGGGGAGGACCGTGAGTGTGGTGGGGGCGGTGAAAGCGCGTTCGGCGTACGCCGCTTTCACGGCGGTGGCTACCGTGTCGGCGCGGTCGACCCCGACCAGGGCCAGGACGCAGCCGCCGAAGCCGCCGCCGGTCATCCGGGCGCCGAGCGCACCGGCCTCCAGCGCCGCCTCGACCGCCGTGTCGATCTCCGGGACGGTGATCTCGAAGTCGTCGCGCATCGAGACGTGTGAGGCCGTGAGCAGCGGGCCGATGTCCTGGACGCGGCCGGCGCGTAGCAGCGCCACCGTGTCCAGCACACGCTGGTCCTCGGTGACCACGTGCCGCACCCGACGTCGGGTCTCGTCGTCGTCGAGTCGGGCCAGCGCGGAGTCGAGTTGGTCGACGGTCACGTCACGCAGCGCGGGAACGCCGAGCGCCTTCGCGGCCGCCTCGCAGGATCGGCGACGGGCGGCGTACTCACCGTCGGCGTGCCGGTGCGGCGCCCGGCTGTCGATGACCAGCACGGCCAACCCGGCGGCGTCCAGGTCGAAGGGGATCTGCTCGACCGACTCGTCGCGGCAGTCCAGGAAGAGGGCGTGCCCGGCGCGGCAGCGGATCGCGGCGGACTGGTCCATGATCCCGGTCGGCGCGCCCACGTAGACGTTCTCCGCCCGCTGTGCGAGCCGGGGCTGCCGTTCGGCGGGCAGGTCCAGCCCACCGAGGTCGAGCAGGGCGGCGAGGACGGCCGACTCCAGCGCGGCCGAGGACGACAGGCCGGCGCCCAGCGGCACGTCGGAGGCGATGGCCAGCCGGGCACCGGGGGCCGGGTGGCCCGCGTCGCGCAACGCCCAGACCACTCCGGCCACGTACGCGCCCCACCCGGTGACCCGACCCGGCTCGGCGACGTCGTCCGCGCCGAAGGTGATCGTCTCGCCGGAGAGCTCGGACCAGACCGTCCACTGCTCGCCGTCCTGCCGGTCGGCGGCGACCACGGTCCGCAGTGGCAGCGCGAAGGGCAGCACGAACCCGTCGTTGTAGTCGGTGTGCTCGCCGATCAGGTTGACCCGACCGGGAGCCGCCCAGCGGCCGGCCGCGTCGCCGCCGTACTGGCTGGTGAAACCCTCGGCGGCCCGCTCGGCGACGTCACCGGTGGGGTTGGTCATGACTGCTCCAGGACGTGCGCGCGGTAGAAGGCCCAGGCGTCGCCGACCATGTCGTGCAGGGTCGGCTTCTCGGGCACCCAGCCCAGCTCGTCGCGGGCCAGTGCGGAGGAGGCGACGAGTTCGGCGGGGTCGCCCTCGCGACGCGGGGCCACCTCGACCGGCACGGGTCGCCCGGTGACCTCGCGGACCACATCGACCACCTGGCGGTTGGTGAAGCCGTTGCCGTTGCCCAGGTTGTAGATCCGGTGCTGACCGCCGGCGGCGGCGTCCAGCGCCAGCAGGTGCGCGCGGGCGAGGTCGGCGACGTGGATGTAGTCACGGACGCAGGTGCCGTCCACGGTGGGGTAGTCGTCGCCGAAGAGCTGGAGCTTCTCCCGCCGGCCGGCGGCGACCTCCAGCGCGATCGGGATCAGGTGGGTCTCCGGGTCGTGCCGCTCGCCGAGCGAGACGTCGCCGTCGAGGTGCGCGCCGGCCACGTTGAAGTAGCGCAGCGAGACGGCGGCCAGCCCGTGCGCGATGGCCTCGGAGGTGAGCGCCATGTCGACGGCGAGTTTGGTGGCGCCGTACGTGTTGGTGGGCGCCTTGACCGCGGTCTCCGGGATGGGCAGCTCGGTGGGGTTGCCGTAGACGGCGGCGGTGGAGGAGAACACCATCCGGGGCACCCCGGCGGCCCGGACCGCGTCGATCAGGGCGAGCGTGCCGACGGTGTTGGTCTGCCAGTACAGCTCGGGCTTGACCATCGACTCGCCGGCGGCGATCAGGGCGGCGAAGTGCAGCACCCCGTCGAAGCCGGCGTCGGGGGTGACGATCCGGGCGGCGTCGTGGATGGACGCCTCGACGTGGGTCGCGTCGGGGGCGAGTGCCTCACGGTGGCCGGTGCGCAGGTCGTCCAGGACGACGACCTCGTGCCCCGCGTCGAGCAGCATCCGGGTCACCACGCTGCCGATGAAGCCGGCGCCCCCGGTGACGAGCAGTTTCACGTCGTTGCCTCCTGTTTCGACCCCACCCGGGACTGGCCCTTCGGTGATCACCCTACGGCCGCGGCGGGCACCCTCGCCGACCACGCCACCATCACTATTCCATCATAATCTCTCATGATTAAACAGACCCGCACATGACGGTCCGTCGTCCGCGAATCCCGGTGCGGGAGGCGAACGGTGTCTACCATCTCTGTCATGCGGGAAGCGGCCCGTACCGGGCTCCGGCGACGCGCGCGGGGGCGGCCCCGCCGCGACCCCGGCCCGCTCGCCCGGGCCGTCGCCCGCGTGCTGGTCCGCACCGCCGACGGGGCCAGCCGCCTCGTCACCGACCTGCTCGGCGCCGGTCCGGCGGCCGGCCGGGAACGCATCTCCGAAGCCGAACTGCGGGACCTGGTCGCAGCGAACACGGTGCTCGACCCGGACGAGCGGCGGATCATCGACGAGGTTCTGGTGGCCGGCGCCAGCCTCGTCCGCAAGGTGATGATGCCCCGCACCGAGGTGGTCTTCCTGCCCGCCCGGCTGACCATCGCCGAGGCCGCCCGGCTGGTCCGCGCCGAGACGCACACCCGCTACCCGGTCACCGACGGCACCCACGACGACGTGGTGGGTTTCGTGCACCTGCGCGACGTGCTGCTGCGCCCGGACGTCGACCCGTGCGTCACCGTCGGCGAACTGATCCGCGAGGTGAAACGGCTGCCCGGCAGCAAACGGGTGCTGCCCGCGCTGACCGAGATGCGCCGGGAGGGCCAGCACCTGGCGGTGGTGGTCGACGAGTACGGCGGCACCGCCGGGATCGTCACCCTGGAGGACCTGATCGAGGAGTTGATCGGCGAGATCCACGACGAGTACGACGCCGCTCCGGACCCGGTGCACGCCGGCCTGCCCACCGTGGTGGACGGTCGGCTCAACCTGTCCGACTTCGCCGAGCGGACCGGGGTGGTGCTGCCCGCCGGGCCGTACGAGACGGTCGGCGGGTTCGTGATGGCCGCGCTGGGGCGGCTGCCGGTGACCGGTGACGAGGTGTCGGTGCCCGGTGAGCCGGTCGACGTCGACGAGCCCGACCCACCGGCCGGCTGGTCGTTGCGGGTGGTGGCGCTGGACGGACGACGGGTGGCGCGCCTCGCGGTCTCCGCCGCACGGACCGCGGAGCAGCGGCCCGATCCCGCCGCCGTGCCGTCGCGCCAGCCCGGGGTGGGCCAGCCGCGGGATCCGCTGGCCGGGCAGCGGCGTCGGGCCTCGGTCGGGCCGACCCGCCGGGTCGACGCGGGGAAGCCGCACGAGGTCAACACGCCCACACCGGCGGGCCGCGGCCGACCCGCCGGCCCGTCATGACGGACCCGGTTGCTTGCTGACAGAATTATCGCCATGTCCGACGTTCCCGCCCGTCCCCGCGTCTTCTCCGGCATCCAGCCGACGGCCGACTCGTTCCACCTCGGCAACTACCTCGGCGCGGTACGGCACTGGGTGGCCCTGCAGGAGACCCACGACGCGTTCTACTGCGTGGTGGACCTGCACGCCATCACCGCGGGGCACGACCCGGCGCTGCTGCGCCAGCGGACCAGGGTGGCCGCCGCCCAGCTCTTCGCGGTCGGCCTCGACCCGGAGCGCAGCACCCTGTTCGTGCAGTCGCAGGTGCCCGAGCACCCGCAGCTGGCCTGGGTGCTCGGCTGCATCACCGGCTTCGGCGAGGCCAGCCGGATGACGCAGTTCAAGGACAAGTCGCAGAAGCAGGGCAACGAGAGGGCCAGCGTCGGGCTCTTCACCTACCCGATCCTGCAGGCCGCCGACATCCTGCTCTACCAGGCCAACGCGGTGCCCGTCGGCGAGGACCAGCGCCAGCACCTGGAGCTCTCCCGGGACCTGGCCCAGCGGTTCAACTCGCTGTTCGGCACGACGTTCACGGTGCCGGCACCGCACATCGTCAAGGACACCGCGAAGATCACCGACCTGCAGGAGCCGACGGCGAAGATGTCCAAGTCGTCGTCCTCGCCGGCCGGCATCATCGACCTCCTGGACGATCCGGCCCGCTCGGCCAAGAAGATCCGCTCGGCGGTGACCGACACCGGCCGGGAGATCGTCTTCGACACCGAGACCAAGCCGGGCGTGTCCAACCTGCTGACCATCCACTCGGCGCTCAGCGGGCGCGGCATCGACGAGCTGGTGGCCGCGTACGCCGGCCGCGGCTACGGCGACCTCAAGAAGGACCTGGCCGAGGTGGTGGCGGAGTTCGTCCGACCGATCCAGGAGCGCACCCGCACGTACCTCGACGACCCGGCGCAGTTGGACAAGCTGCTCGCCGCCGGCGCCGAGAAGGCCCGGGTGGTGGCGGGGCCGACGCTGCGGTCGGCGTACGAGCGGGTCGGGTTCTTCCCGCCGGTGCGCGGCGAATAGCGCCGCGGGACAGGTGGGCGGGTCGGTGGCCGAGAGGGCGGCGCGGAGCGTGGATCGCAGTGGCGGGGTGCCGCCCGCCGGCGACACCATCCAGATCGGCATCGCGGTGGACATCCCGGAGCCGTGGGGTGGCCACCTCACCCGGCGACGGGTCGAGGCCGGTGACCCGCTCGCGGTGCCCGCGCACGTGACGCTGCTCGGGCCGACCGAGATCCCGACGGCCAACCTGCCCGCCGTCGAGGAGCACCTGGCCGGCGTCGCCGCCACGCATCTGCCGTTCGCGCTGCACCTGCGGGGCACCGGCACGTTCCGCCCGGTGACGCAGGTGGTCTTCGTCGCGGTGGCAGCTGGGATCAGCGAGTGCGAACTGCTGGCGGCGGCCATCGCCGCCGCGCCGGGCCTGCACCGCGAGACCCGCTTCCCGTACCATCCGCACGTCACCGTGGCGCAGGACGTCGCGCCGGAGGCTCTGGACAAGGCGTACGAGGACCTCGCCGACTTCTCGGCGATGTTCGAGGTCGACGCGTTCACCCTCTTCTCGCACAGCGGACAGGCCCGGTGGCAGCCGCGTCGGGACTTCCGGCTCGGCGACTGAACGGCCGGCGACGCGCCGGTCGGCGAGCATCGGAAGCCGGTTGCCACTACGGCGGTGGGAGATCGGCGAGGATGATCGCGTGAACGTGATCGGCCAGATCGAGGCGGGCATCGACCGCTGGGTGAGTGCCGCGCGCGGCCGATCCGGCCTCTTCGACCACGTGTGGCGCGCCGGAACGCTCTACGCCGAGGTGCTCGCCGGGCGGCTGGCCGCGGCGATCGCCTACTACGGCTTCTTCGCGGTCTTCGCGCTCGCTCTGGTCGCGTACTCCATCTTCGGCGCGATCCTGGAGGACAACGACGAGGTCAGTACGGCGGCGGCCGGGTTCCTGAAGGAGAACCTGCCGTTCCTGGACGCGCAGCAGATCGCCAACTCCAGCGGCACCGTGGGCGTGGTCGGTCTCGTCATCCTGGTCTTCACCGGCATCGGTTGGGTGGAGGCGATCCGCTCCTCCCAGCGGCTCATGTACGCCCTCAACCAGCAGCCGGGCAACCTCGTGGTCCGGCGGCTGGTCGACCTGGGCGTGATGATCGGCGTCTTCGTGCTGCTCGGCCTCTCGGTGGCGGCGGTGGACGCGTTGGAGTCGTTGCTGCGTTTCCTGCTGCGCAGCACCGGGTCGGTCGGCCTGACCACGATCAGCGCCGTGCTCAGCGTGCTGGTCAACGCGGTCCTCGCCACCGCGCTGCTGCTCGCGGTGCCCCGGCTGCGGATGAGCCGGTCCCGGCTGCGCCCGGTGGTGCTGCTGGTCGCCGTCGGCATCACGCTGCTCAACACGGTCGGGCGGTACTACGTGGTACGCACCGAGCGGAACCCGGCGTACACGGTGGTGGCCGGCGCGGTCGGTCTGCTGCTCTACCTCTACCTGCTCAACCAGTTGGTGCTGTTCGGGGCGGCGCTGCTCGCGACCAGCACGAAGGGGCGGGTGGTGGACCTGGCGGAAGGTGCCCCGCCGGTGGATCTCGACGAGGACACCGACCCCGGGGCACCGGGCGGTGCGGGCTGATGGCGGACGGTGCGCAGGTGCTGATCACGGTCGACCCGGACTCGTCGGTGCCCCCGTACGAGCAGGTGCGGGTGCAGCTCGCCGGGCTGATCGGCGACGGCCGGTTGCCGGTGGGCAGCCGCCTGCCCACCGTCCGGCAGCTCGCCGCCGACCTGCGGCTGGCCGCGAACACGGTGGCGCGGGCGTACCGGGAGTTGGAGACGGCCGGCCTGCTGGAGACCCGGGGGCGCAACGGGACCTTCGTCGCGCCCGGCCGGGACGACGCGGTCGACCGGCTGCACCGGTCGGCGGCCGGCTACGCGGCGGAGGCGGCCCGGCTGGGCGTACCGCCCGCCACCGCGCTCGCCCTGGTCCGTGCCGCCCTGGACGCGACCCGTCCCGGCTGACCGGCCCGAGAACCCCCGCCGGACGGGCGGTACTGCCGCGAACCGCGTCCGACACTCGCGTTTGCGGACCATGATGAGCCGGTGGGCGCACTCATGACACTGGACCTGCCGGCCGACTCGCCGATGCTCGGCCTGCCGTGGATCATCACTTTCGGTCCGCTCGGTGACCTCGACGAGTGGGAGCCCGTGGTCTGTGGACCGTACGAGCGACCGCACGCGTTGGCGCTGGCCGAGGCGGTGGTGGCCGATGAGCAGCTGATGGCCGTGGTGGAGCCGCTGCTGCCGGCGCTGTCGGCCGACGAGATCCGCAGCGAGATCGCCGCCGCGCAGGTCGCCGCCGAGGACGAGGCGCGTCAGGTCGAGGGAGCCGACCTGTACGGCGACTTCGAGGACGTGATCGACGAGGAGTTGGACGCCGCTGCCGACGAGGCGGGCCACGGCGAGCCCACCGAGCCGCCGAACGAGGCCGAGGTCCGCGCCGGCTTCACCCGGATCGCGGCGCTGCTCACGGCGAAGTGACGCTGGTCGGCACCCAGCGCCGCGCAGACGGACACCGGCGCCGCGCGGAGCGGACTCCGCGTGGCGCCGGCACCACCTCACCCCCCACCACAAGGGGCCGGTAGCCCAGTCGCCCGTTGGCGCGGGGCACGACGGACGACCAGGTCGAGAACGGGTTACCCGCTCAGCGGCGTTCCAACCAGACGGCCGCGTCAACCGGCAGCAGATGGCCGGAGCCCTCCCCGGTCAGCGCCGCGCTGGCGACGACCGGCTGGCCGTACCCGTCGATCAGGACCGGCGCCCCGCTCAGGTTGACCACGCAGGTCAGCACGGTGTCGCCGGCGGCGCGGGAGAAGGCGAGCACGCCCGGCCCGGTCTCCAGCCAGGTGATCCCGCCGGCGTCGGCGGCCAGCGCCGGGTGGTCGTGACGGATGCGCAGCGCGGCCCGGTACAGCTCCAGCGTCGAGCCGGGCACGCCGGTCTGCGTGGCAACGGACAGGGCCTGCCAGGTGGAGGGTGCGGGCAGCCAGCTCAACTCGCTGCCGGCCGGCCCGAAGCCGTACGGCGCCAGCTCACCGGTCCACGGGATCGGCACCCGGCAGCCGTCGCGGCTCTCGCCGGTGCGCAGGAACGCGGGGTCCTGGCGCAGCTCGTCGGGGAGGTCGAGCACCTCGGGCAGGCCCAGTTCCTCGCCCTGGTAGAGGTACGCGCAACCGGGCAGGGCGAGCATCAGCAGGCTGGCCGCGCGGGCCCGACGCAGCCCTTCGGGGCCGTCGCCGTAGCGGGTGACGTGGCGCTGTTTGTCATGGTTGGACAGCACCCAGGTGGTCGGTGCGCCGACCACCGCCGCCTCGGCCAGCGCGGTGTCGATCACCTTGCGGAACGAGTCGGCCGACCAGGTGGCGTCGAGGAAGTCGAAGCTGAACGCCTGGTGCAGTTCGTCCGGGCCGATGTAGCGGGCGAGCCGTTGCGGGGTCTCGGCCCACGCCTCGGCGACCGCCATCCGGCCGCCGGGGTAGCTGTCCAGGATGGGTCGCCAGGCGCGGTAGATCTCGTGCACCTCGTCCTGGTCGAAGTAGGGCAGCCGGCCCCTGCCGAGCAGTTCCACCTGGCGCTGGCCGGTGGTCAGGATGCCGAAGCCGACGTCCGGCAGCCCTTCGGCCTTGATCATGCCGTGGGCCACGTCGATCCGGAAACCGTCCACGCCCCGGTCCAGCCAGAACCGCAGCACGTCCTCGAACTCGGCGCGGACCTCCGGGTGGCGCCAGTTCAGGTCCGGCTGGGCCGGGTCGAACAGGTGCAGGTACCACTGGCCGTCGGCGACGCGGGTCCAGGCCGGCCCGCCGAAGATGCTCTCCCAGTCGTTCGGCGGCAGCTCACCGTGCGCGCCCCTGCCGTCGGCGAAGAGGTAGCGGGCCCGCTCCGGTGAGCCGGGGCCGGCGGCGAGGGCGTCGACGAACCAGCGGTGCGCGCTGGACGTGTGGTTGGGCACCAGGTCGACGATGATCCGCAGGCCGAGGGCGTGCGCGTCGGTGATCATCGCGTCGAAGTCGGCGAGGGTGCCGAACATCGGGTCCACGTCGCGGTAGTCGGCGACGTCGTAGCCGCCGTCGACCATCGGGGACGTGTAGAAGGGGGTCAGCCAGAGCGCGTCCACCCCGAGGTCGTTAGGTACGGCAGGCGTTGCCGGATGCCCTGGAGGTCACCGACACCGTCGCCGTCGCTGTCGGCGAAGCTGCGGACGTACACCTGGTAGACGACCGCGGCGCGCCACCAGTCGTCGTCGGCGGTGCGGTGCGGGGTGGTGGTGCTGGCGGTCATCGGTTGGCGTTCCCCGTCTGTGTCGGGCCGGCGCGGTGGCACCCGTTGCGGTGCGGCCGGCGGCCCGCGCGGGTGTCTCAGCAATATGCCGGCCAAGCGCTGCAAGAGTCAAGCAGTTCTTGCGCAAGGAATGGCGGCCCGATGCGGCCGCAGTTCGGCCCCTGGTGTCCCACCAGACGGGCGGGCCGGCGGTCAGGCCGAGACGGCGAGCGCCGACGAGCCGCCCCGGCGCCGGTTCGACCCGCCCGCGCCGTGGCGGGCGTCGGCCGGGGCGACCGCGGTCGAGCCGCGCACCACCAGCTCCGGGCGGAACAGGTACTCGGAGTGCGGTGCGCCGTGCCCGTTGATCTCGTCCACCAGGGCCCGGACCGCGGCCACCGCCATCGCGATCACCGGTTGGCGCATGGTGGTCAGCGGCGGGTCGGTGAAGGCCATCAACGGCGAGTCGTCGTACCCGACGACGGAGAGATCGCCCGGAACGGTCAGGCCCCGTTGGCGTGCCGCCCGGACCGCGCCGAGCGCCATCAGGTCCGAGCCGCAGACCACGCCGGTCACGCCCCGGTCCAGCAGCCGGCCGGCCGCCGCCTCGCCACCCTCCACACCAAACAGCGACAGCTCGGCGAGCGGGCCGAGATCGGCCTCGGCGACGCCGGCCAACCGGGTCATCGCGGCACGCCAGCCGGCCACCTTGCGCTGCACCGGGACGAACCGGTCCGGGCCGGTGATCAGGCCGATCCGCCGGTGTCCGAGTGCGACGAGGTGGGCCACGGCCAGCTCGGCGGCCTCCCGGTCGTCGCAGGAGACGAAGGGCGCGCCGATGCCCGGCACGTACCCGTTGATCATCACGACCGGCAGCGGCCGGGCGATCAGCGCCCGGTAGCGGTCGTGGTTGGCGGCGGTGTCGGCGTGCAGGCCGGACACGAAGACGATGCCGGAGACCTGCCGGTCCAGCAGCATCTCCACGTACTCGTCCTCGGTGACGCCGCCGGCGGTCTGCGTGCAGAGCACCGGTGTGAACCCACTCTGCGCCAGGGTCGACTCGATGACCTGGGCGAAGGCGGGGAAGATCGGGTTGTCCAGCTCCGGCACCACCAGGCCGACCAGTCCGGCGCTGCGCTTGCGCAGCCGGGCCGGGCGCTCGTAACCGAGCACGTCGAGGGCGGTGAGGACGGCCTGCCGGGTCTCCGGGGCCACGCCGGGGCGGTCGTTGAGCACCCGCGACACCGTGGCCTCGCTGACTTCGGCCTGCTGGGCGATGTCGGACAGTCGAGCGCGCATGGCGGCACTTTAGCCCACCGGCAAGTTCTTGCGGGGCTCTCTGCAAGCCCTTCCATCATCTGCAACGTCTTGCTAACGTCCCCGCAACATACGAGAGCAGCGGCGCAGTTCTATGCGCCGGATGGCAAGAACTTCCAGAGGTTCCCACTGGCGGGCCGCCCTTCCCCCGGCGGACCCGCCATGACGACAGGAGTACCGATGCGCATCCGTACCGCGGGTGTGGTCGCCCTCTTCGCCCTGGCGCTCGCCGCCTCCGGCTGTGGCGGCGACAGCGACAAGCCGGCTGCGAAGGAGTCCCCCAAGGCCGCCGGCGGCAAATTGGTGATCTGGGCGGACGACAAGCGGACCGCCGCCCTGAAGCCGTTCGCGGAGAAGTTCGGCACCGAGAACGGCGTCACCGTGGAGGTCCAGGCCGTCAGCAAGGACCTGCAGACCAACTTCGTCACCGCCTCGCAGCAGGGCAGCGGCCCGGACGTGGTGGTCGGCGCGCACGACTGGATCGGCAACCTGGTGCAGAACGGCGCCATCGAGCCGGTGCAGCTCGCCGCCGCGCAGAAGAGCGCGTTCAACGAGACCGCCATCAAGGCGGTCACCTTCAACGGCCAGCTCTTCGGCGTCCCGTACGCGCAGGAGAACCTGGCGCTGATCCGCAACACCGAGCTGGCCCCCGAGGCGCCGAAGACCATCGAGGACCTGGTCGCCAGCGGCAAGAAGCTCAAGGCGGAGAAGAAGGCCACCGAGACGCTCTGCCTCCAGGTCGGCCAGAACGGCGACGCGTACCACATCTACCCCCTCTACACCTCGGCCGGCGGCTACCTCTTCGGCGCCGCCGCGAACGGTGACTACGACCCGAAGGACCTCGGTGTGGGCAAGCCCGCGTCGATCGAGGCGTTCAAGAAGATCGGCGCGCTCGGCGAGAAGGGCGAGGGTGTGCTCAAGCGCTCCATCGCGGACACCAACTCGATCGCCACCTTCACCGGCAAGAAGTGCGCGTACCTGGTCTCCGGCCCGTGGGCGGTCGCCGACGTCAAGAAGGCCAACATCAAGTACGACATCTCCGCCATCCCCGGCTTCGCCGGCGGCAAGGAGGCCCAGCCGTTCGTGGGTGTCCAGGCGTTCTACGTCGCCGCCAAGGGCAAGAACAAGGCGCTGGCGCAGGAGTTCGTCGCCAACTACACGACCACTCCCGAACTGGCCGTCGCGCTGTACAACGCCGAGCCCCGGCCGCCGGCGCTGACCGCCGCCCTCGACCAGGTCAAGGGCAGCGACCCGGACCTGGCCAAGTTCCAGGAGGCCGGCAGGAACGGCCAGGTGCTCCCGGCGATCCCGGCGATGGCCGCCATCTGGGACCCGTTCGGCAAGGCAGAGGCCGCCGTCATCGGTGGGGCCGACCCGACCAGCACCATCACCGCCGCCGGCAAGACCATCTCCGGCCAGATCAAGTAATGAGTACGCCGCTGTCCGGCCCGGGGTCTGCCACGCAGACCCCGGGCCGGGGGCCTGTCGACTCCCGGCCCCCGCGCTCCCGCGCCGCGCACCACGCGCCGATCACCCTGTCCGGCCTCGTCGGCAAGGTGCTCCTGCTCGGCCTGACCGCCGGAATCGCGGTCTGGGCGGCCTTCCCGCTCATCGACGGCGAGAAGTGGGCCGGCCTGGCCCTGTTGGCGGCGACCACCGCCGGCCTGTTCTACCTGTACCTCACCCGCCGGCACATCCCGGCCAAGTACCTGGTCCCGGGCACCCTGTTCCTGATCGCCTTCCAGGTCTTCCCGGTGCTCTACACGGCCAGCACCGCCTTCACCAACTTCGGTGACGGGCACCGGGGCAGCAAGGACGAGGCGATCGTCGCGATCCAGACCTCCTCGGTCACCCAGCTGCCCGGCTCCACGGAGTACGCCCTGTCGGTCGCCACCAAGGGCGACCCGGCCACCGGCCCGCTCGTCTTCCTGGTCACCGACCCCGCCACCGGAACGGTCTCCGCCGGCGACACGGGTGGGCTGCGCCAGCTCGACGCCGACGACGTCGCCGTCGCCACCGGCGGCAAGGTCACCGCCGCCGACGGCTACACCGTGCTGAACTTCGGCCAGGCCAGCGCCCGCAGCAAGGAGATCACCGACCTGGTGGTCCCGACCGCCGGCGGCGCACTGCGATCCAGCGGCCTGTCCCGCGCGTACGAGGGCAAGGCGGTGCGGGCGTACGAGGCCGGCTGCGACTGCGTCCGGGACACCGCGACCGGGCAGACCTGGACCGCCGACGAGGAGGTGGGCGCCTTCGTCGCCGCCGACGGCGAGCGTCTGGCCCAGGGCTGGAAGATCAATGTCGGGCTGCGCAACTTCACCCGGGTGCTCACCGACGAGAACATCTCCGGCCCGTTCCTCGGCACCCTGATCTGGAACTTCGCCTTCGCCATCGGCTCCACCGGCGGCACGTTCCTGCTCGGCATGCTCATCGCGCTCGTGCTGCACTCGCCCCGGATGCGCGGCACGAACCTCTACCGGGTGCTGCTGGTCCTGCCGTACGCCATGCCGTCGTTCGCGATGCTGCTGGCCTGGCGGGACATGTTCAACGCCGACTTCGGGCTGATCAACAACCTGTTCGGGCTGGACGTGGACTGGTTCGGTCAGCCGTGGACGGCCCGTTTCGCGGTGATCCTGGTGCAGCTCTGGCTCGGCTACCCGTACATGTTCCTGGTGGCCACCGGCGCGCTGCAGGCCATCCCGCGCGAGCTGACCGAGGCCACCTCGGTCGACGGGGCATCGCCCTGGCAGTCCTTCCGCGCGGTCACCCTGCCACTGCTGCTGGTCGCGCTGTCGCCGCTGCTGATCTCGTCGTTCGCGTACAACTTCAACAACTTCAACGCGATCTACCTGACCACCGAGGGTGCGCCCTTCCCGGCCGACAACCCGACCAACGGCGCCACCGACCTGCTGATCACGTACACCTACCGGCTCGCCTTCGGCGGGCAGGGCGCGGAGTTCGGTTTCGCGGCCGCGATCTCGCTGTTCATCTTCGCCATCGTCGCCGTGGTCTCGACGGTCGGCTTCCGGCGGACCCGCAAGCAGGAGGAGGTGTATTCGTGACCACCCTGAGCGGGGCCGCGGGTACCGGCGACAGGCCCGCAGTCAACCGTAACGTCACCGGCCGGCGGCGCAACCGCTGGTTCGCGCAGGTCGGCTGGCGGCACCTGGTCGCCGTGCTCGGCGTGCTGTTCAGCCTTTTCCCGATCGTGTTCGTGCTGTCCGCCGCACTCAACCCGCTCGGCACGCTCTCCACCACCGAGCTGGTGCCGACCGGCGGGGTGTCGCTCGGCAACTTCAGCGGGCTGTTCGAGCGGACCGCCTTCGAGCGGTGGTTCCTCAACTCGCTGCTGATCGCCGGGGTGGCCTCGTTCGCGTCGGTGTTCCTGTCCGCGCTGGCCGCCTACGCCTTCTCGCGGATGCGGTTCCGCGGCCGGCGGGTGGGTCTGCTCTCGCTGCTGCTGATCCAGATGTTCCCGCAGTTCCTGGCGATCGTGGCGATCTACCTGATCTTCGGCACGATCACCGACCTGTGGCCGTCGATCGGCTTCAACACCCCGTGGGGCCTGCTGCTGCTCTACATGGGTGGCGCGCTCGGCGTGAACACCTGGCTGATGAAGGGCTTCTTCGACACCCTGCCCCGGGAGCTGGACGAGTCGGCGACCATGGACGGGGCCTCGCACGCCCAGGTCTTCTTCCGGATCATGCTGCCGTTGGTGGCGCCGATCCTGGCGGTGACCGGTCTGCTGGCGTTCATCGGCACCATCAACGAGTTCCTGATGGCCAACGTGTTCCTCACCAGCACCGACTCCAAGACCCTCGCGGTCGGCATGTACGGCATGTTGCAGGGCAACGAGCGCAACAACAACTTCGGCATCTTCGCGGCCGGCACCCTGCTCACCGCGATCCCGACCGTGCTGGTCTTCCAACTCCTGCAGCGCTACATCGTGTCCGGCCTGACCGCCGGAGCGGTCAAGGGATGAGCATGCGGCAGCCGCACCACGACGGATCCGCCCGCTACGTCCCGCAGCAGGAGCCGGTGCTGGGGGAGACGGTCGACGTCTTCGTCCGGGTGCCGGTCGGCGCGGACGTCGGGCAGGTGCACGTCCGCACCACCGGTGACGGTGAGCCCCGCTTCCGGGAGGCCACCGTGGACCGCGTCGAGGGCGACACCGTCTGGTGGCGGGCCGAGGTCGAGGCCCGTAACCCGGTGAGCAACTACCGTTTCCTGCTCTCCGGTCGGCGTGGCCCCACCTGGTTGACCGCGGCCGGCGTGGTCGACCACGACGTGCCCGACCATGGTGACTTCAAGCTGGTCACGTACGCCGCGCCGCCAGCCTGGGCACGGGACGCCGTCATCTACCAGATCTTCCCGGACCGGTTCGCCCGATCTGCGGGCGCCGACGCCCGACCGCTGCCGGACTGGGCGATCCCGTGCGACTGGGACACCCCGGTGATCGGGCGGGGCCCGGAGACCCCGCACCAGTTCTACGGCGGTGACCTGGACGGGATCACCGAGCGATTGGACCATCTGGACCGGCTCGGCGTGAACACGGTCTACCTGACCCCGATCTTCCCAGCCCGGTCCAACCACCGCTACGACGCCGCCAGCTTCGACCGGGTCGATCCGCTGCTCGGCGGGGACGCCGCGCTGGCCCGGCTCGCCGACGCGGTACGCGCCCGGGGCTGGCGGCTGCTCGGCGACATCACCAGCAACCACACCGGGGACGGTCACGACTGGTTCAGCGCCGCGTCCTCGGACGTGCACGCCGCCGAGCGGGAGCTGTACTACTTCGACGAGGCCGGCGACTACGAGTCCTGGAACGGCGTCAAGTCCCTGCCGAAGCTGAACTGGGGCAGCGCCGAGCTGCGTCGCCGCTTCGCCACCGTGCCGGACGCGGCACTGCGCCGCTGGCTGCGCCCGCCGTACGGGCTGGACGGGTGGCGGGTCGACGTGGCGAACATGACCGGCCGGCGGGGCGCCGACGCGTACACCCACGAGGTGGCGGCGCTGCTGCGTTCGGTGGTCGTCGACGAGCGCTCGGACGGCCTGCTGATGGCCGAGCACGGCCACGACCACACCGGCGACCTGGACCGTGACGGCTGGCACGGCACCATGAACTACGTCGGCTTCACCGACCCCGTCTGGTCCTGGCTGCGGCACGGCGACCAGCCGGTGCCGAACTTCCTGGGTACGCCGGGCGGGGTGCCCCGCCGCGACGCGGGCACGGTGCTGGCGACCATGGGCACCTACCGTTCACTGATCTCCTGGCGCTCGTACGTGCACTCCTGGCAGCTGCTCGGCTCGCACGACTCGGCGCGGATCCGGACGGTGGTCGGTGACGCGGCCCGGCAGGAGGTGGCCGCCGGTCTGCTCGCCACGATGCCGGGCACCCCGATGATCTTCGCCGGGGACGAGCTGGGCCTGACCGGCACCAACGGCGAATCCTCGCGTACCCCGATGCCGTGGCACCGGCCGGACGCCTGGGACACCGGCACGTTCGCGGCGTACCGGGCGCTGATCGCGCTGCGCCGCGGTGAGCCGGCGCTGCGCCACGGCGGTCTGCGCCGGCTGCACGACGACCCGGACACGCTGGTCTTCCTTCGCGAGGCGCCGACCGGCGCCGTGCTGGTGCTGGCCCGGCGGGCAGCCGGTGTGCCGGTCCGGTTGGCCGGGTTGCCGGCCGCCGAGAACGTGTACGGCGGAGCGCCCGCGCTGCGGCCCGGCCCGGACGGGGCGGTGACCCTGCCCGGTGACGGCCCCACCTTCCAGGTCTGGCGGTGGGGCTGAGCGGTGGTGACGCGCCGACCACCGGACCCCCTACTACAAACCGTCGTTGATAGGGGAGGATGAGCGGCGTGGAAGCACTGCGACTGATCCTCCTCTATGTCCATCTGATCGGCTTCGCCCTGCTGCTCGGCGGCTCGATCGCCCAGTACGCCAGCGGCAGGCTGCGGATCAACCCCGCCATGCTCTGGGGGGCCGTGATCCAGTTGCTGACCGGCCTCGGGCTCGCCGCGCCGCTGCGCGGCGGCGGTGACGACGAGCCGGCACCGGCGAAGCTTGTGACGAAGTTGGTGATCGCGCTGCTGATCTTCGTCATGGTCTTCTTCTCCCGGAAGCGGGACGTGGTCAACCGCGGGCACTTCCTCGCGATCGTCGGTCTGACCCTGGTCAACGCGGCGGTGGCGGTCTTTTGGCGGTAACGTCCGTGGAGGGGATGGCCCCCGCGAACCGGACGTTCGGGACGCCTCCATGCGCGGTTACCAGCACGAAGAGTGACTTGCCCCACGCAAGGGTTACACCCGGGTAACAGGCGTTCAACAGTCGTGCACGATTGTCGGCCGGTGGGTGGGCGCGGGCGTACGCTCCCGTCCGTAACGTGGGACAGCCGGCGGCACACCCGCAGGTCGGCTGATGGGCTGCCACCGCACTAGGCGCGGTGTGCAATGGGAAGGAGACGTCTTGCGCTCGGTGCGTGGGATGCGGATCGCCTCGATCTTCGCGGTGGGTGGGCTTCTGCTCACCGCCGCCGCGTGTGGCGAGGCCCCCGATGATGACAACAACGCCGGCAGTGGCGCCAAGAAGTACAGCGCCTGCATGGTGACCGACGTCGGCGGCATCGACGACAAGTCGTTCAACACCTCGGCCTGGAAGGGCCTGCAGGAGGCCAAGGCCGCCAACAGCAACATCGACATCAAGTACGTCGCGTCGAAGTCCGAGCCCGACTACGAGCCGAACCTGACCCAGTTCGTCAACCAGAAGTGCGACTTCATCCTGGCGGTCGGTGGCCTGATGGCCAACGCCACCTCGAAGATCGCCAAGGCGAACCCGAACCAGCAGTTCGGCATCGTCGACGCCAACCCGGGTGACGCCAACGTCTACCCGATGCAGTTCGACACCGCCCAGGCCGCGTTCCAGGCCGGCTACCTGGCCGCCGGGATGAGCAAGAGCGGCAAGGTGGGCACCTACGGTGGTCTGCCGATCCCGCCGGTGACCATCTTCATGGACGGCTTCGTCGACGGCGTGGCGTACTACAACACCACCAAGGGCAAGAACGTCCAGGCGCTGGGTTGGAACAAGGAGACCCAGAAGGGCTCCTTCACCAACGACTTCGCCAAGCAGGACGAGGGCAAGAAGGTCTCCGACGCGCTGGTCGCCCAGGGCGCGGACATCATCATGCCGGTCGCCGGCGGCTCCGGCCTCGGCACCACCGCCGCCGCCAAGGCGTCGGGTGGCAAGTACAGCACCATCTGGGTGGATGTCGACGGCTGCGAGAGCACCCCGGACTGCTCGGCGATCATCACGACGGTCGTCAAGAACATCCCGGAGGCCGTCAAGGAGGCCGTGCTGAAGGCCGCCGGTGGCGAGAAGCTGGAGGCCAAGCCGGGCTTCGTCGGCACCCTGGCCAACACCGGTGTCTCGATCGCCCCGTTCCACGACTTCGACAGCAAGGTCCCGGCCGAGCTGAAGGCAGAGGTCGACAAGATCAAGGCGGACATCGCCGCGGGCACCATCACCGTCACCTCGAAGGCCCAGCCGACCAAGTGACGACCGGCCAGCTCTTCCGGTGAGATCATCGGAGGGCCGGCGGGGAACAGGTACGACCGATCCGGCCGCTCCGGCGCCGCGGGTGACCCCCGTGGGGCCGGAGCGGCCGATCGCGCGCCACGGCGACCGGCCGGTCCGGCCCGGTCGCCGGCAGCTACGCTGCACCATCGCTCGCACTCCAGGAGGTTGCGCTGAGACTCGAACTGCGCGGCATCACCAAACGATTCGGTGATCTGGTCGCCAACGACCACATCGATCTGACGGTCGAGCCTGGAGAGATCCACGCCCTGCTCGGCGAGAACGGCGCGGGCAAGTCGACCCTGATGAACGTGCTCTACGGGCTCTACCAGCCCGACGAGGGCGAGATCCTGGTCGACGGCAAGCCGCTGAAGCTGAAGGGCCCGTCCGACGCGATCGGTGCCGGGATCGGCATGGTGCACCAGCACTTCATGCTGGTGCCGGTCTTCACCGTGGCCGAGAACATCATGCTCGGCGCCGAGCAGACCAGGGGCGGCATCGCCGGATTCCTGGACCGGCGGCGGGCCCGGCGCGAGGTCGCCGAGGTGTCCGAGCGCTACAACCTGCGGGTCGACCCGGACGCGGTGATCGAGGACCTGCCGGTCGGCATCCAACAGCGCGTCGAGATCGTCAAGGCGCTCACCCGCGACGTCGACCTGCTCATCCTGGACGAGCCGACCGCCGTGCTCACCCCGCAGGAGACCGAGGAACTGCTGACCGTCATGCGGTCGCTCAAGGCCGCCGGCAAGTCGATCGTCTTCATCACCCACAAGCTCGGCGAGGTCAAGGCCATCGCCGACCGGATCACGGTGATCCGACGCGGGAAGACCGTCGGCACCGCCTCGCCGGAGGCCAGCCGGGACGAGCTGGCCGCGCTGATGGTCGGGCGCAACGTCCGGCTCACCGTGGACAAGTCCCCGGCCACGCCGGGCGACCCGGTGCTGGAGGTGGCCGGGCTGGTCGTCGACGACGACCGGCAGATCCGCGCCGTCGACGGGGTGGACCTGACCGTGCGCGCCGGTGAGGTGCTCGGCGTGGCGGGCGTACAGGGCAACGGTCAGACCGAGCTGATCGAGGCGATCATGGGTCTGCGGCCGGTGCTCGCCGGCACGGTCAGCCTGGCTGGCGACCGGATCGACGGCTGGAAGACCAAGAAGGTGCTCCGCGCGGGCGTCGGCTACGTGCCCGAGGACCGCAGCGTGGACGGCCTGGTCAAGGAGTTCAGCGTCGCGGAGAACCTGGTGCTGGACATCTACGACCGGCCGCCGTTCGGTGCCGGGCTCGCGCTGAAGCCGGACGCCATCACGTCCTCGGCCAAGGAGCGGATCGAGCAGTTCGACGTCCGTACCTCATCGGCCGACGCGCCGGTGGGCACCCTCTCCGGCGGCAACCAGCAGAAGGTGATCGTGGCGCGGGAGTTGTCCCGCCCGCTGAAGCTCTTCATCGCCGCCCAGCCGACCCGCGGCGTCGACGTCGGGTCGATCGAGTTCATCCACAGCCGGATCGTCCATGAGCGGGACGTCGGGACCGCCGTCGTGGTGGTCTCCAGCGAACTCGACGAGGTGATCGGGCTGGCCGACCGGATCGCGGTGATGTATCGCGGCCGGATCATCGGCGTCGTCGGCCCGGACACCCCGCGCGAGGAGATCGGCCTGCTGATGGCCGGCATCAGCCCGGACGCCGCCGCTGCGACCGACGGGGGCCCCGCGACCGACGCGGGCTCCGCGAGCGAGGACGAAGCATGACCAACCCCAACCCGCAGTCGGGCTCTCCGGACAAGGAGCCGGCGAGCGAGGCGCAGGCCGCGCAGAACGCCCTCGGCAACACCGAGCGGGCCAGCACGACCACCGCGCCGAAGCCGTCCGAGCCGGAGCCGAAGCCGTCCCTGGGCCGGCTGTTCCTGGACAACCTCTGGGCGGCCAACACCTTCACGGTGACCCTGCTGTCGCTGGTGCTGGCGGTCGTGGTCGGCGCGGTACTGATGATCATTTCTGATCCGGACGTGCTGCACACCTACTCGTACATCACCGCGCGTCCCTCCGACGCGTTCAGCGCCAGCTGGACACTGGTGAGCGAGGCGTACGCGAACCTGTTCAAGGGCTCGGTGTTCGACCCGGAGGCGTTCGCCGGCTGGTTGAACGGCAGCAACGGCTGGCAGGCCGTGCTGGCGCCGATCTCCGAGACGCTCACCTACGCCGCGCCGCTGGTCTTCACCGGCCTGGCGGTGGCGCTGGCCTTCCGCGGCGGCCTGTTCAACATCGGCGCGCAGGGCCAGGCCACCATCGGCGTGATCCTGGCGGCGCTGGCCGGCTTCCTGCTGCCGCTGCCGCCCGGCCTGCACCTGCTGGTGGCGGTGCTGGCCGGCGCCCTGGGTGGTGCGCTCTGGGGGTTCATCCCGGGCATCCTCAAGGCCCGCGCCGGCGCACACGAGGTGATCAACACGATCATGCTCAACTACGTCGCCACGTACTTCCTCACCTGGCTGATCGTGCAGAACGGCGTGCAGGACCCGAAGCGCACCGACGCGATCAGCAAGGCGGTCGACACCTCCGCCCAGCTGCCCCGGCTCCTCGGCGACAACCTGCGGGTGCACGCCGGCATCCTGCTCGCCGTGCTGGCCACCTGGGCGGTCGCCTGGCTGCTCAACCGCTCCACGCTCGGCTTCGAGCTGCGGGCGGTCGGCGCCAACCCGGACGCCGCCCGGACCGCCGGCATCAGCGTCACCCGGACGTACATCCTGATCATGGTGTTCTCCGGGATCCTGGCCGGCCTCGGCGGCTCGAACATGGTGCTCGGCTCCACGGCCAGCGCGCTGACCCCGCTGGTGGTCGCGCAGATCGGCTTCGACGGCATCCTCGTGGCGCTGCTCGGCCGGGTGAAGCCCTGGGGGGTGCTGCTCGCCGCGCTGCTGTTCGGTGCGCTCCAGGCCGGCGGCAACCGGATGCAGTCGTACTCGGGGATCTCGCTGGAGCTGGTGACCGTGCTCCAGGCGCTGATCGTCATCTTCATCGCCGCGCCGGCCCTGGTGAAGGCGATTTTCCAGCTCCGGGCCGCACGTGCCGCCCGGTTGCAGACGAGCCTGGCGAAGGGCTGGTAACTCATGTCCACCATGGCTGTCCCCGACGTCGCGGTCGCCCCGGTCGACGAGGGCTTCTGGACCCGTAGCCGCAAGGTCGGCCTCACGCTGCTGGCGCTCGGCCTGTTGGCGGCGGTGCTCTTCGGGGCGCTCGCCACCGACCAGCAGGCCCGGTTCACCCTCAGCGACGACGCTGCCGGTGCCGCACTGGAGATCAACGGCACGATCGGCGCGATCCTGTTCGGGATCATCGCGATCGCCGCGGGCGCGGCGCTGCTCGCCGGGGTGCCGAAGCGCTGGTTCCTGCCCGTGCTCGGCGTCGGGCTGGTCGGCTTCGTGCTCTCGTTCCTCTGCTGGCAGGTCTCCGCCGCGCCGACCGGGCAGAACTTCATGCCGCTGGTCAACATCATCCGGGGCACGTTCATCCTGGCCCTGCCGCTGATCTTCGGCGCGCTCGCCGGGGTGCTCTGCGAGCGGTCCGGTGTGGTCAACGTGGCCATCGAGGGTCAGCTGCTGATGGGCGCGTTCAGTGGCGCCCTGTTCGGCAGCATCTCCGGCAGCGTCTGGGTGGGCCTGGTCGCCGCCGCCGTCGGTGGGGCGTTCATCTCGCTGCTGCTCGCCGTCTTCGCCATCCGCTACCTGGTCGACCAGGTCGTCATCGGCATCGTGCTGAATCTGCTGGCGGTCGGCGTCACCGGCTTCCTCTACGAGCGGCTGATGCAGACCGACGCGGAGCAGTACAACAGCGCGCCCCGCTTCAGCAACTGGGAGATCCCGCTGCTCAAGGACATCCCGGTGCTCGGTCCGGCGCTGTTCCGCGGCAACATCTTCCTCTACGTCGGCCTGCTGCTGGTCCTGGTGATCCACATCGGGCTGTTCCGCACCCGCTGGGGTCTGCGTACCCGCTCGGTCGGCGAGCACCCGACCGCCGCCGACACGCTCGGCGTCAAGGTGCTGCGGGTGCGCTACCGCAACGTGCTGCTGGCCGGCGTGGTCGCCGGCATCGGTGGCGCTTCGTACACGCTGGCGCTCTACTCGTTCACCAAGAACATGATCGGCGGCAAGGGCTTCATCGCGCTGGCCGCGCTGATCTTCGGCCGGTGGAACCCGACCGGGGCGCTGCTCGCCGCGCTCTTCTTCGGGTTCGCCGACCAGCTCGCGACCTACCTGAGCGCGATCAACAGCTCGATCCCCAGCCAGTTCCTGGCCATGCTGCCCTACCTGGCCACGATCCTGGCGGTCGCCGGGCTCGTCGGCCGGGTCCGGGCGCCCGCCGCCGACGGCAAGCCGTACATCAAGGGCTGACGCCCCGACAACGGCCCCACACGCGAAACGGCGGTCGACCGGAACCCGGTCGACCGCCGTTTCGTCGTGCGCTGGCTAGCAGACCGCAGACGCGTTGTTGTCGAAGTTGACGTTCACGATTTTGCTGGTTCGGTAGTCGAGCACCTGGACATTGGTCAGGCTCGAGAACCTCGCCCCGGCCCGCACGCCGAACTCGTAGCCCGACTTGCGGAAGGGGTCGGGGTACTCGTACACGAACACGGGGTTACCGCTGTTGTTGATGATGGACGATGTGTGGTCGACGACCGGGTTGCCGTTGCTGAAGCGGTTGTCGCCAAGATCCTTGTCGCAGCCGCTCACCCGAAAGATCCCACCGCCGAAGTTCGCAGTCTCGAACAGGCAGACCTCGCCGGACCTGCAGTCATTCGCGCTAGCGGCCTGGGCGCTCGTGGTCGTGGTCAGCGTGAGGCCACCGAGGGCCACCCCGAAAGCCGTCAGCGTGGCCCCGACTCGTTTTGCGATTCGCACACAGATCCCTTCGTGATCGTTCGTACGTTTCGCTGCTGGACGGTAACTTCGCACTCTTGACAACCACTTGATGCGGTAAGCAGGGCATTCGAGGTGGTCTGCGTGCGCCACGCAGCCCTGCCGACCGGCACCCTGGCCGCGTCTGACCTGCGCTGCTTCGGCAGAATGATGGGATGACCGAGATCGACTGGGAACGACTTCGCGCCGCCGCCACCGAGGCGATGCGGCACGCGTACGCGCCGTACTCGACGTTCCCGGTCGGTGCCGCCGCGCTGGTCGACGACGGCCGCGTGGTGGTCGGTTGCAACGTGGAGAACGCCGCGTACGGGGTGACGCTCTGCGCCGAGTGTGGGGTCGTGTCCAGCCTGCACGCCACCGGTGGCGGTCGGCTCGTCGCGCTCTCCTGCGTCGACGCGACCGGTGAGCCGTTGATGCCGTGCGGCCGGTGCCGGCAGCTGCTCTGGGAGCACGGCGGGCCGGAGTGCCTGATCGAGTCGAAGGCCGGCCCGCTGCGGATGGCCGAGTTGCTGCCGCACGCCTTCGGCGTGGAGGACCTGGAGGCGGTGACCGGCGAGACGCCGTTGCCCGTCGTCCCCGAACGGCTGGCCGCCTGGCGCGGGCGCGGCACCGTTTTCGTGCATCCGGATCTCGCCGCCGGGCAGCAGGTCTGGACGGCGTACTGGGAGCGGTCGGCCGGCGACGACGCCGGCGCCGAGACCGGGGTGCTGGAGGAGGCGCCGAGCTGGGACGACCCGGCCGAGGCGATCACCTGGGGCCTGGCCCGGACGCCCCGCGTGGTGGTGGTGGACGAGACCGGCACGATCTTCTGGGCCGGCGAGGGCGAGCCGCCGGCGGAGATCCCTGTTCGCTGGAGTTGAGCTTGGGGGCGGTGGCCGACCGTGCCCGGCTCCGGGCGGTCAGGCTTGATCCCTCCGCCGGGCACGGTCGGCCCCCGCCCCGACGTGGTCACGGGCCGTGGGTCGGGATCTGCAACAGACGAGGAAAGATCTTCTGATGAGTTTTGCTGCTGTTGACGTTATTCGGGTGAAGCGGGACGGGGGTGTGCTGTCCGACGCGCAGATCGACTGGGTGGTCGACGCGTACACCCGGGGGGTGGTCGCCGACGAGCAGATGTCCGCGCTGGCCATGGCGATCCTGCTCAACGGCATGACCGGGCCGGAGATCGCCCGGTGGACCGCCGCGATGATCGCCAGCGGTGAACGCCTGGACCTCTCGGCGGTACGCCGGGCGACCGTCGACAAGCACTCCACCGGCGGCGTCGGCGACAAGATCACTCTGCCGCTCACCCCGCTGGTGGCGGCGTGCGGCGCTGCCGTACCGCAGTTGAGTGGGCGCGGCCTCGGGCACACCGGCGGCACGCTGGACAAGTTGGAGTCCATCCCGGGCTGGCGGGCCACGGTGAGCAACGACGAGTTCATCGCCCAGCTCGACGAGGTCGGCGCGGTGATCTGCGCGGCGGGTGCCGGCCTGGCCCCGGCGGACCGGAAGCTGTACGCGCTGCGGGACGTGACCGGCACGGTGGAGGCGATCCCGCTGATCGCCAGCTCGATCATGAGCAAGAAGATCGCCGAGGGCACCGGTGCGCTGGTCCTCGACGTCAAGGTCGGCTCGGGCGCGTTCATGAAGTCCGTCGACCAGGCGCGCGAGCTGGCCCGGACGATGGTCGAGCTGGGCGGCGCGCACGGGGTGCGGACGGTTGCCCTGCTCACCGACATGTCCACCCCGCTCGGCCTGGCGATCGGCAACGCGGTCGAGGTGACCGAGTCGGTCGAGGTGCTGGCCGGTGGTGGCCCGGCCGACGTGGTGGAGCTGACGGTCGCCCTGGCCCGGGAGATGCTCGACGCCGCCGGCCTGCCGGACGTCGATCCCGCGGCGGCGCTGCGCGACGGCCGGGCGATGGACTCGTGGCGGGCGATGATCCGGGCGCAGGGCGGCGACCCGGACGCGCCGATGCCGACCGCCGCCGAGGTCGAGGTGGTCCGCGCCGAGCAGGACGGGTACGTGGCGGCCGTTGACGCGTACGCCATGGGGGTTGCCGCGTGGCGTCTCGGCGCGGGCCGCGCCCGCAAGGAGGACCCGGTGAGTGTGCCGGCGGGTGTGGTGCTGCACCGGCGTCCGGGTGACCAGGTGCGGGCCGGCGACCCGCTGTACGAGTTGCGCGCCGAGGACGCGACGCGGATCCCGGCGGCGCTGGCGGAGGCGGCGCGTGCGGTACGGATCGCGCCGACCGCGCCGGCGACGACGCCGCTGGTCATCGAGCGGATCGGCTGACCGGACGCGGGGCGGGGTGGCGTGGTGCCGGTCACCTGGGAGCGCTATTCTCCCAGGCCAAGGGGGGACAGCCGGCCTTGAGCCGTCGCGAGCAGACAGGAATTTGCCCCGTGACCGTACCTGCTCCCGATCCTCGTGAGGTGCGTGAGGCGAGCCTGGACGAGCTGTCCCGGCTCGGCCTGCCGTTGCCCCCGGCCCAGTTTCCGCTCGTGTGGGAGCCGGGTGACGAGATCGAGTTGCGTCCGACGCCGGAGATCGAGGCGCGGATCGCCGTCCTGCATCTGATCCTGGCCCGCTGTTTCGGGATGCCACCGCAGGCCGCGATGAGCTGGCTGCTCGGTTCGCATCTGGTCGAGATGGTCACCCCGCCGGAGTGGCAGTTCGTGATGGGCGGCAGGGGCGACCACCGCTCGTTCGTGCTGCACCACGACGCGCTCTTCGCGCTGGCCTGGGTGCTGGGGCTGAGCAAGCAGCTCGACCCCACCCTGGCCGTGGACGAGCGGCTGGTGGAGCGGCTGCCGCACATTTCGGAGGGGGAGACGTTCCCCCGCTGGCAGGCCCGGATCCTCACCGCGCCGCAGCATCCGGCCGACGCCGCCGCGTTGCTCGACCTGCACTACTGCCTGGACTGGGCGTACCTGGAGACGGAGCGCGGCGGCCGGCGGGTGCCGGGTCTGGTCGACGCGAACGCGATCGGCCAGCGGCGGTGGGCGTTGGAGTGGGCGGTGATCCTGCGCGGGCCGTACCACGACGAGCCGCCCGGCTGGGAAGAGGTCGACCTCTCCACCTGAGGTCAGCGGGGGCGGTGGGCGTCGAGCCGGACCGCCACGGTCACCCGGACCGGTTCGGGCAGCGCGGCCACCCGGGCGGCGAGGGCGCCGGGGTCGGTGTGCCAGGCGCTCGGACCCATCCCGACCAGGGTGGCCACCTCGGCGCGGGTCAGCGTCAGTTCGGCCCGGTGCGTCGTCGAGTCGACCGGGGTGAAGTGCCCGCCGAGGCTGGCGGCCACCCGGTCGGCCTTGTCCGGGTCCACCCGTAACAGGTCGAGGGCGTCCACCAGTTCGGTGAGGTGGTCGGCGGCGGGCGTGACCACCAGCAGTGTGCCGGCCGGGTCGAGCACCCGGTGGAACTCCGGCCCGTTGCGCGGAGCGAAGACGTTCAGCAGTACGGCCGTCGAGCCGTCGGCGAGGGGCAGCCGCTGCCAGGTGTCGGCGAGCGCCGCGGCCGCCCGTGGATGCGCCCGGGCCGCGCGGCGCAGCGCCGGCTTGGAGACGTCCAGGGCCAGACCCACGGCGTCGGGCAGCGCCGCCAGCACCGCGCCGAGATACCGGCCGGTGCCGGCGCCGGCATCCACCACCAGGGGGTACGCCCCGAAGCCCGCCACCGCCCGCGGCACCGCGTCGGCGAGGGCGCCCGAGATCAGGTCGTAGTGCCCGGCGGCGAGGAAGTCGGCTCGGGCGGCCACCATCTCGGCGGTGTCCCCGACGTGCGGCGCGCGCCCGGCGAGCAGGTTGACGTACCCCTGCCGGGCGATGTCGAAGCTGTGCCCGCGTGGGCAGCGCAGCGCCCGGGCGGTGCCGGCGGTCGCCTCGGTCAGGGGCTCGCCGCAGACCGGGCAGCGCAGCTGTCGCAGGATCCGGGGGTCCACGTCAGGTCTCCGTGCCGCGCCGCGGGCGGGGGGCGCGGCCCTCGGCGAGGTGGTCGACGACCCGGTGGGTGAACGCGCCGAGCGCCTCGACCTCGGCCGGGGTGAGCAGGTCGAGGAAGTGTCGACGGACGGCCGTCACGTGGCCGGGGGCGGCGGCCTCGATGGCGCCACGGCCGGCGGGGGTGAGCACGACGATCGCGCCGCGGGCGTCGTCGGGGCATTCCTCGCGGGTGACCAGGCCGCGCTGCTGCATCCGGGTCAGGTGGTGCGAGAGCCGGCTGCGGGACCAGAGCATCCGGTCTGCCAGTTCGCTGAGGCGCAGTCGTCCCTGGGGTGTTTCGGAGAGGTCGGAGAGCACGTCGTAGTCGGGCTCGGACAGGCCGCCGTCCTGGGTCAGCTCCCGGGCCAGCTCCAGGTCGAGCAGTCGTCGCATCCGGCGGTAACCCCGCCAGGCGTGGTCCTCCCGGGCGTCCAGCCAGCGTGGCGCGTCCATGCCGCCCAGCCTAACGGCTTGGTTGACATGTCATCGGATCACCCCCTACGGTCGATGACATGTCAACGAACCGGTTGTGGGAACTGTTCGGCACCCGCGGGCGCGGGGTGCTCGTCACCCTCCGCCGTGACGGCCGACCCCAACTGTCCAACCTCGACTACCTGGCCGAACCGGGGCTCATCCGGTGCTCGACCGTCGGCGACCGGGCCAAGGCCCGCAACCTGAGCCGGGATCCCCGAGCGAGCTTCCACGTCACCACCCCCGACGGCGGCGCGTACGCGGTCGCCGAGGGCACGGCCACCCTCACCCCGCCGGCCGGCACCGAGGACGACGAAACCGTGCAGGAGCTGGTCGAGGTCTACCGGCGCATCCGCGGCGAGCACCCCGACTGGTCGGAGTACCGGTCGGCCATGGTCGCCGACGGTCGACTGGTGATCCGGCTCGCCGTCACACACATCTACGGCTGGCCGGGATGAGCGGGCTGGCGCTACCGGCCGCAGCGCGCTGACTAGGGTCTGAGCATGGTCGCAACTATCCGATACGAGGACATCGTCAAGGTCCCGAAGGCGCTGCTGCACGACCACCTCGACGGCGGGCTGCGGCCGGCGACGATCGTCGAGCTGGCCGCGGAGGTCGGCCACGAGCTGCCCACCACCGACCCGGAGGCGCTCGGGCGCTGGTTTGTCGAGGCGGCGGACTCGGGCTCGCTGGAGCGCTACCTCGAGACGTTCGCGCACACGGTGGCGGTCATGCAGACCGCGCCCGCGCTGCGCCGGGTGGCCCGCGAGTGCGCCCTGGACCTGGCCGCCGACGGCGTGGTCTACGCCGAGGTGCGTTTCGCCCCGGAGCAGCACCTGGAACAGGATCTGAGTCTCGACGAGGTGGTGGAGGCGGTGCTCGCCGGGTTCGCCGAGGGCACCGCGCAGGCCGTCGAGGCGGGCTTGAGCATCCGGGTGGGCACCCTGCTCACCGCGATGCGGCACGCCGCCCGATCGCAGGAGATCGCCGAGCTGGCGGTGCGGCACCGGGACGCCGGGGTGGTCGGCTTCGACATCGCGGGCGCCGAGGCGGGCTTCCCGCCCACCCGGCACCTGGACGCCTTCGAGTACCTGCAACGGGAGAACTTCCACTTCACCATCCACGCCGGCGAGGCGTTCGGCCTGCCGTCGATCTGGCAGGCGATCCAGTGGTGCGGCGCGGACCGGCTCGGTCACGGGGTGCGGATCGTCGACGACATCGCCTCCGACGGCGCGCTCGGCCGGCTGGCCGCGTACGTGCGGGACAAGCGCATCCCGCTGGAGCTGTGCCCGTCGTCGAACGTGCAGACCGGGGCGGTGGACTCGATCGCGGACCACCCGATCGGCCTGCTGCGGGACCTGCGGTTCCGGGTCACCGTCAACACCGACAACCGGCTGATGAGCGGCACGTCGATGTCCCGCGAGATGTCGCTGCTGGTGGACACCTTCGGCTACGGCTGGCGGGAGTTGCAGTGGTTCACCATCAACGCGATGAAGAGCGCCTTCATCCCGTTCGACGAGCGACTGCGGATCATCGATGAGGTGATCAAGCCGGCGTACGCCAAGCTGCTGGCCTGACCGTCAGTGGTGCGGGTGGCCGGCGAGCAGGCCGGCCACCCGGCGCAGCACCTCCCGCGCGCGGGCCGCCTCGGCACCGAGCCCGGTCTGCCGGCGCAGCACGGCGGGTTCGGCCCGCAGCAACGCCACCCCGCGCCGCACCAGCACCCGGGGCGCCTTGCGCTGCTCGGCGAGGTCACGGGCCAGCCGGCGTACGAAGGTCGCTGCGCGCGGGCGTCGCAGCGCGTACGCCCCGGCGAGCAACCCGCGGCGGCGGCACTCCTCGACGATCTCGGCGGCGAAGATCCCTTCCGCGACGAAGATTGGCGATCCGGCGACATCAAATGGCCGGGTGGCCACCCTTCGATCCGCGCCGATCGCATAAACCGGCACATCGGCCCGACCATGGCGGGCCAGTTGGGCAATCGTTTCGACCGCCGTCAGAGCGTCCCACGAGTCGGGTGATTCCCAATCGACCTGGCCGTTTCGGTGCGGCAACGTAGGGTCATCACCGTCTTTGTAGAAGTCGTCCAGGCAGAGCACCGGCAAGCCGGTTTGCTGCGCTATGTACGACTTTCCGGAGCCCGAAGGCCCAGCGAGCAGGACAACGCGGTGCGGATGTTTCATTACCTTCAGTTACTCCGGCCAGACAGACTGCTATCAAATCGTATCAACATCTCATCACACCTTCGGCGCGTGACAACCTGGGCTTTCTTCTTGCCGAGCGTCGTGATGGAATCTCGGGGGTCCGACCCGCCGGGTCGGTCGCTGGGCGTTGCCCGGGGCAACGCGTTCAAGCTGTAATCGCGAGGGCGGTGACGTGAGCAAACGGCCAAAGACGGCGGGCTCCTTCCTGTCGCGGCTGCGCCGGCCGGCCAGCCGGCTCCGGGACATGCCGATCTGGTCCAAGCTCGGTCTCATCATGATCGTGCCGACCATCGCCACGGTCGTCGTGGGCACCAGTGGTCTCGTCGACCACCTGGAAACGCTCAGCAATGCCAACCGAGCTGGCGACCTGGCAAACCTGTCGAGCTATTCGGGCGACCTGGTCGACACGCTGCAGGACGAGCGGACCAGCGCCGTGCTGCTGCTACAGGCGGCCGGGACGCAACCGAAGGCGCAGTACCAGGAGGCGTTCAACCGGGTGAACTCCCGGGTGGACCAGGCGACCGGCCCCTACCGGCAGCAGCGGGCCGAGGTCGAGGACCTGCCGAGCAGCCTGGAGGGGCAGCTCGACGGGATCGACCAGTCCCTGAAGGACCTGCCGGGCGTTCGCAGCCAGGTGTTCAGCGGCAAGCTCAAGCTGACCGAGACCATTCAGACCTACGAGGGCCTGATCAGCGACCTGCTCGCCATCCGTGACTCGGCCACGCAGCTCGCCGGTGACAGCGACCTGAGCGACCGGATGCGCGCCGCCGCTGCGGTCGCCCGGGAAAAGGAGTTCCTCTCCGTACGCCGGGTCGTCGTCCACCGCGCGCTCGGCGCGCAGCGGATGACCCCGGTGCTGCGTACCGACTACATCGCCAGCGGCACCGGCCAGCAGCAGGCGTTGCAGAGCTTCAAGGCGGTGGCCAGCCCGGACGAGGCGAAGTTCCACGACCAGACGGTCGCCGGTGGTGACCGCCGGGAGGCGCAGAACTACACCGGCTGGATCGACGGCAACACCACCGGGGAGATGCGCGGGGCGCCGTTCGGCCCCGACCAGTGGGAATCCGCGATGACGGCCAACGCCAAGCTGATCCGCGCCGTCGAGACGAAGCTCGACAACGACGTGGTCACCGAGGCCGACAACCTGCGCTCCGACGTCCAACGTCAGGTCTTCCTGGAGACCGGCCTGCTGCTCAGCATGCTGCTGCTGGCCATCCTCTTCGCCTACCTGGTCGCCCGCTCGATGGCCCGCTCGCTGCGTGAGCTGCGCCAGGGCGCCCTGTCCGTCGCCCAGTACGGCCTGCCGCAGGCGGTGGCCCGTCTGCGCGACCCGCAGGTCGTCGGGCAGCTCTCCCCGGTCCAGCTGGCCAACCAGATCGCCGAGCCGCTGCCGGTCCGCAGCAGGGACGAGTTCGGTCAGGTGACCGAGGCGTTCAACGCGGTCCACCTGGAGGCCGTCCGTACGGCCGCCGAGCAGGCCGCGCTGCGCGCCTCCGTCGCCACCATGTTCGTCAACCTGGCCCGCCGTTCCCAGATCCTGGTCGACCGCCTCATCGGGCACCTCGACCGGCTGGAGCGCGGCGAGGAGGACCCGGACCGCCTGGCCGAGCTGTTCCAGCTCGACCACCTGGCCACCCGGATGCGCCGCAACGACGAAAACCTGCTGGTGCTCGCCGGTGCCGACTCCACCCGTGTGCAACGCGAGCCGGCCGCCCTCATCGACGTGCTGCGCGCCGCGCAGTCCGAGGTCGAGCACTACACCCGGATCGAGTTCGGGGTCATCGACCGCGACATCGAGGTCGCCGCGCACGCGGTCAACGACCTGGTGCACCTCGTCGCCGAGCTGTTCGACAACGCCACCGCGTTCTCGCCGCCCGACTCGCAGGTGATGGTCGAGGCCCGTCGGGTCGGCGACCGCGCCTCGCTCTACGTCGAGGACCGCGGTATCGGAATCAGCCGCGAGCAGTTGCAGGACCTCAACGAGCGGCTGGCGACGCCGCCGCAGGTGGACGTGGCCGTCTCCCGGATGATGGGCCTGGTCGTGGTCGCCCGACTGGCGTCCCGGCACGGGGTCCGGGTCGAGCTGCGTCCGGGTGCCGACCGGGGCACGGTCGCGGACGTGACGCTGCCCACCTCGGTGCTGGTGCCCCGGGCGCTCTCCGGCCGGGTGCAGCAGCCTCCGGCCCTGCCCGCAGCCGGCGGCGCACAGAACGGTGCGCCCATTCCCGCCTTCGGCGCGCTGCCCGCGCTGGGCAACGGCCCCCGCCCGAGCGAGTCCGGCAACCAGGTCACCCTGGGCGGCCGGCCGTTCGACCCGGCGCCGCGCAACGGTGCCGGCACTCCCGCCAACTCGGGTGGTTACCGCTCGATGCCGGCGTGGTCCGACCTGACCGGCGCGGCCGGGACGAACGGCGTCAACGGTGGCGACGGGTTCACGCCTCGGCCGGCCAACGGCCAGCCGATCGACCCGCTGCCGCAGCGCCGGGCGGGCGACGAGCCCTCCACGACCGGCCCGCAACAGGCCATTCCGCGGCAGCTGCCCAGCAGCCCGGAGGCACACCCGTACTCGGTGCCGCCGGTCTCCTCGCAGCCGTACTCCGGTGCGCCGGTGTCCGCCTCGCCGGCCTCGGGTCAGCCGTACTCCGGCCAGCCCTACTCGGGTGCGCCGTACGGCGGTGCGCCGGTGTCCGCCGTCCCGGCCTCCGGTCAGCCGTACGCCGGTCCGCCGGTGTCGGCGTCCCCGGTGTCGGCGTCGCCGTACTCCGGGCAGCCGTACTCGGCGCCGCCGGCCGCCGGCCAGTCGTTCAGCGGCTTCGTGCCCCGTTCCGCCCCGCCCGCCCAGGCGGCCAGCGCACCTCCGGCCCAGGCGCCCAGCGCTCCCGCACCTCCGGCCTGGCCGCCGGTGCCGGGTGGCGACCGGGAGACGGCGACCCCGCCGGTGCCCGAGCGGCTCGCCGCCGCCCTGGACATGACGACGGAGCTGCCGCGGGTGCCCCGCCCCGGCGAGCCGCCGGCCGCCGCGGCCCAGCCGCCGGCACCGGCTCCGGCCCCTGCCGCCCCGCAGAGCCGGCCGGCACCGCAGCAGCCGCAGGCCCAGAACCGGCAGCGGTACGCGGACGAGACGATGGAGCTGCCGATCTTCCGGGAGCTCGAGTCGGCCTGGTTCCGTACCCGACGTCCCGGTCCCGAGGAGGCGGCGGCAGCCGCCAAGCCGGCGGCGAACGGCGGCACCGCGACCCAGCAGTTCGCCACGGTCGAGGCGGGCGCTCCGGCAGTCCACAAGACACCACCCGGAACGACAGGTAACACACCGATGGCAGACACTCCGACGGCCGGAGGAGCGCCGCGGGACAACGGGTCGACAGCGAACGGGGGCACCCGCCCCAGCCTCGCCGAGAGCCTGCCGAACCGCCGGCCCCAACAGCAGACCAACGGCTGGCAGACCGCCGCCGACGACGGCTGGCGTGCCGCCTCGGCAGCGGCCAGCGCGGCGCCGGTGGCCGAGACCACCACGACCGGTCTGCCGAAGCGCAAGCCGATGGCGCAGCTTGTGCCGGGTGCGGTGGAGAAGCCCACCACCTCGGTCCAGCGGCGCTCCCCGGAGGCGGTCCGTGGCCTGCTCTCCGCCTACCACCGGGGCGTGCAGCGAGGGCGTAGCACCTCGGACAACCCGACCAGCCCGGAGGAGACTCCGGGAGGGCAGCAATCCTCGCAGTCTGGCTCAGGCCCAGCGGCCGGGAGCGGGCAGAAGGAGCAAGAAGGATGACAACTACGCAGGATCTTGGTTGGCTGCTGGCCAACTTCGCCGACCGGGTGCCGGGTGTCGCACACGCGGTCGCGGTCTCGGCGGACGGCCTGCTTCTCGCGTCGTCGCGGGACCTGCCAAGGGACCGGGCCGACCAGCTCGCCGCGATCGCGTCCGGTCTGGTCAGCCTGACCCAGGGAGCGGCTCGCTGCTTCGAGGGAGGCGCTGTGCTGCAGACCGTCGTGGAGATGGACAATGGCTTCCTGTTCCTGATGTCCATCTCGGACGGTTCGTCCTTCGCCGTGCTGGCCGCCCGCAGCTCCGACGTGGGCCAGGTCGGCTACGAGATGGCACTGCTGGTCGACCGGGTGGGCGACGCGCTGACCCCGCAGCCGCGTGCGGCCGCGGGCATGCTGGGCTGACGCCTGGCCGACCGTGAGGTCGGCGAAACTGCAACGACAACAACGACGAGTTTCACCGGTGGGAGCCGGTACCGGGTGCGAAGGAGGTGAGCGGCGACATGGCCGATCGTGACGAACCGACCGGAGCGTTGGTCCGTCCATACGCCGTGACCCGTGGTCGTACCCGTCCCCGGCTTGACATCGCGCTGGAGGCGCTCGTCGAGACGACGGTGCGCGGCCGCGCCGCTGCCAATGGCAACGGCGGCCAGGGCCGCGAACACCAGTACATCGCCGCGCTGTGTGACGGACGCGTGCAATCGCTCGCCGAGATCGCGGCGCGGATGCAGCTCCCGCTCGGTGTGGCCCGGGTGCTCATCGCCGACATGGCGACGGACGGCCTGGTCGCGGTCCACGAGCCGACCATCCTGGACGACTCCGACGACGCGGTGGGCACTGAACTGCTGGAGAGGGTGCTGAGTGGACTTCGCAGGCTCTGACATGTCGCACCGCCCGCCGAATCCGAGCGGCCGCGTGACGTCGGCGAAGATCGTTATCGCCGGTGGGTTCGGCGTCGGTAAGACGACGCTGGTCGGCTCGGTCTCGGAGATCACGCCGCTGACCACCGAGGCCATCATGACCTCGGCCGGCGTGGGCGTCGACGACACCCGGCAGGTGCCGGGCAAGACGACGACCACCGTGGCCATGGACTTCGGCCGGATCTCGATCGACCGTGACCTGATCCTGTACCTGTTCGGTACGCCGGGTCAGACCCGGTTCTGGTTCATGTGGGACGAACTGGTCCGGGGTGCCATCGGCGCGGTGGTGCTGGTGGACACTCGCCGGCTGGCGGACTGCTTCGCGGCGATCGACTTCTTCGAGCACCGGCGGCTGCCGTACCTGGTGGCCATCAACTGCTTCGACGGGATGCAGTACCACGATCCGCAGGACGTCCGGGACGCCTTGGCGATCTCCAGTGACGTTCCGGTCGTGGCCTGCGACGCCCGTAACCGGGAGTCGACGAAGCACGTGCTGATCTCGCTGGTCGAGTACGTGCTCACCATGCGCCGTACGCGCGCCGTCGCCCCGGCCTGACCGGGACGGCTTCACACCCGGTGGTGGCTCCGGCCGCCACCGGGTGCCACACACTGCCCAGCGTCGACCGCGCCGGCCGTCTCCCCGACGGTCGGCGCGGACTCGTGCGCGGCCCTCTCTCCCGGGTAGCTCCCGCCGCCGGTCCCGTCTACGAATCGCGCCCCCAGTCAGCCGACTGGGGGCGCGATTGTCGCGTGTGGAGTGAGACCGGTCAGGACTGGTAGCCGGCGGAGCGGTACTCGTACTCCCGGTCGTCGTCGCGTTCACCGTGGTCGCGGCTGAAGTCCCAGCCGCCGGCGGCCTCACGACCCGGCCGGCCGCCCACCGCGAACCCGCCGATCTCCTGCCCACGGCGCCAGCCGCGGAAGTACCCGGTGGTGTTCTCCGCGAGGCTCGCCGCGTCACGCACTATCCGCAGTGGACGCTCCTCGCGCAGCGGGGAACCGGGGACCAGGTTGGCCTGCGGCACCCGCTTCGGCAGCCCGGCGTTGGTCTCCGCGCCCACCGCCGGGCGGGCCGCCTGCTCGGCTGCCTGCCACCCGGTGTCGGCCGTGGTCGACCAGTCCAGGTCGGACTCCTCGGTCTGCCCGACGAACCAGGCCGACTTCGCCTGCGCGAAAATCAACAGGTCGCCGTCGCCCTCGTCGGCCACCGGCGGAGGCCGATGCTCGACCGGCGGCGGAGGCCGATGCTCGACCGGCGGCGGAGGCCGGTGCTCGGCGGCACGCTCGACGCGCGGCACGGGACGGCCGCCGCGAGCTGCCTGCTCCCGGTCGACCAGCCGCAGCGGTGGCGTCTCCAGGTGCGGGTCGCTGGGCGGGTTGATGCCCTCGCGCAGCGCCCGGTCGGCCAGCGGCGGCGGCTCCACCAGCCGCAGCATGGGCGGCTCCTGCGGCAGGTCGTCCGCCAGCCAGGGCGGGGTCACCCGGCCGTCGGCCCGACCCGGGTCGGTCGGGGCGTCGATGCCGCGGCCACCACCGTACGGGTAGGCGACCGGGTTGTTCGCCGAGCTGTCGCTCGGGTCCTCCGGGTTGTTGACCAGCGGCCAGTTGGCCCGCGATCCCGGTGGCGCCGACTCCTGACCAGGTCGTGGCGTCGGCACGGGGATGCTCAGGTCGGTGGCGCTGAACCCGCCGGTGGGGGCCTCGTCGATCGGCCGCTGCTGGTGGCTCGGCCGGGGTTCGCCGTTGGTCTTGGGACGGGGCGGGATGACCGTGCGCTGCCGCTCGGCCCGCGCGTGATTGATCGCGGCGGTGGTCAGCGTCGGGCGGAACGGCTCGCCCGCCTCGGCCGGCGGCACCGTGCCACGTTGCGCCGGCGCGATGGGGGTGATCCCCGGGGGCGGAGGCGGTGGCGAGGAGACCGGCCGGTTGGTCGGGCCGTCGATCCGGCTCGGGGCGGGTTCGCCGCGTACCGGCAGTGCGGACACCGGCGGGCCGGCGACGGCGGCCGGAGCCACCGGCGCGGGTGCGACCGGCGGTGGGGTGACCGGGGCCGGGGCGACCGGCGGCGGACCGAGCGGGCGGGGCGTGGCCAGCGGAGCGCTGCCCGGGGCGGGCTCGGGACGGCTGCGTCGGCCCATGGTGGGTGCCGGCTCGGCGGCGGCCGGCGTCGGTCGGACCGCGCGCAGGCCGGCGCCGGTGTTGCTCAGGCCGGCGGCGGTGTGACTCAGGCCGTTGGCGGTCAGCTCGCCGACGGTCTCGCCTCGCCGGGCGGCGGCGCGTCGCCCGGGGGCCGGGGCGGGTGTGCTCGCGCGGGAGCTGAGCGCGCTCACCAGCGCCTCGCAGCCGGCATCGCAGGCCCGCACCGAGGCGACCGCCTGGCGGACCGTCTCGGCCACCGCGGAGGTGAGCGCCCGGTTCACCGCGGCACGACGGGGTGTCTCGGAGATGGCGACCCGCAGCGCGGTCACCGCATCGTTGATCTCTTCGGCGTCGGCCACCCCGTCCGCGGCGAGGTGCGCGGCGATGGCGTCCGCCGCGACCGACACCTCGCGGCCCCGGGCGACGGTGCCGCCGAGCATGCCCGGCTCGGGCAGGGCGTCCAGCACCGCCAGGGAGACCGGCTCGGCCGGGTCCGGGTACGCGCGCAGCGCGGCCGGGTACAACTCACGCAGCACCTCGCGCAGCGCCACGGCGGCGGAGTGCCGACCACTGGCCAGCGCGGCGTGCGCGGCGAGCACCTGCTTGTAGCCGGCGAGATCCCGAGGTGCGGGGAGGGTGACCGCGGAGAGTGCGCCCGCCTGTAACGCGCGGGCCAGGCCGACGGCACGTCGTTCGGCCGGCGGTGACTGCATCTCCTCCAGTGAGTCGTCGTCGGCGAAGCGTTCAGCGAAGTCGTCCACCGAGTCGTCGTCGGCGATCGCCAGAGGTCGACCTGCCGCGCTCAACAGCGAGGTGACCGTGTGGTCGTCGCTGTCGGCGGCGATGGCCGCACCGCTCGGCCCGCCCGACCGCTCCACGAGCAGCGCGACGAGCTGGGCGTAGCCAGCGGCGTCGTCGCCGATCTCGCTGACATGCAGCAGACGGCCTGCGTCGTCGACCACAGCGGACGTCAGCGTCGAACCGGCGGAGGCCGGTCGGTCAGCCGGATCCGCCGAGGCCAGACCGCAGTACACGCGCACGAGCGCCACGGCGTCGTCCTCCTCCCGGGACAGGTCTTTCCTCTGCCAGCAACTGATGCTCCCCGGTACGGGTCAGTCGCGCCAGTCCACGACCGCAGAGATCTTGCCGACAATGGTGCGCCAGCCCAAACTCGCGGTCTGTGCCCCGATCTTCTTCAGCCGCCGACGGCCCATGAAACCGCCGATCCCGCCGTTGACGGTCGAGCGCAGGGCCTCGTCCAGGTTGTCGAGGCTGGAGCCTGCGGACAGCATGTCGAGTACCGCAGGCAGCCGCAACGCGTACGACAGGTCACGCGCGACCTCACCGGCCTCGATCAGCAGCGTCGAATCCCAGGCGTCGTGCCCGCCGCGCAGGTTCTCCACCACGAGGTCGAGCTCGTACGTGTCCTCGTCGAGCGGAGCGATGTCGGCCGGCTCCACCCGTTCGGACAATTCATTCCAGCTGTCCAGTTGGGACAGATCGTTGGGCGCGCCGGATCGGATGAAACTGACCAACGACTCGGGGGTCTTGAACAGCAGCAGCTTGCCCCGGTGGCTGAGGAAGACCGGCACCTCCTCGTCGTCCGACTCGTCCGTGGTGGCCTCGTCGTCGGCGTCGGAGGTCGCGTCGGCGTCCCGGCGGCGCGACGGCTCGTCCTCGCCGCTCTCGGCGAACTCCTCGGCCAGCTCCTCGTCGAGGATGACGACGGTCTCGTCGTCGTCCTCCTCGATCACCTGACGGCGCGCGAGGAACGGGTCGTCCTGGTCGCGCTCGGTCACGTCGGTCGGGGTCAGCTCCCGCGCCGGCCGGTACGCGCGCAGCGTGAAACCGGTGCCGGCGGGCAGGGCGATCTCCACCGGGTCGATCCGCAGCTCGTCCCAGAGCGTCCGGTCGGCCGGGGCGGACGCGCTGCCGGTCTCCTCGACGTCATCTGGCTCGGCCGCGCCGGTGGTGTCGTCGAGCTCGGGCTCGTCGGCGTCGGGCCGTTGGGGCGACTGGCGGGCCACGCTGACCTCCGTGTGCTTCGGGTTGCCCACCCGCCGGCGTCTCGGTCCGGCGAGTGACTCTGGGCACATACCCTAGTCGGCTGCTCGGGAAGACCGGAGCCCGCACCCCGGTGGCGGCGCCCCGCACCCGGTGGGGCCTGCGGATCGCGGCCGCTGGCGGACCGGCCGTCGAACAAGTAGCGTAGCTACACATGAAGGCCCAGGCGCTGCACGGCCACCTCGACGCCCTGCTGCTCGCCGTTCTCGAACAGGGCGCGCTGCACGGCTACGCCATCATCGAGGCACTGCGCGCGCGCAGCGACGGCAACCTCGACCTGCCCACCGGCACCATCTATCCGGCGCTGCGGCGGCTGGAGCGGGCCGGGCACGTGGCGAGCACGTGGAGCACCGTCAACGGTCGGGAGCGGCGGACGTACCAGCTCACCGACGCCGGCCGGCGGGCGCTGACCGGGGAGCGCGCCGGTTGGCACGAGTTCCAGTCGACCGTCGGCCGCTTCCTCGACCCGGGCAGCCCATCCGGCAGCCCGGCCTGAGCTCGCATCCGCCCGTGGGCGGCACCTCTCAGCGCGCGGTGGCCAGCATCCACCCGCGCGCCGCGCGGGCCAGCGAGAAGTAGGCCGCGCCGGCCACCGTCACACCGATGAGCATCGGTGGCCAGCTCAGCGCCGCGTCCCAGAGGCCGAGTGACCAGGTGAAGAGGGCACCGCCGGCCACCATGCCCAGGGCCAGCGCAGCGGTCAGGCCGGCGCCCACCGCGCGCTGCGCGACGGCCAGGCCCGGCCGGGACGTACGGGCGCTCGCCGTGACCACCAGCAGACCGGCCACGGACAGCAGCAGCGCGCCCATCCAGATCCAGTCGACCGAGTTGGCGAGCAGCAGGTAGACGGCCGGTGGGCGGGGGCCGTCGCTCCAACTCGCCCCCCGCCAGGTCAGGTCGCCGGCGGCCACCCCGACCCCGGCGATCGCGAGCATCCGCAGGGCGAACCCGCGCAGCGCGGCCATCGCCAGCTCGGCCTGCCAGGAGGGCAGCAGCTGCGCCGGCGAGCCGAACTCGGCCACCGCGCGGCGCTGCGCCTCGGTCGGTGGCACCCCGCTCTCGCGGTACGCCTCGACGGCGTCCAGCAGCCCGTGCCGGGCCTCGGTCAGCAGGTCGGTCTTCAGGCGCGCAGGGCCCTGCAACCGGGCGGCCAGCTCCCGCAGGTGCTCGTCGACCAACACGTCCTCACAGCGCGGCATGGCACCACCCTGCCACGACTTCGGCGCGCCGACGTCCGGGGGAACCCTGGTCCGTCCCCGAGCCGGGTCAGGGGGCGAGCGCCAGGTACCCGCGTTCGGCCGCCTCCTGCAGCAGCCACTGGTCCCGGTACCAGCCGGGGGTGGCAACCAGGTCGCCGTGCCGGCCACGTTGGATCACCCGCCCGCCGTCGAGGACGACGATCTCGTCCAGCTCGGCCAGCCCGCTGAGCCGGTGGCTGATCAGCAGCACCGAGTGCCCGGCGGGGGTGGCGGCGAGGGCGGACGCGAGCACGGCGTCCGCGGCGGTCGGATCCAGCCCTTCGGTGGGCTCGTCGAGCACCAGCACGGGCGGCGCGGCGAGCAACGCCCGGGCGAGCGCGAGCCGTTGCCGCTGGCCACCGGAGAGCTGGCCACCCTCCTCGCCGACCAGGGTGTCCCAGCCGGCCGGCTGGGCGCGTACCCAGTCCAGCAGGCCGGCGGCGGCGGTGGCCGCGGCCAGCTCGTCGTCGTCCGCCCCGGCACGCCCGAGCAGGAGGTTCTCCCGGACGGTCGCGTGGAAGACGTACGCCTCGGCGAGCAGCCCGCCGACCACTCGGGGCAGCTCCTGCTCGGTGTACGCGGACAGGTCCCGCCCGCCCAGTTCGACCCGGCCGGACGCGGGCCGGACCGCCCCGGTCAGCACGGCGGCCAGGGTGCTCTTGCCGGCGCCGCTCGGGCCGACCACCGCGATCCGTCGACCGGCGGGCAGATCCAGGCTGACGGCGTCCAGGGCGGGCGCGGCGCCGGCCCGGTACCGCACGGTCACCCCGACGAAGCGCAGGTCGTACGGGCCGGCGAGGTCCCCGCCGCCGTCGGCGGGCGGGGGAGTGGGCGCGCCCTCGTCGAGCAGGGCGGCAACCCGGATCAGGCCGGGCCGCAGCTGGGTCCACTGTCGGGCCGCCGCGACCAGGGCCAGCGCCACCTCGACGGCGGCCAGCGAGCCGACGGCCAGCACACCGACCAGCACCCCCGACACGTCGGCGGCCAGCGCGGCCAGCACCACCACGGCGGCGGTCAGCCCGCCGACCAGCACCCCGGCGGCGTCCACCGCGAACCCGGTCGCGGCCAGCCGGCGTTCCAGCCGGGCCAACCGGCCGGCCCGCTGCTGGGCGGCGTGCAGCGCGGAGTCGGTCGCGCCGAACGCGGCCAGATCGGCAGCGCCGTGGGTGAGGTCGATCGCGTCGGTCGCCAGCGCACCGCGCAGTGGGGCCACCTCGGCCGCACTGCGTCGGGTGACCACGACGGCCAGTGCGGGCAGCGCCACTCCGGCGACGAGCAGCCCGACGGCGAGCGCCGCGCCGGCCGGCGGCGAGATCAGCACCGCACCGCCCACGGCCAGCACCCCGACGAGGACCGCCGCCGAGCCGGGCACCAGCACCCGCAACAGCAGGTCCTGGACGGCTTCGACGTCGGAGACCAGCCGGCTCAGCACGTCACCCGAGCGGTGCCCGGCGGTACGGCGGGCCGCGAGGGTGGCGAACACCCGGGCCCGCACGTCGGTGATCATGCGGAGTACCGCGTCGTGCCCGGCGAGCCGCTCGGTGTAGCGGAACACGCCCCGGCTGATCGCGAGCGCCCGGACCGCGACGATCGCCACGGTGAGCCGGTCCAGGGGCGGCCGGCCGGCGGCGCTCATCAGCAGCCAGGTCGCGGTGGCCATCAGGGCCAGCCCGGCGAACTCGGTGGCGGCGGCGAGCAGCCCCGCGCCGACCAGGCGGCCCAGGTACGGGCGGGCCAGTCGCAGCACCGCCCGTTCGGCGACCCCACGTCCGGCCGGTGTCGCGTTCATCGGGCCACCTTCGGTGTCGGCGTCAGCTCGGTGACCCGGCCGTCCTCGATGCGCAGGATCCGGTCGGCGTCGGCCAGCAGCGCCGGCCGGTGCGCGACCAGCAGCGCCGTCCGCCCGGTGACCAGTCGGCGGGTGGCGTCGAGCACCACCGCCTCGGAGGCGGTGTCCAGCCGGGCGGTCGGCTCGTCGAGCAGCACCACCGGGGCGTCCCGGAGGAACGCGCGGGCCAGGGCCACCCGTTGCCGCTGACCGCTGGACAGCCCGTGCCCGCGTTCACCGAGCAGCGTGTCCAGGCCGTCGGGCAGGCCGGCGACCACGTCGTCCAGGGCGGCGTCGCGCACCGCCGCGGCAAGCGCCTCGGGCGGCGTGTCCGGCGCGCCGAGCCGGATGTTGTCGGCCAGCGAGGCGGCGAAGAGGTGGGCGCGCTGCGGCACCCAGGCCAGCTGCCGACGCCAGGCGTCCGGGTCGGCGGCGGCGAGGTCCACACCGTCCACGGTGATCCGACCGCTGGCCGGGGTCACGAAGCCGAGCAGCAGGCCGAGCAGTGTGCTCTTGCCGGCGCCGCTGGGCCCGATGACGGCGATCCGTTCGCCGGGTCGGACGGTCAGCGTCACGTCGCGCAGCGCGGTGGTCCGCTCGTACGCCACGGTGACCGACTCGAACCGGATCTCACCGCGCCCGTCCGGGGTGGCCGCGCCCTCGGCCGCCCGGGGTGCGGCGGGCGTGGCCGAGACGGTCAGCGCCTCGTCGAGCGCGGCCAGCCCTTCCATGCTGGCGTGGAAGCGGCTGCCGGCGGCCCGCAGTGGCAGGTACGCCTCCGGGGTGAGCAGCAGCACCAGCAGCGCCGTCTGCAGGGCCAGGCCCCCGCCGAGCAGGCGGATGCCGACCGGCACCGCGACCAGCGCCACCGAGAGGGTGGCGACCAGCTCCAGCACCAGCGCGGACAGGAACGCGATCCGCAGCGTCTTCATGGTGGCGACCCGGTGCCCGTCGGCCATCCGGCGGACCACCTCGGTCTGCGCCCGGGCACGGCCGAACGCGCGCAGCGTGGGCAGCCCGGCGACCATGTCCAGGAAGTGCCCGCCCAGCAGGGACAGTCGACGCCACTGCCGCTCGGTGGCCGCCTGCGCCTGCCAGCCCAGCAGCGCGCCGAAGACCGGGATCAGCGGCAGGGTCAGCGCGATGATGACCGCCGAACTCCAGTCGGCGACGACGATCCGGGCCAGCACGGCCAGCGGCACCGTCACGCTGAGCACCAACTGCGGCAGGTACCCGGTGAAGTACGCGTCCAGCGCGTCCAACCCACGGCCGGCCAGGGTGGCGAGCTGACCGGCCCGCTGCCCGGCCACCCAACCCGGCCCGTGTCGGCCGACCGCACCGAGCAGGTCGGCCCGCAACGCGGCCTTGACCGTGGCGGCGACCCGCGCCGACACCGTCCCCTGAGCCCAGACCAGCGCCGCCCGGGCGGCGACCGCGACCAGGAACCCGGCCAGCGCCGGCCGGTCCAGTCGCCCGCCGATACCGGTGGCCAGCACCGCCGCCAGTGCCGTGGCCTGCGCCACGATCAGCCCGGCGGCGAGCACGCCGAGTAGGGCGAGCACGGCAAGGTCGCGCCGGGCCGCAGGGACCCGGCGCAGGAGACGCGGGTCGAAGGGACGGCGGTTCACCAGTACACCGGTGCCCTGCCGTCGGTCCGTCCCCGGAAAACCCACCAGCACATTGCCTGGAAGCCTAGTAGGGCCGGCAGCAGCGGCAGCGCCACCCAGCCGAGCAGCCGTAGCGTCGGTGCGCTCGCGGCGGCGTCGGCCACCGTCAGCGAGGCGCCCGGGTCGGTCGTGGACACCAGCACGTAGGGCCACAGGGCCGCGCCGACCAGCGCCACCGGCAATGCCAGTGCCGCGCCGGTGGCGGCCAGGGCCCACCCCGGCCGCCGCCGCGCCAGCGCCGCGCGGGCCGCCAGCAGCGCCGCCGCCAGCAGCACCGGCAGGAGTACGGCCACCGCCGGTCGCCCGACAGCGTCGCGTACCCGGGGGGAGAGCAGGCCCACGACGGTGGCCAGGGCGACCGCGCAGAGCGCCACCGGCACCAGCCGGCGGGCGGTGCGGCCGACCACGGCGGCGTCGGCGACCGGCAGTCGCAGGGTGAGGAAGGTCGCACCGTGCACCGCGACCAGGGCGACCATGGCCAGCCCGGCGGCGGCCGCGAACGGCGTGGCCAGGTGCGACACCCCGGCCACGTGCCCGTCGGCCTGGCGGGGTACGCCCTGCAGGAGCGCGGCGAGCAGCACGCCCCAGCCCAGCGCGGCGAGCGCGCTGCCGACCACCACCATCCGGTCCCAGCGGGCCCGGATCCGCTCGTCGGCCGGCCGGCTGCGCAGCTGCACCCCGGCGGTGACCAGGATGACCCCGACCAGGGCGCCGGCGACCGCCGGATAGCAACCGGACAGCAGTTCGCCCTCCAGCACCGGGAAGGCGCCGAAGAGGATGCCCACGGCGGCCACCAGCCAGACCTCGTTGCCGAGGAAGAACGGGCCGAGCGCGGTGAGGGCGGCCCGCCGCCCGGTGGGTCCACCGCCCCGGGCGAGCAGCAGCCCGACGCCGTAGTCGTAGCCGGCGAGCACCAGGTAGCCGCCGAAGAAGAGGCCGAGCAGGGCGTACCAGGCGAGGTCCACGGTGAGTCTCCTCAGTCGCTCAGGCGAGGGCGGGTTCGGGGTGGGCCGGCTCGCCGGGTGCTGCCGGTGGGCGGCCGAGGGCCGGATCGGCCGCACCGCGTGCCGCGTGGCGGGCGAGCAGCACCCAATTGGTGACGGCGAGGGTGCCGAGCAGCAGGCTGAAGCCGATCAGCGAGGTGAGCATCACCGGTGCGCCGACCGGGGAGACGGCCTGTTCGGTGGGGAGCAGCCCGTACGCCACCCAGGGCTGACGGCCCACCTCACGGGCGATCCAGCCGAGGATCACCGCGATGAACGGCAGGGGCGAAGCGAGCAGGATCAGCCAGAGCGGAAAACGCAGCCGGATGATCCAGTCGCGGAAGAGCAGCGGGAGCAGCAGCCAGACGCAACCGAGGGTGAAGCCGATCAGGATCATGAAGCCCAGCCCGACGCTGGCCAGCACCGGCGGCGCGTAGTCGCCGGGGCCGAACCGCGTGGTCCACTCGGCGATCTGTGCCTGCGCCTCCGGGTTGTTACCGCCGAATTTGGTCGGCTGCACCGAGCCGACCGGGCCGAACTGGGCGAAGCCGAAGCCCTGCACCATCGTGATCGCCAGCGCCGCGGTGACCAGGCCGACCCGCAGCGAGGTGCGGAACAGCACGAAGTCGGGCGTACGCCGGATCAGGTGCCCGGCGCTGACGGCCGCCATGAGCATCCCGCCGACCAGGAGCGCGGCCGACACCACGTGCCCGAACGCCATGCCGAGGCTGGGGTTGGTGAGCAGCGCGCCGAAGTCGGTGAGGTGGGCGATCCCGTCGCGCACCTCGTACCCGACCGGATGTTGCAGCCAGGAGTTGGCCACCATGATCCAGAACGCCGAGGCGTACGCGGTGATGGCCACACCCCAGAGCAGCGCGAGGTGGACGCCCTTGCGGAGTCGGTGCCATCCGAAGATCCACATGCCAAGGAACGTGGACTCCAGGAAGAACGCCACGAGCGTCTCGATGGCCAGCGGCGCGCCGAAGACGTTGCCGACGTAGCGCGACAGACCACTCCAGTTCAGCCCGAACTGGAACTCCATCACGATGCCGGTGGCGACGCCGAGCACGTAGTTGATGACGTAGAGCTGGCCCCAGTACCGGGTGAGCCGCTCCCACTTCGGGTTGCCCGTGAGCACCCAGGCGGTCTGCATCCCGACCAGCAGGGTGACCAGCCCGAGCGTGACCACCACGAACAGGAAGTGGATCGAGGTGGTGGTGGCGAACTGCAGGCGGGCGAGGAGCAGGGTGTCCATGGCCGGCCCTCCGTAGGTTGGCATCCTTGTCGTAGCCACCCTACACGTAGCTTGGCTACACGTCATTTCTACTACGCCCTGTAGTAGATAATGCTATGACGAGACGTAGTAGCTGTTCTTGTCGGGGTCAGGTGCCGTGACGCAACGCCGGAGGAGGAGGCCCGCAAAGGGAAACTCGACCACCTGACCACCCGGTCGGCGACATCCACGCCGTCACCCCGATGGTGTGGGGCGGGCTGGCGCGTCGGCTCAGGAGAGGAAGAGGCTGATCGGCAGGGCGACAAGCGTGGTGGCGACCGCGAGGGCGGTGGCGCCGAGCATCCGGGGCGGCCGGTCGCTGACCAGGAGACGCTGTACCCGTACGTCCAGATCCCGGTCGCCCATGCCCAGCGCGCCGGCCGGGGTGATCCGGTGACCGGCGGCGGCGAACCGGCGTAGCGCGCCGGCGAGCGGCGCCTCGGCGTGCAACTCGCACGCCTTGTCGTCGGCGCGCATCTCGACCAGCAGGGCGACCCGCTCGTGCGCGTCGCGGACCCAGCCGAACCACGGCAACGCCCGGCAGAGCGCGGTGAACGGCAGCAGCACCAGATCGTGCCGCTCGTGGGCGTGTGCCCGTTCGTGGCTGAGGACGGCGGCCAGCTCGGCCCGGTCCAGCAGGCTCAACGTGCCCGCGCTGACCACCACCTGGGGCTTCACCCCGGGCAGGCAGTACGCGGCGGCGCTCGGATGGTCCAGTACGAGCGCGCCGGGTGCGGCCGGGTCGTCCCGGGCGACCAGGGTGAGCAGGTCACGGTGGCGGCGCTGGGCGCGGACGGTGCCGTGGATGCTGCGCACGGTCGTGGTGACCAGCACCGCCCCGATGCCGAAGCCCACCCCGACGCCGGCGAGGTGCACCGCGGTCACCCCGATCGGCAGGGTGCCGTGGCCGAGGTCGCTGGCCAGGGCGAGCAGGGCGCTTCCGGTCGGCAGGTCGTACGCGCTCAGCCCGAGAGCCATCGGCAGGCCCATCGCGGAGAGGCCCAGCGCGAGACCGACCGCCTGCCAGCAGATGATCGCCACCCGGGGGCTGCGCCACGTCCAGGTGGAGCGGGCCAGCACCTGAGCGGTCAGGTAGCAGGCCACCATGGTGGCGGCGAAGTGCACGGCGTAGGCCATGGCGTACGCCCTACCGCTCCGCTGCCTCGCCGGCCGGCCGTCGGCCCGCCGGCCCGTCCACCCGGTCGGTCAGGGTGTCGGCCCCGGCCGGGTCACCGCCGGTGGAGCCCGGCCCGGTCAGGCCGGCCTCGCTGCCCAGGGCGGCGCGCAGCACCTCGGCCTCGGTGCCGGTGACCGAGCGGGCGAAGCGCACCAGCGCGGCGTCCCGGCTGCCGCCCAGGTCGAGGGCGTCGAGCATGAGCTGGGCGATGTGTGCCTCGCGGCTGGCTGCCGGCCGGTACCGCCAGGCCCGGCCCTCCCGCTCCCGCTGCACCATGCCCTTGCCGGCGAGTCGGTCGAGAACGGTCATCACCGTCGTGTACGCCAACTCGCGCCCGTCGAGCGCGTCGGCCACCTCGCGCACGGTCACACCGTCCGACGTGCCGGGGACCACGTCCCACAGCACGTCCATCACCGCACGCTCAAGATCGCCCAACCGAGTCACAGGCTAATCCTACCTCCGGTAGTAGACCCCCACCCACCCCACCAGGTCGATCATGAGGTTGACCGGCTCCGAAGAGATCGATCCCCCGCCAACCCCATGATCACCCCAGCCGAGAGCACCCCAAGCTGGGCAGAACCCGTGAGCTGACCACCCGACGAACCCGGACCAGGTCAGGTTTGCCGGGGGAGCCCGCCCACGCAGGGATCAAGCCTGACCGCCCGGAGTGGGCGGGCTCCCCCGGCAAACCAAAGGCCGGGAACGACTCACACCCCCTTGGGGTGCCACACCGTCTTGGTCTCCAGCAGGGCGGTCATCCGGGCCACGCCCGGGTCGGCGGACCAGTCGACGTCGGCCAGGTCCGGCCGGAGCACCCGCTTGAGGTTCTCCGCCGCCTTGACCTCCAGGTCGGCGGCGAGCGAGGCGTCGGTCACGCCGGTCAGGTCGATCGCGTTGACGTCCATGTGCGCGGCCAGCGTCGGCGCGGTCTCGGTGATCGCGCCGGTGAGGATGTTGACCACGCCGCCCGGCAGGTCGGACGTGGCGAGCACCTCGGCCAGCGTCACCGCCGCCAGTGGCTCGGACGCCGACGCCGCCACCACCACCGTGTTGCCGGTGACGATCGCCGGGGCGATCACGCTGACCAGGCCGAGCAGCGCCGGACGCTCCGGGGCGACCACCGCGACCACACCGGTCGGCTCGGGCGCGGAGATGTTGAAGTACGGGCCGGCCACCGGGTTGGCGCCGCCGTACACCTGGGCGAGCTTGTCGGCCCAACCGGCGTACCAGACCCAGCGGTCCACGGCGGCGTCCACCTCGTCGCCGGGCACGCCCAGGGCGACGAACTGCTCGCGGCGACCCTCCAGCATCTCGGCGGCCCGGTAGAGGATCTGACCCCGGTTGTACGCGGTCGCGCCGGCCCAGCCCTTCACGGCGGCGCGGGCGGCGACCACCGCGTCCCGGGCGTCCTTGCGGGAGGCCAGTGACACATTCGAGGACTGCACGAGATACGACCGTCCCGACTCGCTGCGCGGGAACTTCCCGCCGATGAAGAGCTTGTACGTCTTTCGTACCGCGACCCGCTCAGACATTGAGGTAGCCCTCCAGCCCGTGCCGGCCGCCCTCGCGACCGTAACCCGACTCCTTGTATCCACCGAACGGCGAGGTGGGGTCGAACTTGTTGAACGTGTTGGCCCACACCACGCCGGCGCGCAGCCGGTCGGCCATCCACAGGATCCGGGATCCCTTGTCGGTCCAGATCCCCGCCGACAGGCCGAACGGCGTGTTGTTCGCCTTCTCCACGGCCTCGGCCGGGGTGCGGAAGGTCAGCACCGACAGCACCGGGCCGAAGATCTCCTCGCGGGCGATGCGGTGTGCCTGGGTGACGCCGGTGAAGATGGTCGGCGCGAACCAGAAGCCCCGGTCGGGCAGCTCGCACGGCGGCGACCAGCGCTCGGCGCCCTCGGCCGACCCGGCGTCGGACAGCTCGCGGATCCGCTCCAGCTGGGCGGCCGAGTTGATGGCGCCGACGTCGGTGTTCTTGTCCAGCGGGTCGCCGACGCGCAGCTGGGCCATCCGCCGCTTCAGCGACTCCAGGACGCGGTCGGCCACGTTCTCCTGCACGAGCAGGCGGGAGCCGGCGCAGCAGACGTGCCCCTGGTTGAAGAAGATGCCGTTGACGATGCCCTCGACGGCCTGGTCGATCGGCGCGTCGTCGAAGACGATGTTGGCGGCCTTGCCGCCCAGCTCCAGGGTGAGCTTCTTGCGGGTGCCGGCGACGGATCGGGCGATGGCCCGGCCGACCTCGGTGGAGCCGGTGAAGGCGACCTTGTCCACGCCCGGGTGCTCGACCAGCGCCCGGCCGGTGTCGCCGGCGCCAGTGACGATGTTGACCACACCGGTGGGCAGCTCCGCCTGCTGGCAGATCTCGGCGAACAGCAGCGCGGTCAGCGAGGTCGTCTCGGCCGGCTTCAGCACCACCGTGTTGCCCGCGGCGAGCGCCGGGGCGATCTTCCAGGCCAGCATGAGCAGCGGGAAGTTCCACGGGATGACCTGCGCGGCCACACCGATCGGCCGCGGATTCGGCCCGAAACCGGCGTGCTCCAGCTTGTCGGCCCAGCCCGCGTAGTAGAAGAAGTGCGCGGCGACCAGCGGCAGGTCGACGTCCCGGGACTCCCTGATCGGCTTGCCGTTGTCCAGGGATTCCAGGACGGCCAGCTCGCGGGAACGCTCCTGGATGAGACGCGCGATCCGGAACAGGTACTTCGCCCGGTCGCGACCCGGCATCGGACCCCAGACCTTGTCGTACGCCGTACGGGCGGCGCGGACCGCACGCTCCACGTCCTGGGCGCCGGCCTCGGCGATCTCGGCGAGGACCTCCTCGGAGGCGGGGTTGATCGACTTGAAGCTGCCGCCGTCGGTCGGGTCGACGAACGCGCCGTCGATGAACAGCCCGTACGAGGGCTTGAGGTCCACCACCGAGCGGGACTCGGGGGCGGGGGCGTATTCGAACATCGGCTATCAGTCCAGGGTGAAGTAGTCGGGACCGGAGTAGGTGCCGGTCGTCAGCTTGGTGCGCTGCATCAGCAGGTCGTTGAGCAGGCTGGACGCGCCGAAGCGGAACCAGTCCGGGTCGAGCCAGTCCGCGCCGACGGTCTCGTTGACCATCACCAGGTACTTGATCGCGTCCTTGGTGGTCTTGATGCCGCCGGCCGGCTTCACACCGACCTGCCGGCCGGTGGCCTCGCGGAAGTCGCGGACCGCCTCCAGCATCACCAGGGTCACCGGCAGCGTGGCCGCCACCGGGACCTTGCCGGTGGAGGTCTTGATGAAGTCTCCGCCGGCCAGCATGGCCAGCCAGGAGGCCCGGCGCACGTTGTCGTAGGTGGCCAGCTCGCCGGTCTCCAGAATGACCTTGAGGTGGGCTGCCGGGCGCCCTTGGCGACCGCCATCAGCAGGGCCGCAGGCTTCCTTAACCGCGACGATCTCGTCGTAGACCTCCTTGTACCGCCCGGCCAGGAACGCGCCCCGGTTGATCACCATGTCGATCTCGTCGGCGCCGGCCGCGACGGCGGCCCGGGTGTCGGCGAGCTTGATCTCCAGGGAGGCCTGTCCCGACGGGAAGGCCGTCGCCACGCTGGCCAGGTGGACGCCGCTTCCGCGCAGCACCTCGGCGACGTACGGGACCATCGCCGGGTAGACGCAGACGGCGCCGACGTGCGGGCAGGACGGGTCGGCCGGGTCCGGGCGAAGTGCCTTCGCGGCCAGCGCGCGCACCTTGCCCGGGGTGTCCGCACCCTCCAGGGTGGTCAGGTCGACCATGCGGATCGCGAGGTCGATCGCCTGCGCCTTGGCGGTGGTCTTGATGGAGCGGGTGCCGAGCTGTGCCGCCCGCTGCTCCGCGCCGACCTGGTCCACGCCGGGCAGGCCGTGCAGGAAGGTCCGCAGAGCGGTCTCGGATCGTCCCAGCTCGGAGAGCTCCGACCGGGCCGACGTCGTTGTCGCCGTCATGCCGAGAAGTCTACGCACGAGACGGCCGAGTGATCTTGGTCACGGTGGGGTCGGCGTGAGCGGCGTCGCTGCTCCCCGCGCAGCCGCACCGAAGCGCCGAACGGACCGGTAGGTTGAGCGATCGTGGACGTACACGTCATTGACCACCCGCTGGCCCAGGCCCGGCTGACCGCCATGCGGGACACGCGCACCGATTCCTCGACGTTTCGGGCGTCGCTGCACGAACTGACCACCATGCTGGTGTACGAGGCGGCGCGCTCCTTCCCCGTCGAGCGGTACCCGGTGCAGACGCCGGTCACCGGCACCGAGGGCACCCGGCTGGCCAACCCGCCGCTGCTCGTCCCGGTGCTGCGGGCCGGGCTGGGCATGGCGGACGCCGCGCTCGGCCTGCTGCCGGAATCCTCGATGGGCTTCGTCGGCCTGGCCCGCGACGAGGAGACCTACGAGCCGCGCGCGTACATGGAGTCGCTGCCCCGGGACCTGGCCGGCCTGCCGGTGCTGGTGCTCGACCCGATGTTGGCGACCGGCGGCTCGCTGGAGCACTGCTGCCGGCTGCTGGCCGACCGGGGCTGCACCGACATCACCGTGCTCTGCGTGCTCGCCGCGCCGGTCGGCATCGAGCGGCTGGAACGCTCCGGCCTGCCGTTGCGCCTGGTCACCGCCGCCATCGACGAGGGCCTCAACGACCGGATGTTCATCGTCCCCGGCCTCGGCGACGCCGGTGACCGCCAGTTCGGCGGCATGCCCCGGTTCTGATCGTGCACCCGGTCGGTGCCGGGTAACGGCGGGTTCGCGCGCGATGGTGCGCGGACCCACTACCGTCTCCGGCCATGACTGGTGTTGCGCTCGCCGAGGAGTTGCTGCTCCTCGCCTACGACGATTCGACCGGCAAGGCGACGATGCCGCGGATCAGCCTGGACCTGGGTATGGCCGCGGCGGTGCTGGTCGAGCTGGCCCTGGCCGGCCGGATCGCGTACGCCGACGGGTCCCTGACCGTGGTCGACCCGACGCCCACCGGCGAGCCGGTCACCGACGAGGTGCTGGGTCGGATCGCCGCTGACACCCCGCACACGCCGGCCTCCTGGGTGCAGCGCCTGCGGCACGGCCTGCGCGACAAGATCCTCGGCGACCTGTGCACCCAGGGCGTGGTCCGGGACGTCGACGAGACCGAGCTGGGCTTCATCCACGTGCACCGCTACCCGGTCGTGGACACGTCCGTCGAGGCGGAGACCCGCCAGCGGCTGGCCGACGCGCTGACCGGCGCGGCGGCCCCGGACGAGCGGACCGCCGCGCTGGCCACCCTGGTCGTGGTGCTGCGGATGGAGTCGGCGCTCGGGGTGGACGGTGAGACCGCCGCCGACGCGCGCCGCAGGCTGGAGCAGATCGCCACCGGCGCCGGCTTCTCCGGCGAGGTGAGCAGCGACGACTTGGTGGTCCGCCCGTCGGTCGGCCTGGTCGTCGCGGCCCTGGGCCGCGCCGTCGACCAGGCCCTCGGCCCCCGCCGCTGACCCCGCGCGCGGAGGTCTCCCGAGGTGCGACCAGGCGTCGGTCTGCCTCTCCTACTTGCGTGTCCTTTGCTCTGCTTCAACGGACGCAACAGTCCGGGCCCGTTTTCGTAGCGTGGGTTGACGCAGAGCAAAGGACGCCGAGGGGGCGGGCGGCCGGGTGGTCGATCCCGGCGCGGCCCGTCGGTCAGAGCCCCAGAGTCGTGGCGATCTCGCCGCGCAGGGCGGCCACCGCCTCCGCCGCCCGGCTGCGGGCCGTCGGGACGTCACCGTCCACGACCGGTTCCACCACCTCGAGGTACGCCTTGAGCTTCGGCTCCGTCCCGGAGGGGCGGATCACCACCCGCGCCGCCGCGGTCCGCAGGATCACCACGTCCGCCTCGGGAAGCAGGTCCCGGATGCTGTCGACGGGCTGCCCCAGCAGGGTCGTCGGGGTGGTCGCCCGGATCCGCGCCATCGCGTCGGCGATCAGCCGCAGGTCGTCCACCCGGACGGAGAGCTGGTCGGTGTGGTGCACGCCGAACTCCGCGGCAAGCTCGTCCAGCCGGTCGGTCAGCGTACGACCCTGCGCCTTGAGGCCGGCGGCGAGCTCGGCCACGGTCAGCGCGGCCGTGATGCCGTCCTTGTCACGTACGTGCTCGGGGGCGACGCAGTAACCGAGCGCCTCCTCGTAGCCGAAGACCAGCGGCGCGCTCCCGCCGCCGGCCCGGACGATCCACTTGAAGCCGGTCAGCGTCTCGTCGTACGGCAGACCCCGGGCCGCGCACAGGGCCCGCAGCAGGGACGACGAGACGATGGTCGTGGCGTAGAGCCCGGTCACCCCGCGGCGCATCAGATGGTCGGCGAGCAGCACACCGACCTCGTCGCCGCGCAGCATCCGCCAGCCGTCGCGGCCCTCGCGGACCACCACGGCGCAGCGGTCCGCGTCCGGGTCGTTGGCGATGGCGAGATCCGCGCCGGTCGAGTCGGCCAGGGCGATCAGTCGGTCCACCGCCCCCGGCTCCTCCGGGTTGGGGAACGACACGGTGGGGAACGCCGGGTCCGGCTCGGCCTGGTCGGGCACCACCCCGGGCACCGGGAACCCGGCGCGGGCGAAGGCGGCGGTGAGCACCGCGGCGCCCACCCCGTGCAGCGGGGTGTACGCCACCGTCAGGTCCCGCGACCCGCCCGGGTCGATCACCGCGGTCGCCCGTTCGACGTACGCGGCGACCAGGTCGTCGCCGAGCACCTGACCGGGGGCGCCCAGCGGCACCTCGGTCAGCGGGCCGACCGCCCGGATGGCCGCCTCGATACCCGCGTCGGCGGGCGGCGCGATCTGCGCTCCCGCGCCCAGCTCACCGCCCAGCTCCGCGCCGAGGTAGACCTTGTAGCCGTTGTCCTGTGGCGGGTTGTGGCTGGCCGTCACCATCACGCCGGCGACCGCACCGAGTTGGCGCACCGCGTACGCCAGGACGGGGGTGGGCAGCGGGCGGGGCAGCAGCAGCGCCGGGCGGCCGACCCCGGTGGCCACCTGGGCGGTCCGCTCGGCGAACTGCCGGGAGCCGTGCCGGGCGTCGTACCCGATCACCAGGGGGCCGGTGCCGCCCTGGGCGGCGAGCCAGTCGACCAGGCCGGCGGCGGCGCGGGTGACCACGGCGAGGTTCATTCCGTTGGGGCCGGCGCGCAGCGGGCCGCGCAGGCCCGCGGTGCCGAACGTCAGCGGCCCGGCGAACCGGTCGGCCAGGTCGGGGCCGCTCGACGGCAGCGCGTCGAGCACCGCCGTCAGCTCGTCCCGGCTGGCCTGGTCGGGATCGTCGGCGAGCCAGCGTTCGGCTTGCTCGCGAATGTCGTCGATGTCAGTCGTGTCCGCCGCCATGCCCCTTGATAGCACGACGGCGGATCACCACTGTCGGTTCCCTCCGGCTCAGCCGTTTCCGGTGAGCTGGAACGTCTTCACCATCTCGTCGAAGATCGGCTTGCTCTCGGCGAACACGTCCTCGGTGGCGGAGAGGTAGAACGAGTACGACTTGCCGTCCTTGACGACCGCGCGCCACACTCCGTGGCGCATCTCGCCGCCGGAGCCGCAGGTGTACTCGAATTCGACGCCCGGGCTGCCCGCCAACTGCTGCTCGGCGATGGCCACCTGCTCGTACGGCTTCTTGCAGTTGGTGCTCTTGGTACGGAGGAAGTTTTGCGCGCTCTCCGCCCAGCGGGTGGGCGTCCCGGTCCACTTCTCGGTGAGGATCCGGATCTTGCGACCGTCGTCCTCCGGGTCGATGTAGTCGGTGTACGAGCCGCCGGTGGCCTTCTTCCAGCCCTTGGGCACCATGACCTGGATGCCGCGGGCCGTGTGCTCCTGCATCTCGACGGCCGGACCTGCCGGGGCGGACGGGGTGGGCTGCGCCTGCGGGGTGCTCGGGGCGGAATCGTCGCCGCCGGAGAGTGCCACCACGCTGATCAGCAGCACCAGGACCAACCCGCCGGCCGCCGCGAGCTGCAGCTTGCGCGGCCAGCCCTTCACGGTGGTGACCAACTGGCCCCCGGTGGCGCGGACCTTGCCCAGGGCGCCGCCGCCCGCCGCGGTGGACGGGGTCGTCCAGGGCTGGCCGGTGCCCGGCACCGACCACTGGTTGCCGCCGCCGTAGGTGCCGCCGATGCGCTGGGTGGCCTCCGGCGCGCCGTAGCCGACCTGCTGGGTGGCGTCGGGCCGGCTGCCGTAGGTGACCGGCTGGGTGGCGTCCGGGTGGGCGCCGGCGTCGACGCGCTGGGTCGCGTCCGCGCTGCCGCCGTAGGTGCGCCCGGTGGCGGGTCGACCGGACGCGGGCATCGCGCCGGTGGGCGTGTGCAGCGGGCCGGCGAGGGCGTCGGCGCTCGTCTCGTCGAGCCCGGTGGAGGCGGCGACGGCCGGCTGGGGGCGCTCGCCCCGGCGCAGTGCGGCCAACCGGTCGGTGAGCGACTCGCCGGGGGCGAGCATGGCCGGGCCGCCGATCTGGCTGTCCGGCTTCGGCTCCGGCGGGGCCGGCGGGATGGGCGCGGGACGCTGCTGCACCGGGACCACCGCGTACGGGTCGGTGACCGAGTGCACGGCGGTGGCGGTGCTGCCCAGCGGGCCGGCGAGCAGCTCGCGCAGCATGGCCCGGGAGGTGTGCACGTCCAGCCGGCGGGCCGGATCCTTCTCCAGCAGGCCCATCAGCACCCGGGTCAACGGGCCGCTGCGCTGCGGCGGGGCCGGCGGGTCCTCGACGACGGCGTGCATCGTCTCGATCGGATCGCCCTTGTCGAACGGCGGTCGTCCCTCGACGGCCGTGTAGAGCGTCACACCCAGCGAGAAGAGGTCGCTCGGCGGCCCGAACTCCTGGCCCATGGCCCGCTCGGGGGAGATGAAGTGCGGTGAGCCCAGCACCATGCCGGGGGTGGTGAGCTGCACGTCGGTGGGCATCCGGGCGACGCCGAAGTCGGTCAGCACGCAGCGGCCGTCGGTGCAGATCAGCACGTTGGCCGGCTTGACGTCGCGGTGCAGCACGCCGATCGCGTGCGCGACCTCCAGCGCGCCGAGCAGCGCGATGCCGATCTTGGCGACGGCGCGGGGTGCGACCGGGCCGTCCTCGATCACCATGTCGGCGAGGCTGCGGGCGTCCAGCAGCTCCATCACGATCCACGGCCGGCCGGCCTCGGTGACCACGTCGTACACCTGCACGACCGCCGGGTGCTGGATGGCGGCGGCGGCGCGGGCCTCGCGCAGGGTGCGTTCGTACATGGCGTCGCGGTCACTGGGGGCCAGTCCCGGGGGCAGGACGACCTCCTTGACCGCCACGTCGCGGCGCAGCAGCGTGTCTGTGGCGCGCCACACCGTACCCATGCCGCCGTTGCCCACCGAGGACCGCAGCGAGTACCGGCCACCGATGGTGGTGCCGGGTGCCGCTCGGCCGTTGGCGGGACTGACCGGTCCGCCGCTCCACGTCGGGATCTGAGTCACAGAAAAGCCACCGGGGGAAATCGAGGGGGGCTGGGACACAACCCCCCTATCTTGCTGGTTCCGACGCCCGATGCGAAAGCCGACGCGTCGGACGTTTATCGAAGTCGACAGAACGTGCCCTGTCGTTTACCTCCTGTCGACCGGTCGGGACGCACTGTGCGGTATCCCTCACCCGATGACGTGGCCAGGCGTCCTACCATCCGGGGATGAGCGAACGGCGGTCAAGCGAGTCCGGTTTTCCGATCGAGGGCGTCTACACGGGTGCCGACCTTCCGGAGGACCTGGACTCCCGGCTGGGCGGCCCCGGCGAGTTCCCGTACACCCGGGGTGTCTACCCCACCATGTACACCTCCCGTCCGTGGACCATGCGCCAGTACGCCGGCTTCGGCACCGCCACCGAGTCCAACGCGCGGTACCACCAACTGTTGCGGGCCGGCACGATGGGCCTCTCGGTGGCCTTCGACCTGCCGACCCAGATGGGCTACGACTCCGACGAGCCGATCGCTCACGGCGAGGTCGGCAAGGTGGGCGTGGCCATCGACTCCCTTGAGGACATGCGGCTGCTGTTCGCCGACATTCCCCTGGACAAGGTGTCCACCTCGATGACCATCAACGCGCCCGGTTCGGTGCTGCTGCTGCTCTACCAGCTCGTCGCCGAGGAGAACGGCGTGCCCGGCTCGGCGCTCAACGGCACCATCCAGAACGACATCCTCAAGGAGTACATCGCCCGGGGGACGTACATCTTCCCGCCGAAGCCGTCGCTGCGCCTGGTGGCCGACACGTTCGCGTACTGCCGCAAGGAGGTGCCGAAGTGGAACACCATCTCCATCTCCGGCTACCACATGGCCGAGGCCGGCGCGACGCCCGCGCAGGAGATCGCGTTCACCCTGGCCAACGGCGTGGAGTACGTGCGCGCGGCGCTGGCCGCCGGGCTCGCGGTGGACGATTTCGCGCCCCGGCTGTCGTTCTTCTTCGTGGCCCGCACCACGCTGCTGGAGGAGGTGGCGAAGTTCCGTGCCGCCCGACGGATCTGGGCCCGGCTGATGCGCGACGACTTCGGCGCCAAGGATCCGAAGTCGATGATGCTGCGTTTCCACACCCAGACCGCCGGCGTGCAGCTCACCGCGCAGCAGCCCGAGGTCAACCTCGTCCGGGTGGCGGTGCAGGGGCTGGGCGCGGTGCTCGGCGGCACCCAGTCGCTGCACACCAACAGCTTCGACGAGGCCATCGCGCTGCCCACCGAGAAGGCCGCCCGGCTCGCGCTGCGTACCCAGCAGGTGCTGGCGTACGAGACGGATCTGACCGCCACCGTCGACCCGTTCGCCGGCTCGTACGTGGTGGAGGCGATGACCGCCGAGATCGAGGCCGCCGCCGTCGAGCTGATGGAGCGGGTGGCCGACCACGGCTCCGCGGTGGACGCGATCGAGGCCGGCTTCCAGAAGCGGGAGATCGAGCAGTCCGCGTACCGGATCGCCCAGGAGATCGACTCGGGTGAGCGGGTGGTGGTCGGGCTCAACCGGTTCACGGTGGACCAGGAGGAGCCGTACGAGCCGCTGCGGGTCGACCCGACGATCGAGGCGGCGCAGGCCGACCGGCTGGCGCGGCTGCGCGCCGAGCGGGACGCCGACGCGGTGGCGCGGGCGCTCGCCGACCTGCGGGCCGCGGCCGACGGTACGGAGAACGTGCTGTACCCGATGAAGGAGGCGCTGCGGGCCCGGGCCACGGTGGGTGAGGTCTGCGGGACGCTGCGCGAGGTGTGGGGGCTGTACCGGCCGACCGATCGTTTCTGAGTGCTCGTTCGCTGTTTTCGCAGCTCATGGTGGGTGTGCGGTGGTCGGCGGAGCTACCGTGGGAGGCGGAACCCGGGGCGGCGCGGCCCTTCTGCGGGCGTCCTCGGTGTGTCCGCCGAGGTTTACGGGTAACCCGAGCGGGTCGTCGGGACGCACACCCTGTGCGGCGACGGCGGGCGGACGCGTGTGAGCGTCTTTCCGGCTCGTTGCGGAGCGTGGTCGGCTAATTGTCGGAGTGTCAGTTCATCACCCCGACTAATGCGACAATTCGCAACAGGGGCCGGCGGCCGGCACCGAGATTCGAGTCCGCCGGGATCGGTTACGCGTTGTAGGAGGTGAGGGGCAGATGACGGCCTTCGACCGCGATCTACCTGCTGTCCCACAGCTCTCCGAGCGGTCTCAGCAGGGCATACGTGACGCTACGCGGTCCGATCATTACCGGAACGAGGTTGCGCAGCGTCACCGCCGGAGGTCTAGGCTGTCTGCTGTCCCCGATGATCCATCCATCTCTAGTGATCGAGAATTCGACGTGACGAGTGCGTTGACGCTGCCCACCGGCGGCCAGCTGGCGTCGTCCTGGCTGGAGACGCCCCCCGGGTCCCAGCCCCTGCCCCGCGAACTGGACCACCTGCTCGCACTCCGGGTACCCGGGCTGATCGCCACGCGCCGTCACCTCCACTCGCACCCCGAGCTGTCCGGCACGGAGTTCGAGACGGCCGCCCTGATCGCGCGGGAGCTGTCCCTGGCCGGACTGCAACCCCGGCTGCTGCCCAAGGGCAACGGCGTGATCTGCGACATCAACGGCCGCCCGGACGGCCCGGTCGTCGCGCTGCGCGCCGACATCGACGCGTTGCCGCTCGACGACCCGAAGGACGTGCCCTACCGGTCCACGGTGGCGGGCGTCTGCCACGCCTGCGGACACGACGTGCACACCTCGATCCTGCTCGGCGTCGGCATGCTGCTGGCCCAGCTGGCCGACCTCGGTGAGCTGGACGGCCGCGTCCGGCTCATCTTCCAGCCGGCCGAGGAGATCCTGCCCTGCGGTTCGCTGGAGGTCATCGAGGCCGGCGGCCTGGACGACGTGGTGCAGATCTTCGCCCTGCACTGCGACCCGAACCTGCCGGTGGGCCAGGTCGGCCTGCGGGTCGGCCCGATCACCGCGGCCGCCGACAACGTCACGGTCCGGCTCTCCGGCCCCGGCGGGCACACCGCCCGTCCGCACCTGACGGTCGACCTGGTCGACGCGCTCGGTCGGCTGATCACCGAGGTGCCCGCGCTGGTCAGCCGCCGGGTGCCGGCCAACAGCGGCCTGCTGCTGGTCTTCGGCCACGCCTCGGCCGGCACCCGCTACAACGTCATCCCATCCGAGGCCAGCGCCTCGGGCACCCTCCGGGTGATGGACCGCGACACGTGGGAGCAGGCTCCCAAGATCGTCGCTCAGGTGGTCCGGGACGTGATCGCCCCGACCGGCGCCACGGTCGACCTGGAGTACCTGCGCGGCCGGCCGCCGGTGTGCAACGACTCCCGCGCCATCCAGGTGCTGACCGCCGCCACCGCCGCCGCGCTCGGCCCGGAGGGGATCGCCGAGACACCCCAGAGCATGGGCGGCGAGGACTTCTCCTGGTATCTGGAGTACGTCCCCGGTGCCCTCGCCCGCCTCGGCGTGGGCCGCTCGGGCCCCAACGTCGACCTGCACCGCGCATCCTTCGACGTGGACGAGCGGGCCATCCCGGCCGGCGTACGCGTCATGGTGCAGACCGCGCTGCGGGCACTGGCGGCGGCGCGCTGACCGGTGCGACCAGGGCCGGCGACTTCCGCCGCCGGCGCAGCACCACCAGCAGCACCGCCAGCGGCACGCCGAGCGCCACCAGCCACGGCAGCAACGCGCCCAGCACCGTGAGCAGGACGGTCATCGAGACGACGAACGCCTTCCAGCCGCCCTCGAGCCCGACCAGGAAGCCGGTCTCGGCCTCCTCCTCGGTGGTCTTCGCCGCCGGCCCGGCCAGCGAGACGGTGATCGTGGAGAGCGCGGTCAGGTCGGCGAGCCGTCGCTTCTTGGCCTCCAGCGAGGCCAGGTCGGCCTCCCGGCGCCCCAGCTCGTTCTCCAACGACACCAGGTCGGTGATCGAGGTGGCGCGGGCCAGCAACCGGCGGGCGCTGTCCACCCGGGCACGCTGACTGGTGATCCGGGCGTCCAGGTCGACGGTCTCCTCGGTGACGTCCTGGGTGTTGATCTCCCGGCTCTGCTGCCGGCCGAGCTTGGCAATCTCCTCCACCACGCCGGAGAACTTCGCCGCCGGCACCCGCAGCTCCAACTCCGCCACCGCGTCGGCGTCGGCACTGCGCCGCTGGTCGCCGCCGATGAAGCCACCGGCCCGGGTGGCCACGGCGGCGGCCTCGCGGGCGGCGGCGTCCACATCGTCCACCTGCACCCGCATCGTTCCGGTGTAGATGATCGCCCGCTGGTCGATCCGCAGGTCCGGGGCGCCGGCCCCGGCCGCCTCGGGTGCGCCCGCGGCGGCGTCCCTGCCGGCCTCACCCCCGTTGGCCGCCGGCGCCTCGGCGGCCGAACCCGCGGTGTCCTGCGATCCGCTGTCGCCGGCTCCGCAACCCGTCAGCAGCAGCGTCACCGCCAGTGCCGTCGCCGCCAGCAGTGCGCCGCGACGTCCTCCCGCTCGTCCGTCCATCCCCGCTCCCATCGTTGTCAACCGGTGTGGCGATACCTCGGACGCGGCGCGCGCGGCGGCCGGTTCCGGCAGACTGCGCTCAAGACGTCACGATTCGATAATCGAGGAGTCACGATGCGGCTCACCAAGTACGCCCACTCCTGCCTCCGGGTGGAACACGACGGGGGAGTGCTCGTCGTCGACCCCGGGGTGTTCAGCGACCCGGCGGCACTGGACGGTGCGGACGCGGTGCTGATCACCCACGAACATCCCGACCACCTGGACGTGGCGGCGGTCCGCCTGGAACTCGACCGGCGGCCGTTCCCGATCCACGGGCCCGCCTCGCTCGCCGGCACCCTGGGCGACGCGGCCGACGTGTTGCACCCGGTCACGGCCGGTGAGTCGTTCACCGCCGCCGGCGTCGCCATCCGCGCGTACGGCGGGCGGCACGCGGTGATCCACCCGGACATCCCGGTGGTCGACAACCTCGGTTACCTGATCAACGACGTGGTCTACCACCCGGGTGACGCCCTGGTGGTGCCGGACGAGACGCCGGTCGACACGCTCTTCGCGCCGATCCACGCCCCCTGGTCGAAGTTCTCCGAGGTGGTCGACTTCATCCGGGCGGTCGCGCCCCGCCGGGCGTACGCGTTGCACGACGGGCTGCTCAACGACAACGGGCTGGGTGTGCTCGACCGGCAGTACACGGCGCTGTCCGGCACCGAGTACCAGCGTCTGGAGCCCGGTAGCCGGGTGGACGTCTGAGCGATGCCCGGCCCCTCCCCGGAGCTGGTGCAGCAGCTCTACCGCATCCCACCGGACCGGTTCGTGGCCGCCCGGGACGCCGCCGTGGCCGAGGCGCGGCGCGCCGGCGACCCGGCGACCGCCCGGCAACTGGCCCGACTGCGCCGCCCCACGGTGGCCGCCTGGCTGGTGAACCTCCTCGCCATCCACCGTCCCGAGCTGGTCGCCGACCTGGTGCAGCTCGCCGACGCGCTGCGGGCCGCCCAGCGGGAACTGCGCGGGCCCCGGCTGCGGGAGTTGTCCGCCCAGCGCCGGGCCGTGGTCGGCGCCCTCGTCGCCGAGGTCCGCAAGCTCGCCGCGGCGGAGCCGGACGCCCCACCGGCCGGCAAACTGCCGCTGGCCGAGGTGGAAGCCACCCTCAACGCGGCGCTCTCCGACGCCGAGGTCGCCGAGCAGGTCCGGGCCGGGCGCCTGCTCCGGTCGGCGACCTACGCCGGCTTCGGCGAGGTGCCCCGGCCACAGCTGCGGCTGGTCACCGGCACCGATGAGGAGCCGGAACGGCCGACCCGCCGACCCGGGGCCCAGCGGGTACCGCCCGAGGCGGCCACCGACCGGGCCGCCGAACGCGCCGAACGGGCGGCCGAGCGGGCGGCCCGCGCCGAACGGGATCGGCAGCGCCGGACGCTGGACCGGGAGCTGGCCAGGGCCCGGTCCGACCAGCAGCGGGCCGAGGACGAGTTGGCCGAGGCGAACGGGGAGGAACGCGACGGCGTCGAGGCGCTGGAGGCGATCGAGACCGAGCTGGCCGAGTTGGAGCGGCGGCGGGCGGTCGCCGAGCAGGATCTCAGCCGGGCCAGGCTCGCCCGGCGCGCGGCCGAGCGGGCGGTCACCGTGGCCCGGCGGCGCGCCGGCGAGGTGGAGGCGGCGGTGGAGGCGCTGGCGGCCGAAGAGGGGACTGCGGACTCCGGCGGTGGCGCGGCAGACTGACCATCGATGGACGACGACCAGCGGGCGGCCCGTCCCGGGCACCCGGATCGGGGCACCGCGACGGCCGCCCCGCCGGGGTGGGCGCGGGCGGCGATCGGATGACGCCGGAGCAGGTCGCCGCAGCCAGCAAACCCGTCGTGCTCGATCTGGGTGACGCGTTCAGCCGCAGTCCGACCACCCTGCGGCGAGCCCGACTGCTCGGCATCTCCGGCTGGGCCTTCTACATCAGCGGCCGGGCCGGGGCGCTCGGCGACGTACGGGCCGAGACGGCCGCCGCCGCCCTCGGTTTCGTCGCCCCGGACGCGGTCGCCGACGGGTGGGACGCCGCCGCCCGGTCCACCCGGCCGATCGAGGTGGCCGCCGCGAGCCTCGCCGAGTGCTGCGAGTGGGGCACCCGACAGTTGGGTCCGCTCCCCGGCACCGATCGCCTGTCCGAACTCGTCGAGCGGGCGGTGGCGGCGGCGGACGCCAGCGGCATGCCGCTCTTCGCCGCGTGGCGGGCCATGCCGCTGCCGGAGAACACCCCCGGTGCCCGCTGCGCCGCCGGGCTGCGCCTGCTCCGCGAGCACTTCACCGGCGCGTACCTGCTGGCCGTGCGGGCCGCCGGGATGACACCGCTGGAGGCGGTGCTGGCCGGGCCGGAGGGTGAGGCCGGCGCGGTGGCCTGCGGCTGGCCGCCCCCGTACCCGCCGGTCGGGCCGCTGGTGCGTCGGCGGCTGTGGGCGGAGGCGGTGACCAACCGGTTGGCCGCGCCGGCGTTCGTGGCACTCGGCCCAGCCGACGGCGCCGAACTGGTGGAGCTGCTGCACCGCACCCGGGCCGACCTCGCCTGAGCCGGCCGACCGGCCGGAAAATGGGCGGCGCCGGCACCCGCCGGCTGCCAGGATCAGCTGCCGTGACCCTCCCCGCAGGTTGGACCGCGCGCCGACCCACCCTCGACGACGTTCCGGCGATCCTCGCGGTGGTGCACGCCGCCGACACCTTCGCCATCGGCCATCCCGACTTCGACGCCGAGGACGTGGCGGCGTCGCTCACCGCGCCCTTCTTCGACCCGGCACGGGACTCCTGGCTGGCCGTGGACCCAGACGACGACGTGGTGGGCTGGGCGACCGTGGACAACCCGACCGGCGTCGGCCGGGAGTTCGTGGAGGTGTACGTCGACCCGGGCCGGGCCGCCGTGCTCCGGGCGCCGCTGCTGGCCCGCCAACTCGACCGGGTCGCCGAACGGGCCGCCGAGCGCGGGCTGCCCGCACTCACCGTCCGGTGCGCGGTCTTCGCCCCGGAACGCGCCTGGGAAGCCGACCTGCGCGCTGCCGGCTTCACCCTGGCCAAGCGGTACGTCCGAATGCGTCGCATGCTGGCCGACCTGCCCGCCGAGCCGGCCCCGCCACCCGGGGTGACGGTGCGACCGGTCCGCCCCGACGACGAGGCCGACCTGCGGGAGTTCCACCGGATCCACGACATCGCCTTCCGTGACACCCCGGACCACGAGCCGCTGTCGTACGAGCGGTGGCGCGCCCGGATCGGTGATCTGACCGCCTGGGACGAGTGGTTCGTCGCCGAGGTGCACGGGGTGCCGGCCGGCGCGTTGCAGTCCTCCGACCAAGCCCTGGACCAGCAGGAGGGCTTCGTGAAGAGCCTGTCGGTGCTGCCCGCGTACCGTCGGCGGGGTGTGGGTGCGGCGCTGCTGCGCCGCGCCTTCGCCCGCTACGCCGAGAAGGGTCGGATGGCGGCCGGCCTGGGGGTGGATCTCAGCAACCCGACCACGCCGCTGTCCCTCTACCGGTCGGTGGGCCTGCGGGAGACCCGATGGACCGACATGTACGAGCTTTCCGTCCCGGCCACGGTGTGTGATTGACGACGCTGACGGGGCCCGACGCCCGCGCCGACCGGCGACGGTTGCAGACTGAGGGGTGTGGGAGACGCGCTACGCGGACGCGGTGCCGGTGGGGCGGGACCGCAGCTCGTTGACGTAGTCGTCCGGCGCGCCCGCCTTCTCGGCGGCGTTGGCGATCTCCGAGAGATACCACGACGTGGGCAGGCCGCCCTCGTACCCGTCGAACACGTAGATCCACGCGGTCACGTCGCCGTCGAGGGTGGAGACCCGCACGTGCAGCTTGCGGTACGTGCCGGCGGCGACTCCCTCCAGCTCGTCGAGCTGGGCGGCGTCGAACGGGTGGATGTCGTAGATCGCCACGAACACCCGGTCGCCGGGGGACTCGACGAGGGTGCTCACCGCGCCCTCCCAACCGATCACGTCCGCCCCGGCGAAGGTCAGCCGCCACCCCTCCAGCCAGCCGGTGCCCACCATCGGCGAGTGCGGGCAGTAGGCGCGCATCCGGGCGGGATCAAGGTTTGAGCCGTAGGCGGCGTGATGACGCACGGCGATGACGATAGCCCGGCGGGCGGGTGGGGGAGAATACGACTGTGCGTGTCGGGTGCGTTCGGGAGAAGAAAGTCACTGTGAGCATCAACGAAGGGCGAACGCTGTGAGCCGGATCGTGATCATCGGCGGGGGGCCGGCCGGGTACGAGGCGGCCCTCGTCGCCGCCCAGCTGGACGCCGATGTCACCGTGGTCGAGGCCGACGGGGCGGGTGGGGCGTGCGTGCTCTCCGACTGCGTGCCGTCGAAGACCTTCATCGCCAGCTCCGAGGTGGTCACCGGCTACCGGGACACCGAGGAGTTCGGGGTGCACTCCGACGGCCTGGAGGCCGTCACCGTCGACGCGCGGGCGGTGCACGAGCGGGTCAAGCGGTTGGCGCTGGCCCAGTCCGCCGACATCCACGCCAAGCTGCTCAAGGCGGGGGTCGCCTTCGTGGCCGGCACCGCCCGGCTCGGCGAGGACACCCTCGGGCACACGCACCGGGTGATCGTCACCCCGGCCGACGGTGGCGAGGAATACTCGATCGCCGCGTCCACCGTGCTGGTGGCCACCGGCTCGACACCCCGCCAGTTGCCCACCGCCGTACCGGACGGTGAACGCATCCTGACCTGGCGCCAGGTGTACGACCTGCCGGAGCTGCCGGAGCACCTGATCGTGGTCGGCTCCGGCGTGACCGGCGCGGAGTTCGCCAGCGCGTACCTGGCCATGGGCGTCGAGGTCACCCTGGTCTCCAGCCGGGACCGGGTGATGCCGCACGAGGACGCCGACGCGGCGTCCGCCATCGAGCGGGTGTTCCGCAACCGGGGCATGGAGATCCTCAACAACTCGCGGGCCGACGCGGTGCGGCGTACCGCCGACGGGGTCGAGGTGGAGCTGTCCGACGGCCGCAAGGTCACCGGCTCGCACGCGTTGATCACGGTCGGCTCGGTCCCGAACACCGCCAACCTGGGCCTGGCCGAGTACGGCGTGGAGCTGGGCCGTGGCGGCTACGTCACGGTCGACCGGGTCTCCCGGACCAACGTGCCCGGCATCTACGCCGCCGGCGACTGCACCGGGGTTCTGCTGCTGGCCAGCGTCGCCGCCATGCAGGGCCGGATCGCGATGTGGCACGCCCTCGGTGAGGCGGTCCGCCCGCTGCGGCTGCGGACCGTCGCCGCGAACGTCTTCACCGACCCGGAGCTGGCCACCGTCGGCGTCTCACAGGACGAGGTGGACGCGGGCAAGGTGCCGGCCCGGCAGGTGATGCTGCCGCTGTCCGGCAACGCCCGGGCCAAGATGGACGACCTGTCCGACGGTTTCGTGAAGTTGTTCTGCCGGCCCGCCAGCGGGCAGGTCATCGGCGGTGTGGTGGTCGCCCCCAAGGCCAGCGAGCTGATTCTGCCGATCACCATGGCCGTGGAGAACAACCTGACGGTCAACGAGCTGGCCCAGACCATCACCATCTACCCGAGTCTCTCCGGCTCCATCACCGAAGCCGCCCGCCAGCTGATGCTCCACGAGCTGGAGTAATCCCCCCGCCCGCCCGCCCGCCCACCCCCCCGCCGCGCTCCCCCTCCGCCCGCCCCCCGCCCCCCGCCCCCCGCCCCCCGCCCCCGCCCGGTCGATCATGGAGTTGTGGTGGCCGGTTCATGCCGTCAAGCCCCTTTTGTGAGGCACCACAACTCCATGATCGGCGGCAGCGGCAGCGGCAGCGGCAGCGGTGGCGGTGGTGGGGGCGGTGGTGGCGGTGGCGGCGCGGGTTTGCGTTATCGCTACCGTGGCCAGGACGGCTACCTCGGTGACGATGAGGAGGCGTTCCGCCAGACCGATGAGCATTCGGTCGCCGGGGTAGGCGGACCAGATCATGGCCGCTGCCAGAGCCAGGCTGAGCAGGACGAGGGCACGCAGCGGCCGGGCGGCGGTTGTCAGGTCGGGTCGGCGGGCGAGCAGCCAGCCGGCGACCGGTAGCGCCAGGAAGGCGACCACCGAGGCGTACCGGTGCACGTACGCGGTGGTGGTCATGGCGGTGCCCGGCTCGTTCGTCGGCACCACCGCGGCCGCCAGCAGCCCGGCCACCCATGCGCCGAGCAGCAGCTCGGCCGTCCGGCCGACGTTGCGTCGGGGCGGGCCGGTGTGGCGCAGGCCGGACAGCAGTGCCACGGTGGCGAACGCCAGCACCACCATGGCGACGTCGATGGCGCCGCCCCGGTCGGAGACGGCGAAGTCGCTGATGGTCAACGCCCACGGGTTGAGGTCGTCGTTGACTTCGAGGTGACCGATCACGGTGAGGACAGCCGCCATGGCGATCCCGCCGAGGGCCAGTAAGCCGGTAGTCCGGGTTCCAGGCATGCCTCAGCCTGTCGCCGCGGGTACCCGAGCCGAATCGGGGAAGCCCACCGAAATCGTCCCCAGGGACCACCCCTACAGGCACCCGGACCCGAGGAGGTGACCTCGCCAGATCACGCAACGTCCAGTGGGATGTTCCCAATGCGGGCGACGACCTCAAGGTGGCCGCCGAGGCCGGTGACGTAGGCGCGGAGGGTTTCGAGGCTGGTGTGCCCGCCGCTTTCAATCTGGCTGATACGCGCCTGAGTCAACCCCGCCGCCTCGGCCAGTTGGGCCGGGCTTATACCCGCAGGTCTGTCGACACTCAGTCGATGGGGATGTCGGTTGCGGCGCGGGCGTGGCGGGCAGCGACCAGGGTCATCGCCCAGCCGGCCGCCGCGAAACCGGCCGCCGCGGCGGTGGCGATGATGGCAAGCCGCCATGCCGACTCGGTGAGCGCGGTGCCGCCGAGGTGCCCGACCAGCGCGCCGTACGTGGCCCAGCCGAGCGCGGCGATCGCCTCGTAGAGCACGAACAGCCGGTACGGGTAGCGGCTGCGACCGGCCGAGAAGCAGGCCGCCATCCGGCCACCGGGCACAAATCGGCAGAGCAGGATCACCAGCGGCCCGGGTTGCCGGAGCCCCTGGGTGACCCGGATGGCCACCCGGCGGGCCCGGCTGGGCTCGGCGTGCCGGGGTGCCCGCCGGTCGGGCGCACCTCGACCGAGCAGGTAGCAGGCCAGGTCCCCGGCGAACACGCCGAGCGCGCCGACGGCGATGGTGACCGGCAGGCTGAGCCCGCCGTAGACGGTGAGGGCACCGCTGGTGATCATGACGATCTGGGTGGGGATGACGGGTACGAACGCGTCCGCGATCAGCAAGCCGAGCAGCACCAGGTACGCCCACGCCGGCGATGCGACGTCAGTCAGTAGTTCGGGCACGCCTGCCACCTCGCCGAATGCGGCCGATTGGGTGTCTCGAGCCTGACGGCGTGTCCGGCGTCACCGTGGACAGCCCCACCCCGTCGTGACCGTCGACACGACCGGGCCACCCAGGTACAACGAGGCGAACCAGCCTCGGGTGACGGTTCCACCCGTGCCGGAGCGGTCGGCGGATCGGCGTTCGTCGGCGTACCGTTGTCGGCGCGGCTCCGCCCGTCGGGTCCCCCGTTCCTGACGTTTTCGGGCCGCCAGGGCCGCCGGCGGGTCCCGCGCCGGCGGCCCGCCTCCTCCCTTGCCGCCGTAAATCCGGGTGCGTCCTCGACCGCCCGATGGGTAGCGTCGCGGAATGCGCAGTGCGGTAGTGGTGACCACGACGCCGGGTGTCCCCGGCGCGCCGCTCTGACGTAACCACCGTCGACCAGGCCCCGGGGCGATCCGCTCCCGAGGCCCGCGCGGCGTTCGGTGTCGAGGTCGCTCCCGGGTCGTACCCGATCCAGGAGCCCGACATGATCGACCACCGCAGGCTCGGCCGTGAGCTGGACCTCTTCGTCTCCGATCCGCTGGCCGGCGCCGGCCTGCCGATCTGGCTGCCCGCCGGCGCCGCCGCCCGGCACGCCGTCGAGGAGTACGTCCGGGAGCTGGAGCGCCGCTCCGGCCACCAGCACGTCTACTCGCCGCCGCTGGGCAAACGCGAACTCTTCGAGCTCTCCGGCCATCTCGGCTACTTCGCCGACGACATGTTCCCGCCGATGCGGCTGAGCGCCGACGACGAGTTCGTGCTCCGCCCGGCGCTCTGCCCGCACCACGCGCTGGTGTTCCGGGCACGGGGCCGGTCCTACCGGGAGTTGCCGCTGCGGATCGCGGAGCTGGGCGGGATGTACCGCTCGGAGCGCTCGGGAGTGCTCGGCGGGCTGTCCCGGGTACGCGCCATCTCGCTCAACGACGCGCACACCTTCTGCGCGCCAGAGCAGGTGGGCGAGGAGGTCGCGGAGGTTCTGCGGCTGATCCGGGAGGCGCACGCCGCGCTCGGCGTCCGCCCGGCCGGCCTCCGGCTGTCGGTGCGCGGGCCGGGCGGGAAGTACGTCGGCGACGACGCGCAGTGGGCCCGCGCCGAGGAGTTGCTCCGGGGAGCACTGGCCGGGGTGGAGTACGTCGAGGCACCCGGTGAGGCCGCCTTCTACGGGCCGAAGATCGACATCCAGATCGTCGACGCGGCCGGCCGGGAGTCGACCATCTCCACCATCCAACTCGACTTCGACAAGCCGGAGCGGTTCGACCTGTCGTACACCGGTCCCGACGGCAGCCGGCACCGGCCGGTCATGCTGCACCGCAGCCTCGTCGGCAGCATGGAACGGCTGTTCGCGTACCTCATCGAGGTGCACGAGGGTGCCTTCCCGGCCTGGTACGCGCCCGTGCAGCTGGTGGTGCTGCCGGTGGACGACGGGCAGGCCGACGCGGCGGCGGAGCTGGCCCGGCGGGCCGTCGACGCCGGCCTGCGGGTCGAGGTCGACGTCGCCGGCTCGCTGGGCGCCCGGATCCGGGACGCGGCCCGCCGCCGCGTCCCGTACCTCGGGGTGCTGGGCGCCCGGGAGGTGGCCGACGGTCGCCTCGCGTTGCGCCCGCGCGGCGGCCGCGCCCTGGACCCGATGCCCGTCGACGCCGCGCTGGCCCTGATCGGCGGGCAGGTCGCCGCCCGCGCGGCCGACCTGCTCCCGCCGCACTGACCCGCCCTCAGACCGACGCGGGCTGGGCGGCGGGAACGGCGGGTTCCTCGTCGACCACCGCGCCGGTGAACTGGGACCGGTAGAGCCGGTGGTACGCGCCCTGGGCGGCGAGCAACTGCTCGTGGGTGCCCTGCTCGACGATCCGGCCGTTCTCCATCATCAGGATCAGGTCGGCGTCGCGGATGGTGGAGAGGCGGTGGGCGATGACGAAGCTGGTCCGGTCCGAGCGCAGCGCCGCCATCGCCCGCTGGAGCAGCACCTCGGTGCGGGTGTCCACCGAGCTGGTGGCTTCGTCGAGGATGAGCAGCGACGGTTCGGCGAGGAACGCCCGGGCGATCGTGATCAGCTGCTTCTCGCCGGCGCTGACGTTGCTGCCCTCCTCGTCGATGACCGTGTCGTAGCCGTCGGGCAGGCTGCGCACGAACCGGTCGACGAAGGTGGCACGGGCTGCGGCGACGATCTCCTCCTCGGTCGCGTCCGGCCGGCCGTAGGCGATGTTGTCGCGGATGGTGCCGCCGAAGAGCCAGGTGTCCTGGAGCACCATGCCGATCCGTCCGCGCAGGTCGTCGCGGCGCATCGTGGTGATGTCCACCCCGTCGAGGGTGATCCGGCCGGCGTCCAGCTCGTAGAACCGCATGATCAGGTTGACCAGGGTGGTCTTGCCGGCGCCGGTCGGGCCGACGATGGCCACCGTGTGCCCCGGCTCGGCGACCAGCGACAGGTCGTCGATCAGCGGCTTGTCCGGCTCGTAGCGGAACGAGACATGCTCGAACTCGACCCGGCCGTGCGGGTCGGCGACCCGGACCGGCTCGGCCGGGTCGGGTGTCTGCTCGTCGGCGTCGAGCACCGCGAAGACCCGCTCGGCGGACGCCACTCCGGACTGGAGCAGGTTGGCCATCGACGCGAGCTGGGTGAGCGGCTGGGTGAACTGGCGGGAGTACTGGATGAACGCCTGCACGTCACCGAGGCTCATCGAGCCGGAGGCGACCCGCAGCCCACCGACCACGGCGATCGCCACGTAGCTCAGATTTCCGATGAACATCATCGACGGCATGATGATCCCGGAGATGAACTGCGCGCCGAAGCTGGCCCGGAACAGCTCCTCGTTCTTCGCGTGGAACGCCGCCTCCACCTCGCGCTGCCGGCCGAAGACCTTCACCAGCTCGTGGCCCGTGTACGCCTCCTCGATCTGGCCGTTCAGCTCGCCGGTGTGCGTCCACTGGGCGATGAACTGCTTCTGCGAACGCTTGGCGATGCGCTGGGTGACCAGCACCGACAGCGGCACCGCGACCAGGGCCACCAGGGCCAGCAGCGGCGAGATCCAGAACATCACGGCCAACACGCCGACCACCGTCAGCAGCGAGGTGAGCAGCTGGCTGAGGGTCTGCTGGAGGCTGGTGGAGATGTTGTCGATGTCGTTGGTGACCCGGCTGAGCAGCTCGCCTCGGGGTTGCCGGTCGAAGTAGGGCAGCGGCAGCCGGTTGAGCTTCTCCTCCACCTCGGCGCGCAGCCGCAGCACGGTGCGCTGGACGACGCCGTTGAGCAGCCAGCCCTGCCACCACGACAGCAGGCTCGCCGCGAGGTAGAGCCCGAGCGCCAGCAGCAGCACCCGGCGCAGGGCGTCGAAGTCGATGCCGACCCCGGGCACCACGTCCATCCGGGCCAGCATGTCGGCGAAGCTGCCGTTGCCGCTGGCCCGCGCTGCGGCGGCGGCCTGCTCGGTGGTGGTGCCGGGCTCCAGTTGCCGACCGATCACCCCGGTGAAGATGAGGTCGGTGGCGTGGCCGAGGATCTTCGGCCCGGCCACGCTGAAGCCGACGCTCACCACCGCGAGGGTGATGATGGCGGCCAGGTGCAGCCGGTGTGGGCGGAGCCGACCGAGCAACCGCCGGGCCGACGGTCCGAAGTTCATCGACTTCTCGGCGGGCATCCCGGCGCTCATCCACGGCGGCCCACCGCCCGCACGGCCGGGCGGCAGCCGCTTCGGCGTCCGCGTGTCGCCGCCGGGCTGCTGCGCGGCTTCGCCGCCGGGCTGCTGAGCGGCTTCGCCGCCGGGCTGCTGAGCGGCTTCACCGCCGGCTTGCGGCGGGGTGTCGCCGGCGGGCTGCTGACTGGGTACGGTCGCGGTCCGCGGCTCGTCGGGCTCGCTCATGCCGGCACCTCCGTCGTCTGCTGGGAGGCCACGATCTCGGCGTACGTCGGGCAGGTCTCCAACAACTGCGCGTGTCGTCCCACTCCGACGACCCCTCCGTTCTCGAGCACGATGATCTGGTCGGCGTCCACGATGGTGGAGACCCGTTGGGCCACGATCACCACGGCGGACTGTGCGGTGACCGGCCGCAGTGCCGCCCGCAGCCGCGCGTCGGTGCCGAGGTCCAGCGCGGAGAACGAGTCGTCGAACAGGTAGATCTCCGGTTTCCGGACCAGGGCCCTGGCGATGGCCAGACGTTGCCGCTGACCACCGGAGACGGTGCTGCCGCCCTGGGCGATCGGTGCGTCCAGGCCGCCGGGCATCTGGGCCACGAAGTCCCGGGCCTGGGCGATCTCCAGCGCCGTCCACAGTTCCTCGTCGGTGGCGTCCGGGTTGCCGTAGCGCAGGTTGCTGGCGACCGTGCCGGTGAACAGGTACGGCCGTTGCGGCACCAACCCGATGCGTCGCCACAGTTCGTCGGGTGCGAGGTCGCGTACGTCCACGCCGTCGACCAGCACCGCGCCGCCGGTGACGTCGACGAGGCGGGGGATCAGTGACAGCAGCGTCGTCTTGCCCGCACCGGTGCTGCCGATGATCGCTGTGGTGGTGCCCGGCGTCGCCCGGAAGGAGATGTCGCGCAGCACCGGTTCGACCGCGCCCGGGTACTGGAAGCGCACCCCGCGCAGCTCCAGCTCGGCCCTGCTGGACAGCTCGGTGACCGGGGCGGTGGAGGGGGCCACCGAGGAGTCGGTGTCCAGCACCTCGACGATCCGCTCGGCGCAGACCGCGGCCCGGGGCACCATCATCAGCATGAAGGTGGCCATCATCACGGCCATCAGGATCTGCATCAGATACTGCAGGAACGCGGTGAGCGCGCCGACCTGGATCGCGTTGGCGTCCACCCGCTGCGCGCCGAACCAGAGCACCGCCACGCTGGAGACGTTCAGCACCAGCATGACCACCGGGAAGATCAACGCCAGCAGCCGTCCGGTCCGCAGCGCGGTGGCGGTCAGGTCGGCGTTCGCGGCGGCGAAGCGATCCGTCTCGTACGGCTCGCGAACGAACGCGCGGACCACCCGGATGCCGGTGATCTGCTCGCGCAGCACCCGGTTGACGGTGTCGATCCGGGTCTGCATCAGCCGGAAGCCCGGCACCATCCGACGGATGATCGCGCCGAGCGTGATGGCGAGCACCGGCACGCTGACCAGCATCAGCCAGGAGAGCCCGATGTCCTCACGCAGCGCCATGAAGACGCCGCCGACGCTCATGATCGGTGCGGCGACGAGCATCGTGCAGCTCATCAGCACCAGCATCTGCACCTGTTGCACGTCGTTGGTGTTCCGCGTGATCAGCGAGGGCGCTCCGAACCGGGCCACCTCGCGCGCGGAGAAGCGGTTGACGTGCCCGAACAGCGTGGCGCGGACGTCGCGGCCGAAGCCCATCGCGATCCGCGCGCCCAGATAGACCGCGGCGATGGAACAGACGATCTGGATCAGGCTGACCAGCAGCATCCAGCCGCCGGTACGCACGATGTAGTCGGTGTCGCCCCGGGCCACGCCCTGGTCGATGATGTCCGCGTTGAGGCTGGGCAGGTAGAGCGAGGCCATGGTGCCCACGAACTGGAGCAGCACCACCGCCAGCAACGGTCTCTGATAGGTGCGCAGTTGGCCGCGCAGGAGTCGGATCAGCACGCCGGGTCCTTCGGTTCGGTTGGGCGTCCGGTCATCCGCGGGTCGTCCCCGCTGCCGATGACCTCCAGCAGGAACTCCCGGATCACCTGGGCCTTCGCCGGGTCGGCGTCGATCGAGGTGAGCGGTCGTCCGGTATGCATGAGTGCGCTGAGCGCGGCAACCTTCTCCCGCCCGGCGGGGGTGATGGCGAGTCGGATGCTGCGCCGGTCGCTGTCGTCGCGCTGCCGTTCGACGAGACCGTCGCGGGCCAGCGTGTCGACGATGCCGGTCAGGGTCGCCGGGCGTACGAACCCCTTCTCGGCGACCTCGCGGTGCGGCAGCTCGCCATGACGAGCGAGCGTCATCAGGGTGACCATGCCGGCCTGGGTGAGGCCGTGCTCCTCGGCGAGGTAGCGGTTCCAACGCTGCCCCACGAGGTGCCCGGCCACCACCAGCAGTCGCCCGATCGGCACGTCCTGGAGGGTGACGAGTTCCACGGGCACAGGTTAGCCCCCTGATAGTCAGGGGCCAAACGAAATTACCGCCGCAGTGGCGACGAACACGATCTGCAGGGCGGTGCGCTGCCCGAGCGGGGTGACCGGACGCCCGGCGAGAGTCAGGCTCCGGCGAGCGGCCGAGACGTTGGCCGGAAACATCGCGAGCATGAGCAGGCCGAGGCCGGCCGCGGCCAGGCGGGCGGTCGCCGGGATCAGCAGGCCGACGGCGCCGGCCAGCTCCAGTACGCCGGTGAGGGTGACCAGCAGGTCCGGCCGGGGCAGTCGGGGCGGAACCATCGCGATCAGGTCGGCGCGGCGCTGTCCCGCGAAGTGCGCGACGCCGGTCAGCACGAACATCAGAGCCAGCCCGACCCGCAGTGCGGGGTGCCAGCCGTCGAGTGCGGAGATGCCGGCCAGGCCGGCGAGTCGGGCCAGCGCGGTGCCGAGAACCAGGGCGATCAGGGGTGCCATCGGAATCCTCCTCGCAGCAACTTGTCGGTGACAAGATTGCGTCAGGCGCTGGCATCTTGTCAATGGCAAGATAGGATCCCGGTATGACCGAGACGCGCTCGTACCACCACGGCGACCTCCGTCGCACTCTGCTCGCGGCCGCGCTCGACGCGATCGAGGAGGTCGGGCCGGCCGCGTTGAGCCTGCGCGACCTGGCCCGCCGGGCCGGCGTCTCGCACGCCGCGCCCGCGCACCACTTCGGCGACAAGGCGGGCCTGCTCACCGCGCTCGCCGCCCAGGGGTTCGACCTGCTGACCCAGACGTTGACCGAGGCGGATGACGACCTGCTGGAGGCCGGCGTCGCCTACGTCGACTTCGCCGTCGGGCACCGGGCGTACTTCGAGGTGATGTTCCGTCCGGAGCTCTACCGGGCCGACGACGCCGAGCTGATCGCCGCCCGCGAGCGCGCCGGCGCCGCGCTCCGCTCCGGGGTGGCGGCGCTACCCGTCGGCGGCGTCCCCGCCGACGCCGACCGGGACGCGCTCGCCGCCTGGTCGATCGCGCACGGCTTCGCGACCCTCTGGCTGGCCGGCGCGCTGCCCGAGCGGGTCGGCGACAACCCCCGCGAGGCAGCCCGCAACGTCCTGAGCCGCCTGGCGACCTGATCGCCCCAAACGCCCGCCCCCAAACGCGTCGATCATGGACTTGTGGTGGGCGGTTCGCCCATCGGCACCCCTTTTACGGGGCACCACAACTCCATGATCGACCCTGAGGTGGGTGGGCCCGGGGGGGTGGGGGGTAGGGCGAGGTGGGTGCCGTTACCAGCTGGTGGGGAGGGGCATTCCTTCGGTGAAGCCGGCGGCGCTCTGCACGCCCACGATCGCCCGCTCGTGGAACTGCGTCAGGTCTCGCGCACCGGCGTAGGTGAAGGCGCTGCGAACCCCGGCGATGATCTCGTCGATCAGATCCTCGACGCCGGGCCGGGACGGATCCAGGTACATCCGGGCCGACGAGATGCCCTCCTCGAACACCGCCTTGCGGGCCCTGTCGTACGGGCTGTCGTCGGCGGTACGGGCGCTGACCGCCCGCGCCGAGGCCATCCCGAAGCTCTCCTTGTACCGCCGGCCGTCCGGCTCGGTGTACAGGTCGCCGGGCGACTCGTAGGTGCCGGCGAACCAGGAGCCGATCATCACGTTCGACGCGCCGGCGGCGAGCGCGAGCGCCACGTCGCGCGGGTGTCGCACACCGCCGTCGGCCCAGACGTGCCGGCCCAGCTCGCGAGCTGCCGTCGAGCAGTCGAGTACGGCGGAGAACTGCGGCCGGCCCACGCCGGTCATCATCCGGGTGGTGCACATCGCGCCGGGCCCGACGCCGACCTTGATGATGTCCGCGCCAGCCTCGACCAGGTCGCGTACGCCCTCGGCGGTGACCACGTTGCCGGCGGCGATCGGGACGCCCGGGTCCAGCTTGCGGACCGCCTGCAACGCCGAGATCATCCGCGTCTGGTGACCGTGCGCGGTGTCCACGACCAGCGTGTCCACCCCCGCCTCGAGCAGCGCGGCGGCCTTGCCGGTGACGTCACCGTTGATCCCGACCGCCGCCGCGATCCGCAGCCGCCCCCGGTCGTCCACCGCCGGGGTGTAGAGGGTGGCCCGCAGCGCACCCTGCCGGGTCAGCACCCCGACCAGCCGGCCGTCCGCGTCCACCACCGGGGCGAGCCGGCGCCGACCCGCGGAGAGCAGGTCGAAGCCGGTACGCGGGTCCGCGTCCGCCGGCACGGTGTGCAGCTCCGTGGACATCACGTGGCGCAGCTGGGCGAACCGGTCGACGCCCACGGTGTCCGCCTCGGTGACCACGCCCACCGGCCGGCCGGCCTCGTCGACCACGATGACCGCGCCGTGCGAACGCTTGGGCAGCAGGTGGATGGCGTCGCCGACGGTCTCGGTCGGGCCCAGCGTGATCGGCGTGTCGTAGACCAGGTGACGCCGCTTCACCCAGGCGACGACGTTCGCCACCACCTCGATCGGGATGTCCTGCGGGATCACCGCGATCGCGCCCCGCCGGGCCACCGTCTCGGCCATCCGCCGACCCGCGACCGCGGTCATGTTCGACACCACCAGCGGGATGGTGGTGCCCGTGCCGTCGCCGGTGGACAGGTCGACGTCGAGCCGGGAGCCGAGGTCGGAACGGGCCGGCGCCATGAACACGTCGGTATAGGTCAGGTCGTGCGCGGGGGCCGCGCCGTGAAGGAACCGCACCCGGCCATCATTCCCGCTCCGCGCCGCCCCCGCCGCCGGTGGTGGCCGAAACCACCCGCGACCGGTCGGTCACGCGATGGTGCAGATGGGGGCGCCGGCGGTGATCACGGCACCGACCTCGGCGGTGAGACCGCTGACCGTACCCGCCTTGTGGGCGTGCAGCGGTTGCTCCATCTTCATCGCCTCCAGCACCACCACCAGGTCGCCCTCGGCCACGGTGTCGCCGTCCGCCACCGCGATCTTGACGATCGTGCCCTGCATGGGTGAGGTGAGCGCGTCGCCGCCGACCGGAGCACCGGCCTTGGCCCCGCCGCCGCGCCGGGTCGGCTTACGGGAGGCGGGTGCCGCGGTGGTCGTACTCCCGCCGAAGCCGGCGGGGAGGCTGACCTCGAGGCGCTTGCCGCCGACCTCGACCACGACGGTGTCGCGTTCGGCCGGCGCCTCGGCGGTGCCGGCGGCGGCCGCGAACGGCGGCACGGTGTTGTGGAACTCGGTCTCGATCCACCGGGTGTGCACGGTGAACGGTTCGGCGGTGAACGCCTCGTCCCGCACGACCAGCCGGTGGAACGGCAGCGCGGTGGCCATCCCGTCGAGGACCATCTCGTCGAGGGCGCGGCGGGCGCGCTCCAGCGCCTCGGTCCGTGTCTCACCGGTGATGATCACCTTGGCCAGCAGCGAGTCGAAGTTGCCGCCGATCACGTCGCCGGCCGAGATGCCGGTGTCCACCCGGACGCCGGGGCCGGTGGGCAGCCGCAGCGCGGTGACCGTGCCCGGAGCGGGCAGGAAGTTACGGCCCGGATCCTCGCCGTTGATCCGGAACTCGATGGAGTGCCCGCGCGGCGTCGGGTCCTCGGTGATTCGCAGCTTCTCGCCGTCGGCGATCCGGAACTGCTCGCGGACCAGGTCGATGCCGGCGGTCTCCTCGGTGACCGGGTGCTCGACCTGCAGGCGGGTGTTGACCTCCAGGAAGGAGATCGTGCCGTCCTTGCCGACCAGGTACTCCACCGTGCCGGCGCCGTGGTAGCCCGCCTCCCGGCAGATCGCCTTGGCGCTGTCGTGGATCTGCGCCCGCTGGGCGTCGGTGAGGAAGGGTGCGGGCGCCTCCTCCACCAGCTTCTGGTGCCGCCGCTGCAACGAGCAGTCCCGGGTGCCCACCACGATCACGTTGCCGTGCTGGTCGGCGAGGACCTGCGCCTCGACGTGCCGGGGCTGGTCCAGGTACCGCTCGACGAAGCACTCGCCCCGACCGAACGCCGCGACCGCCTCCCGGGTGGCCGACTCGAACAGCTGGGGAATCTCCTCCATCGTGCGGGCCACCTTGAGCCCGCGCCCGCCACCGCCGAACGCGGCCTTGATGGCGACCGGCAGGCCGTGGTCGACGGCGAACGCCATCACCTCGTCCGGGCTGGCCACCGGGTCGGGGGTGCCGGGGACCAGCGGGGCGCCGGCGCGCTGGGCGATGTGCCGGGCGGTCACCTTGTCGCCCAGGTCGCGGATTGCCTGCGGGGTGGGGCCGATCCAGGTCAGCCCGGCGTCGATGACCGCCTGGGCGAAGTCGGCGTTCTCGGACAGGAAGCCGTAGCCGGGGTGCACGGCGTCGGCGCCGGCCCGCGCGGCCACGTCGAGCAGCTTGTCGATGCGCAGGTACGTCTCGGTCGCGCTGTCACCGCCGAGCGCGTACGCCTCGTCGGCGAGCGTGGCGTGCAGGGCGTCGCGGTCGGAGTCCGCGTAGACGGCGACGCTGGCGAGGCGGGCGTCACGGCAGGCGCGGATGACCCGGACGGCGATCTCGCCGCGGTTGGCGATGAGTACCTTGCGCACCTTCGTGGCTCCTCCCGGCAGGTTACTGACGGGGAGTGTATCGGCCACCCGTGGTGGCCCTAACGATCGCTCAGTGTGGGATGGGGCACTGAGCTTAGTCAAACTTGGCTATTACGCTTGTGCGGTGTCGTCGACTCGAATGATGATCCTCGGTCTGGTGCGCTGGATGCAGCCGGTGCACGGCTATGACGTGCGCCGCGAGCTGCTGAGCTGGAGCGCCGACAAGTGGGCGAACGTGCAACCCGGATCGATCTACCACGCGCTGCGCAAGCTCACCGAGGAAGGGCTGCTCCGTGCCGTTGCCACCGAGCAGGTCGGTGCCCGTCCGGCCCGGACCACGTACGAGGTGACCACCAAGGGGGACGACGAGTTCGAGACGCTGCTGCGCAACCACTGGTGGAACATCAGCGAGCCCGCCGATCCGTTCGTGGCGGCCTTTTCGTTCCTGCCGGCCATGCCGCGCGCGGAGGCGGCCGCCGCCCTGCGTAACCGGGCCAATCTGCTGCGCGCCGGCGTCGAGTCGATGCGCGCCTCGCTGGAGTCGGACTGGGTGCGCAACCGCAAGCCGACCCACGTGGGCTGGATGTTCGAGCTGTGGTCGGCGCGGGCCGAGGCGGAGATGAGCTGGTGCGAGCGGATCGCGGAGCGGATCGATTCCGGAGTGTCGTACCTGCCTGCTGAGCTGGACGAAGCGCAGGGTTGGTCGGGGTGGCGGGACGGCGTGGAGCCCACCGACTCGGAATAATCAACGTTGACTAAAAAAGCTATATCGCGTTAGCCTGCTGTCGGCACAGCGGGGGAGTGCGCCGTCCGGCGTCGTCCCACCCGGCGGCCGGCCCGGCCGGCCCGAACGACCAGGAGCAGAAATGATCGAGACCAGGGGGCTGCGGAAGTCGTTCCGCTCCCGCGCGGGTCGAGAAACGAAGACGGTGGACGCCGTGCGGGGCGTCAACCTCGAGGTCGCCGAGGGGGAGATCTTCGGCTTCCTCGGCCCGAACGGCGCCGGCAAGACCACCACGCTGCGGATGCTCGCCACGCTGATCGAGCCGGACGGCGGCGATGCCACCATCGCGGGCGCCGACCTGCGCAAGGACCCGGCGGAGGTGCGCCGCCGCATCGGGTACGTCCCGCAGGGCGGCAGCACCTGGGACGAGTCCACCGCCCGCGAGGAGCTGGTGCTGCACGCCCGGATGTACGGCATCGGCAAGGCCGACGCGCAGCGGCGCGCGGCCCGCGCGCTGGACGCCTTCCAGCTCACCGAGTACGCCGACCGCAAGTGCAAGACCTACTCGGGCGGTCAGCGCCGGCGGGTCGAGATCGCGCTCGGCATCATCCACGAGCCGAAGATCGTCTTCCTGGACGAGCCGACCACCGGCCTCGACCCGCAGAGCCGCGCCCACATGTGGGACGAGATCCGGCGGCTGCGCAGCGACGGGATGACCGTCTTCATCACCACGCACTACCTGGACGAGGCCGACGCGCTCTGCGACCGGATCGCGATCATGGACAACGGCGAGGTGGTGGCCGAGGGCACCCCGGCCGCGCTGAAGCGGGAGATCTCCGGCGACGTGGTGCTGGTCGGCCTCGACGTGGCCGCCACCCCGCAGGCCGCCAAGGCGCTCGACGGCGAGCCGTACGTCAACAAGTTGGAGACCGCTGACGAGGGCGGCCTGCGTCTCTACGTCGACGAGGGCGCCACCGCCATTCCGCAGGTGCTGCGCCGACTCGACCACGCCGGGCTGGAGTTGCGCTCGATCGAGCTGCACCGGCCCAGCCTGGACGACGTCTTCCTGACCAAGACCGGCCGCTCGCTGCGCGAGTCCTGACCATCCCGGAGACGACTCATGAAATTCGCCCGTGACACGTGGCTGATCTTCCAGCGGCAGCTCCAACTCCTGCTGCGCAACCCGGTCTGGGTCTTCGTCGGCGTCTTCCAGCCGGTGATGTACCTGCTGCTCTTCGCCCCGCTGCTCAAGCCGGCGCTGAACGCGCCCACCCAGGCCGCCGCCTACAAGATCTTCGTACCCGGTCTGCTGGTGCTGCTGGCCATCTTCGGTGGCCTGTTCCAGGGCTTCGGCCTGATCGCCGAACTGCGCGCCGGGGTCATCGAACGCTCCCGGGTCACCCCGATCAGCCGGCTCGCCCTGCTGCTCGGCCGCTCACTGCGCGACGTGGTCTCGCTCATCGCGCAGGCCATCATCATCACCCTGCTGGCGCTCCTGTTCGACCTGCGGGTGTTCATCGGTGACCTGCTGCTGGCGTACCTGATGCTCGCCCTCATCGCGCTCATGACCTCGGCCGTCTCGTACGGCGTCGCACTCAAGGTCAAGAGCGAGGACGCGCTGGCACCCCTGATGAACACGGTGGCACAGCCGGTGCTGCTGCTGTCCGGCATCCTGCTGCCGCTGACCTTCGCACCCGGCTGGTTGCAGGGCATCGCCGACTGGAACCCGTTCTCCTGGGCGGTCGACGGCACCCGGGCGCTGTTCGCCGGCGACCTCGGCAGCGACAAGGTCTGGCAGGGTCTCACCATCACCGCGGTCCTCGCCGCACTGGGCGTCTTCTGGGCCGCACGCCAGTTCGCCCGCAGCGTCCGCTGACGCTGGCCTGCACACGAAAATCGGGGTGTCCCTCGTGCTGAGGGGCACCCCGATCTGCGTGCGCGGCCGGGCGCTGGCCGCCGTTCTTCAGCGTCGCGTGTCCGGCGTTCAGCGCACCCGGGCGAGGGTGAGGCCGTCCGCGATCGGCAGCATCACCGGATCCACCCGTACATCAGCGAGGACCTCGTCGTTGAAGGCGGCGATGGCCCGATCGTTGGCGTCCCGCGGCGCGATGACCCGGCCGCCGCGCAGCACGTTGTCGACCGCGATCACCCCACCCGGCCGCATCCGGGGCACCAGCTCCGCCCAGTAGACCGGGTACCCCGTCTTGTCCGCGTCGATGAACGCGAAGTCCAGGTGACGCTCCTGCGGCAGCTCCCGCAGCGTCTCCCCGGCCGGGCCGATCCGCAGGTCGATCCGGTCCTGCACGCCGGCCCGAGCCCAGTAGCGCCGGGCGATGCCGGTGAACTCTTCGGAAATGTCGAAGCAGGTCAACCGCCCGCCCTCGGGCAGCCCGCGGGCGATCGCCAGCGACGACAGCCCGGTGAACGTGCCGACCTCGACGGCCTGCCGGACGTCGAGCAGTCGGGTGAGGAACGTCAGGAAGGCCGCCTGCTCCGGTGCCACCTGCATGGTGGCGTGCTCCGGCAGCACCGACCGGGTCTCCTCGGCCAGATCCTGAATGATCTCGTCCGGCGGGGCGCCGTGCGCGACCAGGTACGCGTGCAGTTCGTCGGTGAGCGGGATCGACTTGGTGGTCATGACTGGACGTTACCGAGCGGCTCGACAGATTGGCCGCCCGGCGCGACCTTCGTCCACAGGTCGGTGATCCGCAGATCCAGCTCGGCGAGGAGACGGCGCAGCAGCGGCATCGACAAACCGACCACCGTGCCCGGGTCACCCTCGATCCGCTCCACGAACGGCCCACCGAGGCCGTCGATCGTGAACGCCCCGGCCACGGCCAGCGGCTCACCAGTCGCCACGTACGCGGCGATCTCGTCGTCACTGATGTCCGCGAAGTGAACGGTCGTCGAGGCGACCGCCTCCGCACGCCGACCGGCGACAACATCGATCAGGCAGTGGCCACTGTGCAGAACACCACTGCGCCCCCGCATCCGCAGCCAACGCCGGGTCGCGTCCGCCGGATCCGCCGGCTTGCCGAGGATCTCCCCGTCGAACGCCAGCACCGAGTCACAGCCGATCACCAGCGTCCGCTGGTTGCTGCCGGCGCCGGCCGGCCCGCCGTCCGGGCCAGCCGGGTTCAGCCGCGTCAGCACCGCCTGCGCCTTGAGCCGCGCCAACTCCAGGCACAACTCCTCGGCCCGGTCGGTCACCACCAGGGATTCGTCCACCCCACTGACCAGGACGTCCGGTTCGATCCCGGCGGCCTGCAGAGACTTGCGACGGGCAGGGCTCGCCGAGGCGAGCACGAGGCGGAGCGGCAGAGAGTCAGACACGGTTTCGACGTTACCGGCTCCCATCCCGCACACCGTGCCCGCCAGGCCGCCCGAGGTCTCGTCAGGTGCCTCCCGGTGCCCTTGATCGACTTCGTCTCGCCGAAATCGGCCTGTCACACCTCGACAAAAGCCCAATATTGCCGACATCGGGTCGACCAGCGCAGCCCACCCTCGTGATCCACTCACCTTTAAGGAAATCGGGGTATCCGGCAGCATCGGATAGCGCGATTTCAATGAACACGAGTTGACCAGAGCGGTTGGCCCGATTAGCGGCTGATTCTGGGCGGTGGATCGTCGCCGCGCCGACGACGTCGCGCCACCAGCGCCCAACCGACACCAACGGCCACGATCACAGCGAGAGTGACCACTCCACGAGCCGTCGCGCCAGCACCGTCGTCGCCCGGTCGGGCGCCAGCCGTCGTACTCGCCCCAGCACCGGCCGGAGCGCTAACCGATTCAAACCCCAGCGGAGGTACGTCTGCCGTCAGGGCCGCCACAAGATCGATCAGTCCGTACCCGTACTCGTCGTCACGGCCGGGCGGCCCCTTGTCGACAGCCGTGGCCGTGAGTCGATGCGCCACCTCCCGAGCCGGCAGGTAGGGGTACTTCGACCTGATCAACGCCGCCGCCCCCGCCACAATCGCCGTAGCGCTCGAAGTTCCTGTGCCCTTCGAGTACTTCCCGTCGTAGCTGGTGCTGTAGATGTCGACCGCAGGGGCGACCACATCGATCTCCGGCCCGGTGACCGAGACAGCAGCGTGCTGTCCGGAGCGATCGATACCACCAACGGCAATCACGCCTTCCTCGCTGGCCGGGTAGGAAACAGGCTGGTGCGGCACGTTTCCTGCTGCCGCCACGACGATAATATTCGCTGCCAGTGCGGCATCAACTGCCCGAACGAGACGTGGTGTCGATGCGCCTCCACTTGATACGTTGATAACCTGGGCCCTGCTTGAAGTGGCATATTCGATAGCCGCAGCAAGATCGTCGGCCTCCCCTAAATTGTCAGGGGTGGAGGACATTATGGGAAGTATTTTAGAGTGCGGCGCAATGCCAAGTGCGCCCGCTCCATCTGACCCGCCGTGTGCGGCGATTAATCCCGCCATGCTTGTCCCGTGGCTGTTCGAATCCTTTTGGCCATTGCCTGAGCCGCCGGCGACAATATCAATTCCTGTCAGCAGGTTATAGCTCAGGTCGGGGTGGGGATCCACGCCGGTGTCGGGCACAGCGACGACAACCCCATCCCCCTTGCTGATCTGCTGCGCCTGGGCGACCTTCAGGTACGACAGATGCCACTGATCGGCGCGAATTCGATCGGCTCCCGCGGGCGTCGGAGCGGTGTGGGTGGAACGTGGGGAAATTTTCGTCGTCAGCCCAATGAGTGGAAGTTGCAATACCAGCGCAACTGCCGCGAACTTGACCAAGATTGACATTAGCGGTTGAAGCCGATAGTGGGGCCTGGATCAATAGGTCCTTCGTCCTCGGGTGGCCGGACCACCGGCGGTACGCCGGTATCGGTCTCCCACGGATGATCAGGGTCCCAAAGGGATGCATTGTTGCCTGCCTCCCCTCGACCGTTCGGCCGAAGAGAGTTCGACTGAACGCCAGGGAGACTCGCCGGTCCAGGTGCACCGCCCATGGGCGGGGTGCCTTGTGCCGCTGACAAGCCTCGACCTAATCCGGGGCGCGAACCCGCTCCTCCGCTCGGTGCCGTGCCTGCTCCGCCGCCGCCGATGACGCCGCCGATTGGGTTGATACGGCGGGGAGGGTTGTTGGCTGCTCCAGGTTGACCCAGGCCCATACCTGGCATGCTCCCGATGAGGCCGCCTGGTGGCATGGGGCGGTTGGACGCCGGTGGCGATGAGCGATGTGCAATGTTATCGGCCCCAGTCGGCGGTCCGGTAAGTCCAGGGCGCTGCGGCGTCAGGTCGCCAATGGGTCGGACTGGAATGCCTGATGCCAGGCCTGGCGGGGCGGTCGGTGGCGCAAGCGGAAGGGTCGCGGATCCGGGTGAGATTGGGCTCGTCGTGCCCGGCGTTAAAGCCGAACTCGTTCCTCCCAGCACAGGCCCCAGCCCGGGAGGAGTCTGAGCGGGCGTCGGCCCTAAGGAAGGTGCGTTGCGTGTCTTCGTCGGCGAGATTGGCGGTGCCATCGGTACGGCCACGACGGGAGGAATGACTGGGCCTTGCGCGCTCGCGCCGTAAGTATCCGGGTCGTTGGGCTGATGGCCTGGACGCGGAGGTGGTGGGGGTGGTTTTTGGAGGGTTGCTTGGGCTTGCTGGAGTTCGCCGCTGAGGCCGAACATCATGCCCCGGGCCTGCACGTTCAGCCGTTCCAGTTCCGCGTCGGAGACAGGTGGCTCGGTGACCCGGCTGCCCATGATGGCCTTAGGGTCGGCGGCGGTGGCGTCGTACGCCTGCTTTTGTTGGAGTTTGGCCGCGTACTCCTCGTAGATCTTGCGGAGTGCGGCGCGGGTGGTGCCGATGGCCTGGGTGGCGGCGGACAGCGCGGTGTAGTTGGCTGCGGCGGCGTCGTGGGTGTGCCGCACCTTCTCGATGAGTTCGTCGAGTTGGGCCAGGTACGTGCCGGAGGCGGCGCTGGTCTCCGGCGGCCAGGCCGAGGCGAGACCGCGTCGGTATTCCTGGAGTCGGCCGAGGTGGATCTGTGCGAGGTCGCAGACCTTGCGCCAGCCGGCCACCTGTTTCCAGTGGTTGGCGGTGTCGTGGTCCTGGAGGCACGCCCACATGCTGTTGACGTCCATCAGCTGCCAGTCGGTGCCGGCGGTGCGGCTGTTGCCCCGTTCGTTCATGGGAGCACCACCGGGCCGGTGGGGTCGCTGAGCATCGGTGTGGGCGTGGGTGTGTGGGGCAGGATCGTGCCCGGGTCGGCGAGGGCCTGTTGGACGTCGACCACTCGGGCGGCGGAGAAGGCGTCGGTGTCGGCGTACTGGGTGGCGACGCGGTCGGCGGCGGCGGCGAGGTGGCCGGTGGCCCCTCGGACGGCGTACACCATGTCGGCGGTCGCCTGCTGTGTCTCGTGGTGCGCGTGCAGGAAGGTGACCAGCTCGACGAAGGCGTCACAGGGGTTGGGTATCTCGGCGGACATGTCGGCGGCGATGTACGGCAGGTGCGGCGCGTAGTTGCGTTCGACCTCGGCGGCGAGTTGGTCGGCGAACTCCCGGAGTTGGCGGATGTCAGCCTCGATGCCGCCGTAGTTGCGCAGCCAGGGCGCTGGCCCGTCTTCTTCGGGGATCATCGATCCTCCTCACCGTCACCACACCACTTCCCTGAGTGAGGTTAACGGCTCCCCGCGACCCTGGCAGCCCCCGCCTGGCGGGTCGTGTCAGCGGGGCAGGCCAGCGGTGCGCCAGGTGCCGCGATTGGCCGGCCGGGCGCTGCGGGCCCAGGCCGAGGTGGCCGTCGGAGCGGGGGTGGCGGCCGGGCGGGACCGGACGACGATGGCACCCACCAGGGCGGCCAGCTCCTCCGCGGTGGGTACGCCGCGGACGACCCGGAACAGCGGCTCTTCGGCAGACATGCCGCCAGGGTACGCGGCCGGAAGTTACGGGGAACGCACAGTGGCGTGCCGGCGGTGTGACCGTCGGCGGGTCCGGGTACCGTCTCACCGATGTCGAACGCGCTTCCCCAACTCGTCGCTGACCGATACCGGCTTCTGTCGCCGCTCGGCCAGGGCGGCATGGGTCGGGTGTGGAAGGCGCGCGACGAGGTGCTGCACCGGGACGTCGCCATCAAGGAGTTGGTGCCGCCGCCCGGTCTCACCGACGAGGAGCGCCGCGAGATGCGGGAACGCTCGCTGCGGGAGGCGCGGGCCATCGCCCGGCTCAACCACGCCAACGTCGTCCGCATCTTCGACGTGCTGCGCACCGACGGCGATCCGTGGATCGTCATGGAGTACGTGGCGTCGAAATCGTTGCAGGACACGCTCGCCGAGGACGGCCCGGTGCCGGTGGCCCGTGCGGTGGAGATCGGCCTCGGTGTGCTGGGCGCTCTCAACGCGGCGCACAAGGCGGGCGTCATGCACCGCGACGTGAAGCCCGGCAATGTGCTGCTCGGCGACGACGGCCGGGTGGTGTTGACCGATTTCGGTCTCGCCACCATCCCGGGTGACCCGAACGTCACCCGTACCGGCATGGTCCTCGGTTCGCCCGCGTACATCTCGCCGGAGCGGGCTCGGGACGGCACCGCCGGTCCGGAGGCCGACCTGTGGTCGTTGGGCGCGACGCTGTACGCGGCGGTCGAGGGCAAGTCGCCGTACGCCCGGCCGTCGGCGATCGGCACCCTGGCCGCGTTGGCCACCGAGCCGATCCCTCCGCCGAAGAACGCCGGCCCGCTGAAGGCCGTGCTCAACGGGCTGCTGCGCAAGGACCCGAACGAGCGGATCACCGCCGAGGTGGCGGAGCGGCTGCTGCGCCGCGCCGGGGGCAAGCGTTCGCGCGGGATCTCACTGCTTGATGGCGTACGCCGGCCTGGGCCGAATGGTCCGCGCGAGCCGCGCCTGCCGGTGGTGCCTGCCCCGCGACCGGCCGAGAGTGTCGACCGGCCGGTGTCGCCGCCGCCGGCCGCCGCCGCGACGTCTGCTGCCGCCGCGGCCCCCGCTGCCGATGCCGCGCCGACGGACGTCGTTCCCTCCGGTGCGGAGGCCGGCCCGACCGCTCTGGTGCCGGCCGAGCCGACCGCCACGATCGACCGCCCGGCGTCCTCCGACGCCGGCTCGACCGATGCCGAGCCGACCGCGAAGGTCACGGCCGCGCCCGACACGAGCGGCGACGGTACGACTGACGCCGACGGTACGACGAACGACGACGAGCCGACGGTTGTCGACGGTCCGCCGGTGGCTCCGGAGCAGCGCAAGCCGACCACGCCGACGTCGCTCATGCCGCCGGTGAGCCCGGCCGGTCGTGCGGCGGTGCTTCCGTCGGACGGTACGAAGCCGAACAACACCCGACGCAACCTGCTCGTTGGTGCGGTCGTTGCGCTGCTGCTGATCGGCCTCGTGGTGGTCGTGCCGTTGCTGACCAATGGCGACGACGACAAGAACCCGCAGGCCGGCGCGACCGGGGCTGCCGCGACGTCGGCGCCCGCGCCGACCTCCGCTGCCGCGCCACCGCCGCCTACCAGCGGTGCCCCGAGTCCGTCCGCCTCGGCCACCCCCTCGGTCGACCCGAACGCGCTGCCGGCGGGCTGGAAGCTGCACAAGGACCCGGCCGGCTTCGCCCTGCCGATCCCGGATGGTTGGGTGCGTAGCCAGGTCGACAGCAACACGGTCGTCTTCAACCAGTCCAACGGGCCGGGAAAGCTGCTCGTGCAGTGGACCTCCACGCCGAAGAAGGATGCGGTCGCGGACTGGCGGGAGCAGGAGCCAAACCGCGCGAGTCGCGTCAACAACTACCAGTACCTCAGCATCAAGCCGTGCAACTTCTGGAAGACCTGCGGCGACTGGGAGTGGCTGGAGACCCGGGACGGGCAGCGGATCCACGTCCGCAACCGGGGGTTCGTGACGGCCAGCAACCGCGGGTACGCCCTGCGGTGGGAGATCGCGGAGAAGGACTGGCAGGCCAACCTGCCGAACTTCGACCGGATCGCCAAGGGTTTCGTGCCCGACCGTAAGGACTGAAACTCATTCGCATGACCTTCCGTCGTCCGGGGTAATTGACCTTCGACGACGGAAGGAGGCACGACATGGGTTACCGACGGAGGGATGCCCGGCCCCGGCTGGCACTGTGGATGCTCGTCGCGTTCGGCGACGCGGTCCTGCTGCTGGTCGCCGCGGGGATTCCGGCGCTCATCGCGCTGCTCAGCGTCGTGACCGTGGCCGTCTGCGGGGTTGGCGCGTGGCGGCTGACCAGGCGGGCTGCGCTGGCCTCGGAGGAGACGAGAGTGCCGGCGATGAGTCGGCGGAGGGCCTGACCCGTAGCCGATGGTGTGGCGGCAGCCGGACCGATTGTCGACCGTGTGGTGACCGTCGATCCCGCTGCCGCCAACGGCTCGATCAGGTGTTGTTGGCCAGCGCGATGAGCCGGCTCCGGTCACCGTTCCAGTAGTTGCGGTCCACGTTGCCGCTGATCCCGGAGACGGAGCCCGTGCTGGTGTACTGCCAGAAGCTCCACACCGACGCACCGGCCGGCAGGGCGCCCGGCGTGCTCGACCAGCGGGCCAGCCAGAGCGGGTGGTTGGCCCACGGGCCGGTCCAGCTGCCGGTGCACTGGTTCCACCAGCTCGTGGTGGTGTAGATGACCGCGTACCGGCCGGTGCGGGAGCGGTAGGTGTTCAGGAAGTCCTGCACCCAGTTGCGCATCCCGGTGGTGCTCAGGCCGTAGCAGTAGCCGCCGCTGTACGGGTTGGCCTCGATGTCCAGCGCCGCCGGCAGGGTGCGGCTGTCCGCGGACCAGGCGCCACCGTTGGACGCCAGGTAGGCGGCCTGGGTGGAGCCGGCGGAGATGTTCGGTCGGGCGAAGTGGTACGCCCCGCGGATCACCCCGGCGTTGTACGAGTTGACGTAGTTGGCGTTGAAGTTCGGGTCCTTGTAGCTGGTGCCCTCGGTCGCCTTGATGAAGGCGAATTCGATGCCCGCGTTGCGGACGCTGGTCCAGTTGATGGTGCCCTGGTAGCGGGACACGTCGACGCCGGCGGTGGTGGCCGCGGCAGCCGGTCCGGCGGTCGCGACGAGGGCCGCCGCCGCGGTGGCGAGGATGGTGAGGCCGGCCGCGAGCACGCGGCGCAGCGGTGACTGGGTACGGGCCATGAGTGCCTCCAGGAACGGCGTTCTATTGACGCCCATCTTTGGAGGTAACTGCCCTAGATCGCAAGGGCTGCTGAAGAAAGTTTCATCGACGGGCGTCGGTCGCCCCGGTGGCCTGACTCGAACTGATCAGCGCAAGGTGCCGGGGTCGAGCTGCCAGCGGAACGGCTCGACGACGGTCAGCGTCTCGCCGGGCTTCGCCACCTGGTCCTCGACGTAGTGCTCGCCGTCGAGCCGGTACAGGCGCAGCGAGTGACCGTCGCCGTCCTGCTCGACCAGCAGGTACCAGGGGATGCGCGCGATGTGACCTCATCTGCAATCACCTCTGCCTTCATGGCCCACCCGACCCGTCTCGGAAACCACGAGCCGGTGCCCCGGGAGCGACACGGAACGCCGCCGGTAGGCTCGCGCCCCATGATGTCGATCGACGGGCTGGGCGATCTGTGGGACACGTTGTTCGGCGCGCAGCCGGACCCGCCCGCACTGCTGGTGCTGATCACTGCCGCCGTGGCGCTGGTGGTGGTGTCCACCCGACTGCCCTGGCGGATCGCCCGCAACGCCATCACCATCGCGCACGAGGGCGGGCACGCCCTCGTCGCCCTGCTCACCGGCCGCAAGCTGCGGGGCATCCGGCTGCACTCGGACACCTCCGGGCTGACGCTCTCCGCCGGCCGACCCACCGGTCCGGGCATGATCCTCACCCTGCTCGCCGGCTACATCGCCCCGCCGCTGGTCGGGTTGGCCGGTGCCTGGCTGCTCGGCGGCAACCGGATCACCCTGCTGCTCTGGGTGGCCGTGGCGCTGCTGCTCGCCATGCTGATCATGATCCGCAACGCCTTCGGGGTGGTGTCGTTGCTGGTCACCGGCGCGCTGGTGTTCGCCGTCTCCTGGTACGCCACGCCGCAGGTGCAGGCCGCGTTCGCGTACGCCGGGGTGTGGTTCCTGCTGCTCGGCGGGGTGCGGCCGGTGGTGGAGCTGCAACGGCTGCGCTCGCGCGGCCGGATGCCCGCCTCCGACGCTGACCAGTTGGCCGGGCTGACCCCGTTCCCGGCGTTCTTCTGGGTGCTGGTGTTCGCCCTGATCAACCTGGTCGCACTGGTCACGGGCGCCCTCCTGCTGGCCGGCCCCATCCTCACCGACACGGGCCCGACACTCTGACCCCACCGGGCAGAATGGGGCCATGCGATATGTGATCATCGGGGCGGGCGCGGTCGGCGGGACGGTTGGCGTACGGCTGGCTGAGGCTGGTCGGGACGTGACCCTGGTGGCACGCGGGGCCCACTTGGACGCGATCCGCGAGCGGGGTCTGACCCTACGCCGGCCCGACGGTGACGTGACCGCCCGGCTCGCCGCCGTGGACGGTCCCGGTGATCGTCCGTTGCCGGCGGACACGGTGCTGGTCCTCACGGTGAAATCGCAGGACACCGCCGGCGCGCTGGCCGCCTGGGTGGACGCGCCGGTGGCCGGGGGCGGTACGGCGGGTGAGCGTCTGCCGCTGGTCACCGCGCAGAACGGGGTGGCGAACGAGCGGGCCGCGCTGCGGCTCTTCGCCGACGTGCACGCGGTCTGCGTCTGGCTGCCGGCCACCCACCTGAAACCCGGCGTGGTGGTGGCCAACGGCTACCCGCATCCGGGGATGCTCCACATCGGACGGTACCCGGGCGGCACCGACGACACCGACCGGGCGGTCGCCGACGACCTGACCGAGGCCGGGTTCGTCGCACCGGTGCGGGACGACGTGCTGCGCTGGAAGTACGGCAAGCTGCTCAACAACCTCGGCAACGGTCTGCAGGCGCTGCTCGGCCGCGACATCCCGGAGGCGCTGGCCGAGCGGGTACGCGCCGAGGGCGTCGCCGTACTCGCCGCCGCGGGTGTCGCGCACACCTCCCCGGAGGAGGAGAAGGCTGAGCGCGGCGACCTGGTCGGGCAGCGCCCGGTGGACGGCGAGGCCCGTTCCGGCGGCTCCACCTGGCAGAGCCTGGCCCGGGGCGCGGGCTCCACCGAGGTCGACCACCTCAACGGGGAGGTCGCCCTGCTCGGCCGGTTGCACGGCGTACCGACGCCCGCGAACGTGGCCGTGCAGAGGGCGGTCCGACGGGCGGCCCGGGAGCGGATCGCGGCCGGCGCGTTCCCGCTCGCCGAGCTGGAGAAGATGATCGCCTGACCGGGGCAACCGACGACCCCGCCCGGCGCGTGTTCCCTGCGACCGACACGGGGAGGTAGCGGGTGCCGGACGTCGACGGGTTCGACGAGTTCTACCGGGGGAGCCGGCAACGGCTGCTCGGGTTCGTCTACGCCCTGACCGGCGACCGGGTCGAGGCTCAGGACGCCGTGCAGGAGGCGTACATCCGGGCGTGGCAGCGCTGGTCGACGGTCAGCGGGTACGACGACCCGGAGGCGTGGGTGCGGGTGGTGGCCAGCCGGGTCGCCGTCAGCCGGTGGCGCAGCCTACGCAGCCGCGCCCGGGCGTACCTGCGGCACGGGGCCACCGAGACCGTTCCGGGGCCGGGTACCGACACCGTCGAGGTGGTCGCCGCGTTGCGCCTGCTTCCCGAGGAGCAACGCACCGCGATCGCCCTGTACTACCTGGTCGGCATGCCGGTCGCCGACGTGGCCCGGGAGACCGAGGCGCCGGTGGGCACGGTGAAGGCCCGACTGTCCCGGGGGCGCGCCGCGCTCGCCGGCCTGCTCGCCGTCTCTGATCTGGGGGAGGCTACCGATGCATGACGACCTGGCATTCGTCGAACGGATCCACCGGGACCTCAACGATGTGCGGTGGCCCGAGCCGCACGAGATTCGGGCCAGGGCCCGGCGGCGCAGCCGTCGTACGGTGGCGATGGCGGCGGTCGCGGTGCTCGTGGCGGTGACCGGCCCGGCGTACGCCATGACGGCACGCCCGGCGGCGCCGCCCGTTACCGCCCTGCCGGCGCCGACCCACGGCTCCGTCCGGGCGGATATCCCACTGGACTCCCTGCTGAGGGCCACCGACGTGCCGGTGGAGAGCGGCGTCCAGCTCGGCGATGCCGGTCTCGGCGAGGTCATGCGGTTGGACCCGCTGCTCATGAGGTGCGGCGGCGAGCGCGGCCTGCCGATGGTCGACTCGTACTCCCGCTACAGTCGATCGCTGACCCTGCTGTCGCCGACGGGTGTCGGAGGTGCGGCGGCGAAGGGGGTGCTCAGCCAGGACGTGTACCGGGTCGATTCGGCGGTGGGCAGACAGTACTTCGGTCAGCTGAGGACGATGCTTGTCGCCTGCCGTGAATGGCGTCCCGTCGGGAGCACCATGCCGGACCGCGAGTCGGTGCCGCTGGAGACCGTGCACTCCTGGATGGTGCCGGCGACCGACTTCGCGGGCGACGAGTCGATGGTCGTGCGCCACGAGTCGAGCGCGACCCCTGGCCGGGGCGACGGACGGACGTTGGAGCCGGCCGAGGCGACCGTCGTGGTCCGGGTGGGCGACCTGGTCACGGTGCTGGTGACCGGTCCCGGCCTCGTCGTGGGCCGGGTCGACGGAAGCGAATCCACCCTGGGGTACGCGGACCTTGAGGCCCTGGGCCGCACCGCCGCCCAGCGACTGTGCGCCGGCGCCAACCCGCCCTGCTGACCTCGGCCGCGGCGATTATCCGCGCACCTTCACGGATGTTGCTGCCTCCCGGCGCCCGGAGGCAGCACGTTCCCGATAGTTGCGCGGATCAAGCGAGCAGGGTCGTCGCGGATCAGAGCGGGATGTTGCCGTGCTTCTTCGGGGGCAGGGTCTCCCGCTTGGTACGCAGGATGCGCAGTGCCCGGACGATCTGGGTCCGCGTCTCGTGCGGCGGGATCACCGAGTCGATGTACCCACGTTCGGCCGCCACGTACGGGTTGGCCAGGGTGTCCTCGTACTCGGCGATCTTCTCGGCGCGGACCGCAGCCGGATCCTCGGCGCCGGCCAGCTCGGAGCGGTAGAGGATGTTCACCGCGCCCTGGGCGCCCATCACCGCGATCTGCGCGGTCGGCCAGGCGAAGTTCAGGTCGGCGCCGAGGTGCTTGGAGCCCATCACGTCGTACGCCCCGCCGTACGCCTTGCGGGTGATCACGGTGACCTTGGGGACGGTCGCCTCGGCGTACGCGTAGATGAGCTTGGCGCCCCGGCGGATGATGCCGTCCCATTCCTGGCCGGTGCCGGGCAGGAAGCCGGGCACGTCCACGAAGGTCAGCACCGGGATGTTGAACGCGTCGCAGGTACGAACGAATCGCGCGGCCTTCTCCGAGGCGGCGATGTCCAGGGTGCCGGCGAAGTGCATCGGCTGGTTGGCGACCACACCGACCGGGCGTCCCTCGACCCGGCCGTAGCCGACCACGATGTTCTGCGCGTAGAGCGGCTGGACCTCCAGGAACTCCCCGTCGTCGAGGATGTGCGCGATGACCGTGTGCATGTCGTACGGCTGGTTGGCCGAGTCCGGGATCAGCGTGTCCAGGGCCCGGTCCTCGTCGGTGATCTCCAGGTCGGCGGGTGCCTCGAAGACGACCGGCTCGTCGAGGTTGTTCGACGGCAGGTACGACAGCAGCGCCTTGACGTAGTCGACCGCGTCCTCCTCGTCGGTGGCGAGGTAGTGCGCGTTGCCGCTGCGCGAGTTGTGGGTGCGGGCGCCGCCCAACTCCTCCATGCCGACGTCCTCGCCGGTCACCGTCTTGATCACGTCCGGGCCGGTGATGAACATGTGCGAGGTCTGGTCGACCATGACGGTGAAGTCGGTGACCGCCGGGGAGTAGACCGCGCCGCCGGCGCAGGGCCCCATCACCAGCGAGATCTGCGGGATGACGCCGGAGGCCCGCACGTTGCGGAAGAAGATCTCGCCGTAGAGGCCGAGCGAGACGACACCCTCCTGGATGCGGGCGCCACCGGAGTCGTTGATGCCGACCACCGGGCAGCCGATCTTCATGGCGAGGTCCATCACCTTGACGATCTTCTCACCGAACACCTCGCCGAGGGAGCCGCCGAAGACCGTGAAGTCCTGCGCGAACACGCAGACCTGCCGCCCGTCGACCGTGCCGTAGCCGGTGACCACGCCGTCGCCGTAGGGGCGGTTGCGCTCCAGCCCGAAGGCCGTGGACCGGTGCCGGGCCAGTTCGTCGAGTTCGACGAAGGAACCCTCGTCGAGCAGCATCTCGATCCGCTCGCGGGCGGTCTTCTTGCCCCGGGCGTGCTGCTTCTCGACCGCGCGCGCCGATCCGGCGTGCACCGCCTCGTCGACCCGGCGCTCCAGGTCCGCCAGCTTGCCCGCAGTGCTGTGGATGTTGGTCCCGGTCTCGGTAGTCACCCAGGGAATATAACGATGGTTCAGGTGGACGCGGCTGTGCAGTACGCCTCAGTGCCGCTCCGGTCACCGCCGTAGGCTGGCGGGATGTCGGGCTCCCCGTACACCGATCTGGACCGCCCGCCGCTGTCGGCGGCCCGGCTGCGGCGCGCGCTGGTCGCGCCGAACGGGCCGTGGGCCCGGCTGGAGTTGCACGCCGAGACCGGCTCCACCAACGCCGACGTGGCCGAGGCCGCCGCGGCGGGTGAGCCGGAGGGCCTGGTCGTGGTCGCCGAGCGGCAGACCGCCGGGCGCGGCCGGCGCGGCCGGGTGTGGCAGTCGCCGCCGCGCGCCGGCATCGCGACGAGCGTGCTGCTGCGGCCCGGCGAGGCCGTGCCGGACCGCGGCTGGCCGGCGGCGCCACCCACGGGGTACGGCTGGTTGCCGCTGCTCGCCGGCGTCGCGCTGGTGGAGGCGGTGCAACGGCTGGCCGAGCTGGACGCCACCCTGAAGTGGCCCAACGACCTGCTGATCGGCGACGCCAAGTGCGCGGGGGTGCTCGCCGAGGCGGTGCCCGGGCGTTCGCCGGCCCAGCCGCCGGCCATCGTGCTCGGCGTCGGGCTCAACGTGACGCTGCGCGCCGACGAGTTGCCGGTGAACCCGACCGGGCTGCCGGCCACCTCACTGCAACTGGCGGGCGCGGCGGCCACCGACCGGGATCCGCTGCTGCGGGCGCTGCTGCGCTCGGTCGCCGACTGGTACGACCGCTGGCGTGTCGCCGGCGGGGACGCCGTGGCCAGCGGGCTGCGCGACGCCTATCTGGCGGCCTGCGCCACGGTCGGCCGTGAGGTGCGCGTCCTGCTCCCCAACGGCGAAACCCAGACCGGCACCGCCACCGGAGTGGACCCGGACGGCCAGCTGATTCTCACCACCCCGACGGGCGACCGGACCCTGACCGCGGGTGACGTCCTCCACCTGCGCTGACGGTGCGGCCCTCCCACCCTTTGGTGGGGGCCGCGTGGCGGATGTTGTGGTGGGGCTTGGGGGGTTTACCGTCTGCGCGTCGAGAAAATGGCGTTGGAGGTTGTCGTGGCGTTTCCCGAAGACGTGCTCACCAAGGACGAGCACGTCGTGCTGCACCTGCATCCGCACTGGAAGGCCCTGATCCGGCCGATCGTGGTGCTGGTGCTGGCCATCGCCGCGGTGGTGGTCGGCGTGCTCCTGCTGCCCGAGAGTGGCGGCGGTTCGATCGCCCTGGCCGTGATCGGGGTCATCGCCCTGGTCGCGGTGCTCTGGCTCGGTCTGTGGCCGTTCCTGGTCTGGCGTACCACCCACTACCTGTTCACCAACGAGCGCGTCCTGCTGCAGCAGGGTGTCTTCTCCCGGGATCGACGGGACCTCCCGCTCACCCGGATCAACGACCACTCGATGAACCAGCACTTCTTCGAGCGGCTGCTCGGCTGCGGCACGCTCACCATCGAGTCGGCCGGCGAGCGCGGCCAGTCGGTGCTCGCCGACGTGCCGGGCGTCAGCCAGGTGCAGACCGCCCTGTACGAGCTGGTCGAGGCGCAGCACGACAAGCACTCGTTGGGCGACGGGGAGATGCGCGACATCCTCGCCGACATGCGCGAGGGCAAGCCGCTGCGCGACACCACGACCTGATCCCGAACGGCTGAGATCGTTCCGGCGTACGCGCGCCGGGGTGGTCTCAGCCGGTCGGTCCGGCCCCCGTCGGCTCGGTCCTGGTCGGGCGGGCCTCGGCCCGGGCGGGTTCGGTCTGGTCGGGTTGCGCAGCGTCCGTCCCGGCCGGGTCAGTCCCGGTCGGGTCCGTCTCGGCTGACTCCGTCGCGGTCGGGCGTAGGGCGAACCAGCCACGGAACCGGGTCCGCAGCACCTCCTGCTCGGGTCGACCGTCCGGGCCGAGGCGGAGCATGGTGCCGGTGAGGGTGGCCGTACCGAGCCCGGGGCGGGCGGTCGACGGCCGGGCGCCCATCACGTCGACCCGTACGGCGAGCCGGTCCCCGGCGCGCACCGGGGCGAGCCAGCGCAGTTCCTCCAGGCCGGGGGAGGCGTCCGCCGCCGCCCGGGACAGCAGATGGTCGACGTACGCCCGCATGAAGAGGCTGACCGTGTAGAAGCCGCTGGCGATCACGCCACCGTGCCGGCTTGCACCGGCCAGCTCCGGGTCGACGTGGTACCACTGCGGGTCGAACCGGCGGGCGAAGGCGACCATCTCGTCGCCGTCCACGGTGACCACGCCGAGATCGACGGTGAGCCCCGGGACGAGGTCCTCGAAGAACAGCTCGGCGGAAGCCCCGGTGCCGGAGCGGGCGGCGGGCGTCGTCACCGGCGGGGCGAGCGGCGCGTGCCGGCGTGCAGTTCGGCGGCCAGTTCCGCGTCCAGGTTGGCCGTGAGGCCGGCGGGCAGCGGCGTGGGACGCCCCTGGACGGGTGCGCCGACAGGGCCGGGGTTGGCGGCGACGGTCGGGGCGGCGCTCGGGTCCGGTCGCTTGTCGGCCTCCGCCTCCTCCAGCTCGGTGACCGACTCGGCGAGTTCGGCGACCGGGTCCATCTCGGCCATGGTGTCCCACTCGTCGCGCGGGAGGCCGTTCCAGGTGGGCTCGGGCTTCGCCTCTTCCTTGGCCGGTACGACGGGTTGGAAGACGAAGGTCCGGTAGGACCAGAATCGGAACAGGGTGGCCAGCAGGACGCCGGCGGTCTTCGCTACGTTCAGTGCCAGCAGGCCGTGTACGCCGAGCCCGTACTTGGCCGCCGCCACGGCACCGAGTTCGATCAGCAGGCCGGCCCCGTTGAACAGGAAGAACAGGACGTACTCCCGGCGAAGTGCCGATTTCGGGCGATCCCGGTACGTCCAGTGGCGATTCATCAGATACGACGTGATCGTGGCGACGATGGTCGCGATCACGGTCGCCTTCAACTGACCGTTGACGAAAACGGTAAGTGCAAGGACATTGAACACCGCGTAATTGATGACGGTGTTGATGCCGCCGACGATGCCGAACTTGAGCGCCTCGTGGATGAACTTCTGCCAGCGCTCAGGCAGCAGACGGACAAGACGCATGCGAAACACCTTAGGGCAGTCGGAGAGGCCGGCGATCACCGGCTGGACGAGGTGGGCGGCAGGTCACGCCCCGTGGTCACGGTCGTGCTTCACCTGCGGAACGGTTCGGGTTCCCGCTTCGACGAAGACGAACCGCCGGTAGGACCAGAATCGGAACAGCGTGCCGAGGCCCGTGCCCACGACGAAGCTGGCGATGTTGTCGGCCAGCTGCGTCTGGAACACCGCAGGCCAGATGCTGCCCAGCCCGTACCGGCTGATCGCGAGGCAGGCCACCGCGATGCCGAGGCCGACCGCGTTGAAGAAGAAGAACAGCGCGTACTCGCGGGCGGGGTTGCTGCGCTGGCGGTGCCGCCAGGTCCAGAACCGGTTGCCGACGAAGGCGACGGTGGCCGCGATCACCGTGGAGATCGTCTTGGCGGTCACCTGCTCGACACCGCGAACGGTGGTCAGGTAGTTGAACAGCGCGAAGTCGATGAGGAAGGCGATCCCGCCCACGGTGGCGAACTTGCTCAACTCGCGGAAGAGATGACCGAAGCGGTCGAGCAGCACGCGGACCGGACCCCGTCGGGTCTGCCGGGGGCCCGGTTGCTCCCCGGTCATTGTGGCGGCCACGGGCCGAGCCTACCGGCTGGTGACCAGTCAGCGGGGGAGCAACGACGAGCGGGCGTCGACGCTCGTGCCGGCCCGTCGCCGGGTGCGCCGCCGCTGCACAGAGCGTAACCAAGTGGGAGGACTGACGCGCCTCCGAACGGGAATCCACCAACCGGTCGGCGGGGCAGGTCCACGGCCCGACCGCACCTCACGTCGGCCGGGGTGCACAACAAGATTTGCGTGAAACTGCGCGGGAAAGCGGGTATCAGCTCGTGATACCGCAGCGTGGCCGTACCTTGTGCAGTTCTTCACAACCAGTCCCACTGACTCGGAAGGCTGCCCGGTTTACGCTGAGCCCAATCCCAGGTTTCCACGAAGCGACGCATCGCGCCGCTGAGACTCGTGCATCCCATAGATCGGTCAGCGTCGACCACAAGGAGATGTGTCATGGTTGCTCCGGCTGTTGTTCGGGGTATCGATCAGGCCCCGACGTCCCATCCGAAACTGCTTGCCTGGGTCCGTGAGGTCGCGGAACTGACAACCCCCGACCGTGTCGTCTGGGTGGACGGGTCCGACGAGGAGTGGCGTCGCCTCACCGATGAGCTGGTCGAGGCCGGCACGCTGATCCGACTGAACCCGGAGAAGAAGCCCAACTCGTTCTACGCGCGCACCGACCCGACGGACGTCGCCCGGGTCGAGGAGCGCACCTTCATCTGCTCCGTCGACGAGGCGGACGCCGGCCCCACCAACAACTGGATGGCGCCGGCCGAGATGAAGCGGACGATGACCGAGTTGTACCGCGGCTCGATGCGGGGTCGCACCATGTACGTCATCCCGTTCGTCATGGGCCCGGTCGAGGCCGAGAGCCCAATGTTCGGCGTCGAGATCACCGACAGCCCGTACGTGGTCGCGTCCATGCGGATCATGACCCGGATGGGTGCCCGGATCCTCGAGGCGATGGGCACCGACGCGGACTTCGTGCACGCGTTGCACTCGATCGGCGCGCCGCTCGCCCCCGGTCAGCAGGACGTGCCGTGGCCGTGCAACGAGACGAAGTACATCTCGCACTTCCCGGAGACCCGGGAGATCTGGTCGTTCGGCTCCGGCTACGGCGGCAACTCGCTGCTCGGCAAGAAGTGCTACTCGCTGCGGATCGCCAGCGTGATGGGCCGGGACGAGGGTTGGCTCGCCGAGCACATGCTGATCCTCAAGATCACCTCGCCGGAGGGCAAGGTCCACCACATCGCCGGCGCCTTCCCGTCGGCCTGCGGCAAGACCAACCTGGCCATGGTGGAGCCCACCATCCCGGGCTGGAAGGTCGAGACCATCGGCGACGACATCGCCTGGATGCGGTTCGGCCCGGACGGCCGCCTGTACGCGGTCAACCCGGAGTACGGCCTGTTCGGCGTCGCGCCCGGCACCGACTGGAAGACCAACGCCAACGCCATGCGCACGCTGGACCGGGGCAACTCGGTCTTCACCAACGTGGGTCTCACCGACGACGGCGACGTCTGGTGGGAGGGCATGGGCGATCCGCCGGCACACCTGATCGACTGGAAGGGCAACGACTGGACGCCGGAGAGCGACAGCCTCTCCTCACACGCGAACAGCCGGTTCTGCACCCCGATCACCCAGTGCCCGATCCTCGCCGACGAGTACTTCGACCCGAACGGCGTGCCGATCGACGCGATCCTCTTCGGTGGACGCCGGAAGGACACCATCCCGCTGGTGACCGAGGCCCGCGACTGGGTGCACGGCGTCTACATGGGTGCGACGCTCTCGTCGGAGACGACGGCCGCCGCCTCCGGTGCGGTCGGCGTGGTCCGCCGCGACCCGATGGCGATGCTGCCGTTCATCGGCTACAACGCGGGCGACTACTTCCGGCACTGGATCGAGATGGGCAAGGGCAACGACGGCGACGAGGCGAAGCTGCCGAAGATCTACTACGTCAACTGGTTCCGCAAGGACCCGGACGGCTCGTTCCTCTGGCCGGGCTTCGGGGAGAACTCCCGGGTGCTCAAGTGGGTCGTCGAGCGGATCGAGGGCACCGCCGACGCGGTCGAGACCCCGGTGGGCATGGTTCCGGCACCCGACTCGCTGGACGTCGAGGGCCTGGACATGACCCCGGAGGACGTCCGGATCGCGCTCAAGGTCGACCCGGACGAGTGGCGCAACGAACTGCCGCTGATCAACGAGTGGTTCGAGAAGTTCGGTGACAAGCTGCCGGGCGTGCTCTGGGCCGAGTTGGACGCCCTGCGCGCCCGCCTGGACGCCGCACAGCCGCAGCGGTAGGTGTGAAGGAAGCCCCTCGCGGGCATCATCGGATTCCATGAGGACGGCCGCCGAGACCGAGGTCCGGCGGCCGTCCGCCGTCCGGGTGCTCACCTTCCTGCTCGCGACGACCGCGGCGGCCACCGTCGTGGTCGAGCTGCTCAACTGGTGGTACGCCCCGGAGCAGGGCTTCGGGCTGGCGGTGCGGACCGGCTGGGCGATGCTGCGCTCGTTCGGTTTCCTGCTGCTGATCGGGCACGTGCGACGAGGTCGGACGGTGGCCCGCCCGTTCGGGCTGATCCTCGCGGTCACCACGATCTTCGCCGTCGGCCGGCTGATCGTGCCCCGGCAGGGCGTGCCGCCGCTGCCCGGCCTGCTCGGCTTCGCCGTGCTCACCGCGCTCTGCGTGGCGGTGGTCTGGCTGCTCTACCGCTCATCGGCGCTCGCCGAGCATCTCGTCCGGCACCGGCCACGATTGGTCATCGACCGCGACGGCATCTCCTGGCGGGAAACCCCTCCACGCCGACCACAGGCCAGTGCCTGGTTGTTGACCAGCCGGGTGGCGGCCTTCACCTACAGCCCGTTAATGCTGGTGCCGGCCCTGGTGGCCGGGGGTTCCATCCTGGATGGTCGGCTGACCGCCGTGCCGGCCGTGCTGCTCTGGTTCGGCGCGGGCATCACGGCCAGCTACGCGGTGCTGTTCTGCACCGCCTTCCTGATGCGCGGCAAGGACTGGGCGCGTGGCCTGCTTGTCGTCGTCACGGTCGCCGTCCTCGCGGTGGACCTGCCGCTGTGCTGGTGGCTCCTCGGGGTGGACGGCCTGGTCCGCGACGGTGCCCCCCTGCTGGCCGCCGCCACACTGGCCCTGTACGGCCTGCGCCGTGCCGCCCGCGCCGACGACTCTGTGCCGGCCTGACACCGGCGCGACCCGATACCCGACGGGTCGGCCGTCTCGCGGCCCGGACCCAGCACCGTGTGGTCCGGCCCTGTAGAGCTGCCCCAGATTTGGACCGCCTCGCGCGGCGCGCGCCGCGCCGCGCCGCGCCTAGATCGTGCTCGATGCAGGAAGTAGTGGCCTCATCGGTACGCCGACACCACTACTTCCTGGTTCCAGCACGAACACGACGGCGCACCACAGGGAGCGATGCCCCAGATGCGGGGCAGGTCTACAGGCGCGTGGACAGATGTGCCGGCCTTTGCCGACCGGTGTGCTCGGACGAGGACCGGGAGCCATCAGCGCCGCGCGGTGCGGTCTGCGCGGGCGGGCAGGGGGCAGGATGGCGGGGTGGCGCCGGTCACAACGGCCGGCGTGGGTGGTGCGGGTGGATCGTCGGGGCGATGCGGGAGCAGTCGCGGCGGCCGGAGGGAGGCGCACGGTGGGCGACGAGTTCGATGTGGTGGTGGTGGGGGCGGGGCCGGCCGGAGCGGCAGCCGCGCTGACGGCCCGCCGGGCCGGTGCGAGTGTGCTGCTGCTGGACCGGGCCGACTTTCCCCGGGACAAGGCGTGCGGCGACGGGATCGCGGCCCACTCGGTGGATGTGCTCGCCGAGCTGGGGGTGCCCGAGGCGATGGCCGGCTACGCCCCGCTGCCCGCGCTGCGCATGGTCGCCCCCGGTGGCGGGTCGGTGGCGCGGGCGCTGCCCCGACCGGCGTACACCGTGCCCCGGGAGGTCTTCGACGCGCGGCTGGTGGCGGCTGCGGTGGCCGCCGGCGCGCAGTTGCGGCGGCACGCCGTGCGCCGGGTCGAGCCCCGGGCGGACCGGGTGGTGCTCGACGGGGAGGTGTCCGGCCGGGTGGTGGTCGGCGCGGACGGCGCCGGCTCGGTGGTACGTCGCGCCCTCGGCCACCGCCCGAACCCCGACCGGCACCTGGCGTTGGCCATCCGGGGGTACGCGCCGGCCTTGCCCGGCCCGTCCGAGCAGCTCATCGTCACGTCGCAGGCGCGCTGGCCGGCGTACGCCTGGTCCTTTCCGATCGGCGACGGGCGGGCGAACGTCGGGTACGGGGAGGTGCTGCGCGGCGAGCCGCTGAGCCGGGGTTACCTGCTGGATCGGCTGGCCGCGCTGCTGCCCGGCACCGATCTGGCGACGGTGACCGCGCTGCGCGCCCACCACCTGCCGCTGTCCACCCACCGGCCGGCGCCGGGGCAGGGTCGGACGCTGCTGGCCGGTGACGCGCTGTCGCTGATCAATCCGTTCACCGGGGAGGGCATCTTCTACGCGCTGCTCTCCGGGGCGCTGGCCGGTACGGCGGCCGCCCGCGCGCCCGAGACCGCCGCGCGCCGCTATGCCGACGGGTTGCGCCGCCGTCTCGGCACCCATCTGCGGCACAGCTCGGTGGCCGCCTGGCTGGCGCGACGACGGAGGGTGGTCGACGCGGCGGTGCGGGCGGCGCGCCGCGACGACCGGGTATTCGACGACGTGGTCGAATTGGGGCTGGGTGACGGGCGGCTTACCGCCCGCACCCTGGCCATGATCGGTGCCGGTCTGCCCGGCGGGGATCGGCCTCCCCGGCGGTGATCCGGCTGGCGGGTCGCTACGCTGCTAGGTGATGACGCTGCGGAACCTTATCTACTCCGTGTACGAGCGCCGCCTCACGGCGAAGCTCGCGGGTAAGCCGGTGCCCCGACACGTCGGGGTGATGTGCGACGGCAACCGCCGCTGGGCGAGGGAGATGGGCTTCGTCGACCCGAACGACGGGCACCGGGTCGGCGCGGCGAAGATCAAGCATGTGCTCGGCTGGTGCGACCAGGCCGGCATCGGGCACGTGACCCTCTACCTGCTGGCCACCGACAACCTGCGCCGCCCGGCCAGTGAACTGGATCCACTGCTGAAGATCATCGAGGATCTGGTGGTGGAGCTGGCCGAGGACGGCAACCCGTGGCGGCTGCGTATCGTCGGCGCGCTCGACCTGCTGCCGGCGCAGACCGCGGCGGCGCTCAAGGGCGCCGAGGAGCGCACCCGCGAGCGCAGCGGCGGCGCGGAGGTCAACATCGCGGTGGGCTACGGCGGCCGGCGGGAGATCACCGACGCGGTCCGCTCGCTCCTGCTGGAGCACGCGGCCTCCGGCGGCACCATCGAGGAGCTGGCCGAGGTGCTGGACGTCGAGCACATCTCCGAGCACCTCTACACCCGCGGCCAACCCGACCCCGACCTGGTCATCCGCACCAGCGGTGAGCAGCGGCTGTCCGGCTTCATGCTGTGGCAGTCCGCGCACTCGGAGTTCTACTTCTGCGAACTCAACTGGCCGGACTTCCGGCACATCGACTTTCTGCGGGCACTGCGCTCGTACGCCACACGCCAGCGCCGCTACGGGGCCTGAGCCGAGCCCGTCAGGGCAGGTGGGTGAGCGCCTGGGTGAGGAAGTCACCCAGGGCGGCCGGGGACTCGATGGTGAGGTCGGCGGCGTTGGCCACCTCGTGGCCGGTTTCCGGGTTGGCGACCGCGACGCAGACGCCGAAGAAGTGCGGGTCGGCGGCGGCCCGGGCGCGCAGCGCGGCGAACGCCTTGATGTCCGAGACGTCGTCACCGAAATACCAGGCGCCGGTGGCGTCCCGGACGACCTCGCCGATCACCATGCCCTTGTCCCGGTCGACCGGGGGCTTGAGCTCCAGCACCATCCGCCCGGCCTGCACCCGCAGCCCCAGGCGGTCGGCCTGGGCCTGCCCCCACTGCTGGACGGTCGAGCCGAGCTGCGGCGCGGTACGCCAGTGCAGCGCCACGGAGAGCCGCTTGAACTCGACGAGGGTGCCCGGCGGCAGCTCCGTACGGGCCAGGTCGGCCAGCTCGGCCATGGTCGGCACCCAGGGCAGCGCGGCGGGCTCGGTGACGGTCTCGCCACCGGAGTGGCTGTGCTCCAGGCCGTAGAGGCCGTAGAGGTCCACGCCGGCCAGTCCGCCGAGGCGTACCCGGAGGAACTCGACCGGTCGGGCGGAGACGATCGCGACCCGTTGCACGATCGGGGCCAGCGCCTCGATCGCGGCCAGCGCCTTCGGTGCGGGGCGTACCGCGGTCGGGTCGTCGTCGACGGGCGCGAGCGTGCCGTCGAAGTCGAAGAAGAGGACCGTCCCGGCGGCCCGGTCGGCGGTGGTTCGCCAGGCCTGGTCGGCGTTCAACGGGGTCCTCGGCTGCTGATTGCCCAGATTCAACGGCGGCACGCGCGTCAGCGTACCCCGGCGATGGGGGCTCATTCCTGGCCGAGCGGACGCGCTCGGCGGCTCACGGTCACCGTTCGGCGGCTCCCCGTCCGCGACGCCCGAACGGCACCACCGCCGCCTCCTGGCCGTGGCTCAGCAGGTAGCCCTCCACGAAGCCGGTGTTGCGGTCCCCGGTGTGGTTCTCGATCTCGTTGAGTCGTGCCACCAGGAACTCGGTGAGTGCGCTGATCCGGTCGTTGAGGCGCTCGTGCAGCTCGGCGACGACGGCCAGGATGACCGCCATGCTGGCGCTGGTGAGCACGAGAAGGTTGACGAGCAGCGGAAGCTGCCCGCCATTGACCACGAGGGTCACCACGTTGCCGGTCGCCCCCAGTGTCATCGACACGGTTGCGACCACGACTGCCAACCACTTCAGGGTCATGGACAGACCCCTCCTTCTGTCCCGCAGGGCTGGGTTCGGCCTTGTCCCGTCCCCCCGCCGATGACGAGCCCAAGCAGTACGAGTAGGGACGCTAGCGTGCCCGTTCCGGCCCCGGAGCGAAACGAATGAACCTGACCAGGCGTTCTTTCGCCATCTGAGGAACTACCCTGCTTGATTCCCTCTTTTTCGGACATCGACCGGCAACGTTGGGCGGTACGCGAGGTATCTGATGGTTTCGCGGATGTGGAACTTCTCCGCGTCCGAGACGTCGGGGTCGACCAGCCGGCGCAGCAGCGCCTCCACGTCGGGGTCCATCGGAGGGGCGGGTTGGCCGGCGCGCGGGCCGGTCGCGGTGCGGTCCCAGTCGAGCGCGGCGAAGGCGGCGGCCGGATTGAGGCCCAGGCCCTCGCAGAAGGCGACCACCCGTTCGGCCTCCGGGTCGCTGGCCCAGTCGCCCCGGACCCACCGGTTGATGGTCTGCCGGGAGACGCCGGTGCGCCGCGACACCTCGGTGCCGCTCCAGGCCCGCGTCGCCCGCGCCTCGTCGAGCGCGCGCCGGACGAAGGTGGCGAAGGCGATCTTCCGCGCATTGGCCGTCTCGGTCACCCCGTGACGGTACGGCGAGGCGGCGGCGGGCGCGCGCCCGGGCGCGCCACTGTCACGTGAACGTGACGGTTTCCTCGGGTTTCCGGTAAACGATCCAGCGCCACTCTTGAGGGGTGTCACCCGGGCAGAATAGATGCCCGTAGTGGTGAAGGTAAACGGACGAAAAGCTGATACTGTCACGCTCATGGGACAACCTACGGTGTGTCACGTGCATGAGACGACTGGTGCTCACATGCGTCACGCCCCCGGTGCAGAGGGGGTGTGGTGACCGAGCTCGCCACCCGCGCCCAGGCCTTCGGGTTGATCGCCGAGGGGGTCGCCGCCGGGCTGACCGCCCCCTGGCGCCTCTACCTCGCCCGAGGCTGCCGCTATCTGTCGCTGAGCGTCGGCGACCGCACCGAGTGGAACGCCTGGCGTACCCATCTCGGCTGCCCGGAGCTGAGCGTCCGCGTGTACGACGCCGGCGGCGAGATCCGCCGGTCCTCGGTGGCCGAGGTCGTGCTGGACGGCTGCCGGATCAGCGTCGAACTGGTGGAGGAGGTCAGCACCGACGACCTGGACCGGTTGCTGGTCGCGGACCCCACCACCGTCGAGCCGGAGGAGCGATGATCCGGCGACCGGGCCGGGCCGGGGCCGCCCGATGAGCCCGTTCCTCGCGGTCTTCCTCGTCCTGGTGCTCGGCGCCACCAGCTACGCGGCCGGACGGCTGCACGGGCAGCTCAGCTACCGCATCGGCTACCGCTTCGGCTACCGGCAGGGCTACTTCGACGGTGACCGGGGCGCCTGGAACCGGCGGCGACGCGACGCCCAGGCGGCGATCGCCTCCGCCCTGTCGGTCTCCCCGGCCGGTGTCGTGCGCTCGGCCGGCACCGTGGCCCGCCCCGGCACCACCTACACCGGCTCGTCGTTCACCGCGCCGGCCGCCCCGATCACCGGGCGGCACCCGACCGGCACGCTCGTTCGACGTACCGGCTGAGCCGGCCGGCGGGCCGCCACCAGCGCGGACCCGCCGACCGGCGCCATGATCGCGGTGCGTCGTCCGCGGCGGACACGCACCGTCGGGGTCACGTCAGACCGGTGACGGTGGCCCCACCGGCCGGGATGCGCGCAGGGGGCATGCATCCCGGCCGGATCCGCCGCGCCCGCCCGACCGGCGTGCGCGGCGTTCACCGCTCGTCTCCCGAAGATCCACGGTCGCCCTCTAGCCGCGACGGGCCGCCGCCGCTAGCGTCTAGGCATGGCACGGGGTTCTCCCGGGCCAGCCGGTCCGCCCGGATCTGCGACCTCGCACACGGGGTTCCGCATCCGACCCCGTGTCCCCGGGCACCGGAGGAGGCGGAACACGGGTGGCGGGTGCCCATCCGTCGGAGCAGGCCTGTGACGACTCGCCGTACCACCGCCGGTGCCGATCAGACCCCGGCCGCGACTGCCACGACCCGCCGTGCCACCAGGAGCCGCCGTACGGCGGCGACCGCGCCGGCCGACCCCAAGGAGCCGCGACCAGCAGGCCAGGCGTTCGTCCTGGACACGTCCGTGCTGCTCTCCGATCCGGCGGCGTTCCACCGGTTCGCCGAGCACGAGGTGGTGCTGCCGCTGGTGGTCATCACCGAGTTGGAGGGCAAGCGGCACCATCCGGAGCTGGGCTGGTTCGCCCGGCAGTCGCTGCGGATGCTCGACGAACTGCGCATCCGGCACGGCCGCCTGGACACGCCGGTGCCCGCCAACGACGTCGGCGGCACCCTGCGGGTGGAGCTGAACCACACCGACGACGGGGTCCTGCCGCCGGGTTTCCGCACCGAGAGCAACGACGCCCGGATCCTCTCCGTGGCGCTCAACCTCGCCGCGGAGGGGCGGGACGTCACGCTGGTCAGCAAGGACATGCCGCTGCGGGTCAAGGCCGCCTCGGTGGGCCTGCGGGCCGACGAGTACCGGCACGGCCAGGCCAGCGACCCGACCTGGACCGGCATGTCCGAGCTGGAGCTGGGTGAGGAGCAGATCTCCTCGTTGTACGCCGGGGAGACGCTCGACGTCGACGAGGCGGCCGGGCTGCCGTGCCACACCGGCCTGGTGCTGCACTCCGGGCGGGGCTCCGCGCTGGGCCGGGTGCTGCCGGACAAGTCGGTGCGGTTGGTCCGGGGCGACCGGGAGGCGTTCGGGCTGCACGGCCGCTCGGCCGAGCAGCGGGTCGCCCTCGACCTGCTGCTGGACGAGTCGATCGGGATCGTCTCGCTGGGCGGGCGGGCCGGCACCGGCAAGTCGGCGTTGGCGCTCTGCGCGGGCCTGGAGGCGGTGATGGAGCGTCGCCGGCACAAGAAGGTGATCGTGTTCCGCCCGCTGTACGCCGTCGGCGGTCAGGAGTTGGGCTACCTGCCCGGTTCGGAGTCGGAGAAGATGTCGCCGTGGGCCCAGGCGGTCTTCGACACGCTCGGCGCGGTGGTGCACGAGAACGTGTTGGAGGAGGTCACCTCGCGGGGCATCCTCGAGGTGCTGCCGCTGACCCACATCCGGGGGCGCAGCCTGCACGACGCCTTCGTGATCGTGGATGAGGCCCAGTCGCTGGAGCGGGGGGTCCTGCTGACCGTGCTGTCCCGGATCGGTCAGGGTTCCCGGGTCGTGCTCACCCACGATGTGGCTCAGCGCGACAATCTGCGGGTCGGGCGCCACGACGGGGTGACCGCGGTGATCGAGGCGCTCAAGGGCCATCCGCTCTTCGCCCACGTCACGCTCAGCCGGTCGGAGCGGTCGCCGATCGCCGCGATGGTGACGGATCTTCTGGAGGACATCCCGCTTTGATGGTGCTTATGTAGGGTTTCGTCCGCATTTTACGTGTGGCGCAGATCACAAACACGCCGGCTGGTTTCCCATCGGCCTCACTGTGCGCGATGGTGTCCCACGAGCGCCCACGCACCACAGGTATCGCTGGTGATCGTTCGTCCCGAGCGGGGCGATATCGGCGAAGGTCGGTGCGTCGGCGCGACCGGCAACCGGTCGGGGCGCTCGCGGAACGGTCGGCGGCCAGGTGGGCCGGCACCGCGCCGCGTCCTTGCACCCGACGAAGGGACCACTTCGTGAGTCGGCTGTGGAGCCGGTTGGGCGCCCGTACGGCCGCTGTCGCGCTGCTCTCCGTGGGCGTTGCCGGTGGCTTCTACCTGGGCGAAGACCGGGAAACCCAGCAACAGGGGCTGACCGAGCAGGTCAGCCTGGAGGTCGACCGGGCCGACTTCGCGTACCAGCGCGAGCGGCAGGCCGCCCACCAGGTGGCGTTCGCCCGGCAGCGGGCCGCCGAGTACCAGGCCAAGCTGCGGGCGGCGCAGGCAGCCAAGGAGGCCGCCGAACGGGCTCGCCGGGCCGAGGCCGCCGCGGCATCCCGCAAGCGCGAGCGCGACGCCGCCAACGCGGCCGCCAAGCCGTACGACGGCCCGATCCCGGCGTCGTGCGCGGAGTACAGCGGCAACCGTAAGACCGGTTGCGCGTTGATGATCGACGCGGGCTTCGGCATCGCCGAATTCCCCTGCCTGGAGAAGCTCTGGACCAAGGAGAGCGGCTGGAACCACAAGGCCAGCAACGCCTCCTCCGGTGCGTACGGCATCGCGCAGGCGTTGCCGGGCAGCAAGATGGGCTCGGTCGCGGACGACTGGAAGACGAACCCGGCCACCCAGATCAAGTGGGGACTGGGCTACATCAAGGGCAGGTACAAGACGCCCTGCGGTGCCTGGAGCTACTTCCAGAACAACGGGCACTACTGACGGTGTCGACGGCGGGGCGGGTGGAGGTTCACCCGCCCCGCCGTCGCGCGTACTCCTGGGCGAGCGGGCGGGACGTGAGTGGCGGTCGGCCCCTTTTGCTGATAGCAGTTGGGGGGTGAGCCTGCACCCGCCAAGCGGCGACCCGTACCGGTTCGGCACCGAGGCGTTCTACGCCGCGCTCGGCCGGGCCTTCGTCGCCATGTGCGCGGTGGTCCCGTTCCTCTTCCTCATCGAGGCCGCCGACCAGGGCCTCGCGTTCGGCCTGGACGCCACGGCCGGCATCATCCCGCACCGCATCGACGGCCTGGACGGGGTCTTCTTCTCCCCGTTCCTGCACCACGGCTTCGACCACCTGTACAGCAACAGCATCCCGTTGATCCTGCTCGGCACCTTCGTGCTGGCCGCCGGTGCCCGCCGCTTCCTCTGGTCGACCCTGGTCATCATCCTGGTCAGCGGGCTCGGTGTGTGGTTCACCGGCTCGCCCAACTCGGTGGTGGTCGGTGCCAGCGGGGTGATCTTCGGGTACCTGGGCATCCTGCTCACCCGGGGCATCGTCGAGCGCAGTTGGTGGAACTTCGCGGTCTTCCTGCTGGTCGGCCTGCTCTACGGCTGGCAACTCGTCGGCATCCTCCCCACCGACGAGCGGATCTCCTGGCAGGGGCACCTGTTCGGGCTGCTCGGTGGGGTGGTCGCGGCGATCTTGTTCCGCCGCCGCCGGCCGGCCGTGGACGGCCCGGACTACTCGGGGTCCACGCTCAGCCTGCCCTGACCTGGTCTTCGGCGCGCCTCTGGGACATGCTTGCCCGACCGCTGCCACCCGCCTACGGTCGAGATCAGCAAGCGTTGATCCGTGAGCGGAAAGCGACGGTACGCCATGCGCGAGGTCGACATCGCTGTGATCGGGGCCGGTCCGGCCGGCCTCTTCGCCGCGTACTACGCCGGATTCCGCGGGTTGTCCGTGGCGGTGATCGACGCGCTGCCCGAGCCCGGTGGTCAGGTCACCGCCATGTACCCGGAGAAGCTGATCCTGGACGTGGCCGGGTTTCCCGCCGTGAAGGGCCGCGACCTGGTGGCCAACCTGGTCGCCCAGGCCGCGCCGTTCGCCCCGCGGTACCTGCTCGGCACTCGGGCGGAGAAGCTCTCCTACGCCGGTGAGCGGCCGGTGCTCGGTCTGGCCGGTGGTGAGCAGCTCGGCTGCGGCGCCGTGGTGGTCACCGGCGGGCTGGGCAGCTTCAGCCCGCGGCCGCTGCCCTGCGCCGACGCCGCGCCCGGTACCGGGATCGTCTACTTCGTCACCGAACCGGCCGAGTTGACCGACCGGGACGTGCTGATCGTCGGCGGCGGTGACTCGGCCTTCGACTGGGCGTTGGCACTGCAACCACTGGCCCGTTCGGTGACGCTCGTCCACCGGCGGGAGAAGTTCCGGGCGCACGCCTCGACGGTCGCCCGGGTGCTGTCCCTGCCGGTGCGTGTGGTGGTCAACGCCGAGGTCACCCGGCTGTTCGGCGAGGGTGCCGTGACCGGCGCCGAGGTGACCGTGCGCGGTGGCGCGACCGAGACGTTGCCGGTCGACACCGTGGTCGCCGCGCTCGGCTTCACCGCCGACCTGGGCCCGCTCGCGGAGTGGGGGCTGCGGCTGGACCGCCGGCACATCCTGGTGGACAGCGCGATGGCCACGAACCTGCCCCGGGTCTTCGCGGCCGGCGACATCACCGAGTACCCGGGCAAGGTCCGGTTGATCGCCACCGGGTTCGGTGAGGCGGCCACGGCCGTCAACAACGCGGCGGTGGCCATCGACCCGAGCGCCCACCTGTTCCCCGGGCACTCCTCCGACGCCGGCTGACCGTCGGTACCGGACACAGACCAACCCGTGTCCGGTTCGAGACGGGCCGACCGGATCCTGAATGGATGACGGGTCCGGAGACACCACGTGACGGCGCACCGACGACACTGTCCTGGCTCTGCCACCCCACCACCGTGATCGCCCTGGTCCTGCTGCTGGTCAACGACCACGTACTCAAGCAGACCTTTCCCGGCCCGCTGACCGGCAAGCTGAGTGACGTCGCCGGCCTGGTGCACGCTCCTGCGCTGGTCGCGGTGCTGCTGACCCTGCTGGTGCCGCGGTTGGCGCCCCGGGCCGCCGCGCTGGTCGGTCTGGTTTCGGTGGGTGCCGGGTTCGCGGCCGTCAAATCCATCGGGTACGCCGCCGAGCTGGCCTCCTCCGCCTGGACCGTGCTGGCCGGGCCGTCGCTGGTCCGGGCCGACCGGACCGACCTGCTCACCCTGCCGGCGCTCGCGCTGGCCTGGTGGAGTTGGACGCGCGCGCGTCGCCGCCCGGTGCGTCGACGGACCGCTCGGCTCACCCGTCTGCTGGTGGTGCTCCCGCCCGCGGTGCTGGCGGTGGCCGCCACCAGCGCGGTTCAGTACCCCTACGCCGTGAGCACCGCGCTGCTCGACGGGCAACCGGCGATCTCGTCCGGCTCGGGGTTCACCAGCCGGGACTGGCCGACCCGGCCGGCCGAGGGTTCGTGGTCGGTCAGCGCGGACCGGGGAATCACCTGGCGGCCGGCCACCGAAGCCGAGGAGCAGCGCCTGTACAGCCAGGGCGCCGGCCAGCGGCAGGCGTGCGTGCCGGCCGAGCCGCAGCGGTGCTACCGGGCGGTCGCCGGTCACCTGCGGGTGGAGCAGAGTGACGACGCTGGCGTGACCTGGCAGGTGGCCTGGGAGGTGTCGGACGCGCGCCGCGAGGAGCTGGCCCGCAGGTCCTCCAACCCGGGCGACGTCCGGCGGCACTTCGCCTCCCGCGATCTGGTCGTCTATCCCGCCGCCGGCGGTGGCCACGAGGTGCTGGTCGCCAACGGACGCGACGGCATCCTGCGCCGGACGGCGGGTGGCGACGGGACGGCTTCCTTGAGGGGTACTCAGGGGAGGCCCGCTGGGAAGAGCCGCCCCCACTCGATGGCGGCGGCCCCGGTGACCGCCAGACCGACCTGCTGCTCGCCGTGGCGCTCGCGCTGACCCTCGGCTGCGCGGTCACCGTGCTCGCCGGTCACCTGGCGATCCGCCGTGGTGAAGGTCCACGCTGGTGGGGGTTCGCCGGTGGCCTGTCGATGCTGATCGCGGCGATCGTGTTGGCCGCGGTCTGGGGCCGTGACGACGACGGCCTCACGTTCATGGCCCTGACGGCTGTCACCCTGCCGCTGGGCGTGCTGACAGCGGCAGCTCTGCTCGTCCGGGCCCGCTACCAGGGCGGATCGTCCTCGTGGATCGGTTGGGCGCTGACCGGGCTCCTGCTCACCGCGCTGCTGTCCGGGTTGCCGCTCGCCGGTTGGCTGGTCGGCAACCCACCGCAGACCAGGGCCGCGGTGGCACTCGCCCTGCTGGTCACGGTGCCGGGCGTGCTGCTGGCCATCCGAATCGCCCGGCTGGTCGATCCGGCCCGCGCGTTCGAGCGCCGATACCGGCCGCGCCCGCCGTACCCGCCCTATCCGAACGCGCCCTATGCGTATCCGCCCTATCCGCATCCGCCGCACCCTCCGCGCCCGCCGGCGGTGCCCGATCCGCCCTACCCGTCCCGGCTGCCACCGCGCTGACCGTTCGGTGGTCGGGCTGGTCAGCGTCGGGCGGGTGGCGCCAGCGCGGCGATCAGCACGGCCACCATGGTCAGCGCCGCCCCGAGCAGGGTGTTCAGGCCGGGGTGCGAGGCCGCCGTGGGCAGCAGCAGGTCGAGCAGGACCGCCCCCACGATCTGGCCGGCGATGGTGGCCAGGCCGAGCAGCAGCACACCCGTGAAACGCACGATCGCGGCGGCGACCGCGATGAACACGATGCCGATCGGGCCGCCCAGATAGAGCCACGGCTCGCTCGGCAGGTGGCCGGCCGGCCAACCGCGTACGGCGGTGTCGATCGCGAACGCGACGAGCAGGGTGGTCGTGCCCACGGCGAAGTTGACAAGCGTGGCGGTCAACGCGCTGTCGGCCGCCGCACGTACCCGCCCGTTGACGGCCTGCTGCCAGGCGATGCCGACCCCCGCCAGCAGCGGCAGCACGGCCAGCACCAGCATGCCCGGGTCACCGAGCCGGTCACCGACCGCCAGGCCGACCGCGAGCACGGTGAGCACCGCCCCGGCCAGCCGCTGCCGGGTGATCGGCTGCCGTCCGGTCGGCCCGATGCCGGCCCGGTCCACCGCGAGGCTGCTGCCGGACTGACCGGCGACCACCGCCACGGTGAAGAGCGCCACACCGAGCGATCCGATGGTGAGCCCCTGGGTGGCCACCAGGAACGCCCCGCACACGCCGCCGAGGCACTGCCACGGCCGCAGCGTGCCCGTCGCGAGCGCGCGCCGCACCGCGACCAGGCCCCTTCGCCCACCGGGGGTGGCGGGCACCAGCACCAGCAGCACCAGCAGACCCAGCCCGAACGAGACCACCGCCGCGGCGAATCCGTCGGCCAGGCGTACCCCCAGCTCGCCGTTGATGCGGGACTGCACCGCCACCGCGACCCCGGAGACCGACGCCAACGCGACACCGGCGATCCGACGGGTCGCGGAGAGGGCCTGCGGTGTCGCGGCGCCGGTGGTGGTCACTCCTGCTCGGCCAGCGGCCGACCGTCGAAGTCGACCGCCGAGTAGAGCGCCAGCTTCTCCAGCCGGTGGTACGAGTCGATGACCCGGATCGTGCCGCTCTTCGAGCGCATCACGATCGACTGGGTGTACGCGCCGCCGGCCCGGTACCGCACCCCGCGCAGCAGGTCGCCGGAGGTGACGCCGGTGGCCACGAAGAAGCAGTTGTCCCCGGTGACCAGGTCGTCGGTGCCCAGCACCCGGTCCAGGTCGTGCCCGGCGGCGAGCGCCTTCTCCCGCTCCTCGGCGTCGCGCGGCCAGAGCTTGGCCTGCATCGCACCGCCCATGCACTTCAACGCGCAGGCCGAGATGATGCCCTCGGGCGTGCCGCCGATGCCCATCAGCACGTCGACGTCCGACTCGCCCCGCGCCGCCGCGATGGAGCCGGCGATGTCCCCGTCGGAGATGAACCGGATGCCGGCCCCGGTCCGGCGGATCTGGGTGACCAGGTCGTCGTGGCGGCTGCGGTCCAGCACGCAGACCGTCACCTCGGAGACGTCGGTGCCCTTGACCTTCGCGATCCGGCGCACGTTCTCGGCCACCCCGGCGTTGATGTCGATCACGTCGGCGTACGCCGGGCCGACCGCCAGCTTCTCCATGTAGAAGACCGCGCTCGGGTCGAACATCGCGCCGCGCTCGGAGACGGCGAGCACCGCGACGGCGTTCGGCATGCCCTTGCTCATCAGCGTGGTGCCGTCGACCGGGTCGACGGCGACGTCCACCTCCGGGCCGGTGCCGTCGCCGACGTGTTCGCCGTTGAAGAGCATCGGCGCGTTGTCCTTCTCGCCCTCGCCGATAACCACGACACCGCGCATCTGGATCGAGTTGATCAGCTTGCGCATGGCGTCGACGGCGGCGCCGTCACCGCCCTCCTTGTCGCCGCGGCCGACCCACCGGCCGGCGGCCATCGCCGCGGCCTCGGTGACCCGGACCAGGTCGAGGGCAAGGTTGCGGTCGAGATCCTGTGGGATCCGCGTCCTGCTGTTCGTCATGACGGCTCCTCCTCGCGACGGTGCGGGGACGACCGGTGGCAGGGCGGTCCCTGCTGCCGGCTTTGTCGCTGATCCTCACACGATGGCCGACCGAGCGTCGGCGCGGGGCGGTGATGGCCCGGATACCGCCGGTCGGGCGGCTGCGAAGATGACGGGGTGGAACCCGCACAGCCAGCCGACCGCGTACCCGCCGACCGCACGCCGCCCGACGGCCAGCCGCCGGCCGACGTCCCCGCCGGTGAGCCTGCCGTGACCTCCCCGACGACGCCGCCGGACGGCGAACCGGCCCTGGTCGAACCCGACCCGAGCCGGGGCGACGCCGCCACGGACACCGGCGAGCGCCCGGCCCCGCCGCCGCGGGTGGAGGCCGCCAGGTCCGAGCGGTCGCCGAAGGACATGGCGATCTCGCTGCTGGTGCTGCTCGTCCCGATCGCGCTGCTGTTGGCGTTCTACCGGGGCTTCCTCGGTGGCGACCAGGCCAGCACGGTCGACCCGGCGCCGGCGATCGAACAGGCCCGCTCGGCAAACGTCTTCCCGGTGAGCCAGCCGCAAGGGCTCGGCTCCGACTGGCGCACGGTCAGCGCCCGATACCAGAGCGTCGAGGGCGGCGCGAACCTGCGGATCGGCTACCTCACGCCGGAGGGGCGGGGCGTCCAACTGGTGCAGAGCAGCGTGCCCGCCGAGCGGCTGCTCCCCGCCGAGCTGACCGACCAGAGCCAGCCGCAGGGTCCGACGGAGCTGGCCGGGCGCACCTGGCAGCGCTACAGCGCCCGGGGCAACCAGCAGGCGCTGGTCCTGCTGGAGCCGACCCGCACGGTGCTCATCGTCGGCGACGCCCGGGATAATGAGCTGCGCGAACTCGCCGCCGCACTGCGCTGACCGGTCGCCCGTCCGACGTCGTCACGCGACAAGCGGACAGAAGGGCGATTGTGCGACGTGTCGACAGGGAACAAGGAGGGAGTGATCCGGGCGCGCTGCTCGGTCCGGGTCGCGCGGCGCAGCCGACGGTGCTGCTGCGTCGCCCGGTTTCCGGCGCCGACCTGGTCGTCGGGTGACCCCCTTGGGAGACACGCATGACTGTTCGACGACTCGGCGCAGGCCTGGTAGCCGCCGCCCTGTTCACGCCTGCCCTGGCCGCCTGCGCCAGCGGCGGCACCGGCACCGCCGGATCGACCGCCTCGCCGACCGTGAGCGCGTCCGGCTCGGCGAGCCCGTCCGGCGCGCCGGCGGCGGGCGACGCCAAGCAGGCGCTGCTCGACTCCACCAAGGAAGTCAGCAACGGCAACTTCCGGTTCAGCCTGACCGCCGCCGGCTCCACCGCTGAGGGCCAGGTGCACCAGCCGAGCCAGAGCGCGGCCATGAAGATCGCCATCGGCGGCCCCTCGTCCGACCTGGCCATGAAGCTCGACGTGATCCACTTCAAGCCGGACAGCTGGGTGAAGCTGGAGCTGACCGGCCCCACCGCCAACAGCCTGCCCGCCATCAAGCAGCTCAACCTGGGCAAGTACCAGCACCTCGACCAGGCCCGGATCAAGGGCAACCGCAATCTCGGCTTCGACTTCGACAAGGTCGACCCGGCCGGCAGCGCGGTGCTGACCCAGGGCATCACCGAGGTCCGCAGCACCGGCACCGGCACGTACGCGGGCACCATCGACGTCACCAAGGCGGCCGAGGCCGGCTCGCTGAACCCCGCCACCATCGCCGCCCTCGGCACCCAGGCGAAGACCGTCCCGTTCACCGCGAAGGTGGACACGCAGGGCCGGCTCAGCGAGCTGGTGCTGCAGCTCCCCGCCGCGGGGCAGACCGCCGCGCAGGAGATCCGGATGACGTACTCCGACTACGGTGCGGCCACCGCGGCCCAGAAGCCGCCGGCGGACCAGGTCGTCGAGGCGCCGGCCGAGCTGTACAGCCTGTTCAACTGACCCGTTCACCGGGCGGGGCGGCTCCGGCCGCCCTGCCCGGGGCGCTCAGGAGGCGGGATCCTGCCGGGCGGCGTCGATCCGCGCCCGGGCACCGTCCAGCCAGCGCTGGCAGATCACGGCGAGGGCCTCGCCGCGCTCCCAGAGCGCCAGCGACTCCTCCAGGGACGTACCGCCGGCCTCCAGCCGTTCGACCACCGAGGCCAGTTCGGCGCGGGCCTGCTCGTAGCTGAGCCGCTCGTCCGGCCCGGCCTTCGTGTCGTCGCTCATCCGGACCATCCCATCACACCGGTCCCGGCCACGTCGCAGGCGCAGGGAGGTAGGCGTGTTATCCGAATGGCTGCTGCCGTCTCTGCGGTGCGAGTGGAGACGGCCCTTCGCGTGACGGGGGACCGCAGCCGCCGCCCGGACCGGTCAGCCGTCGACCGTGGCGGCCAGTTCACCCTCGGCCAGCCGGACGCGCAGCGGGTCGCCCTTGCCGACCTCCGCCGCCGCGCGCACCACGTGGCCGTCGGCGCGCTGCACGATGGCGTACCCCCGGTCCAGGGTGGCGGCGGGGGACAGCGCGCGCAGCCGCGCCAACGTGTGCCGCAGCTCGTCGTCGGCGGCGCCGAGCCGGTGCTCCAGACAGCGGCCGGCGCGCTGGCGCAGCGCGGTCAGCTCGGTCGCCCGCTGCTCGACCATCACCTGCGGGCGGGCCAGCACCGGCCGGGACCGCAGCCCGTCGAGGCGGTGGGACTCCCGGTCCACCAGGTGCCGTACCGCCCGCTGGAGGCGATGCCGGGCCTGACCGATCAGGCGTACCTCCTCGGAGAGGTCGGGGACCACCCGCTTGGCCGCGTCGGTCGGGGTGGAGGCGCGCAGGTCGGCGACGTAGTCGATCAGCGGGGCGTCCGTCTCGTGACCGATCGCGCTGACCACCGGCGTACGGCAGCCGAACACCGCGCGGCAGAGCGCCTCGTCGGAGAAGGGCAGCAGATCCTCGATGCCACCGCCGCCCCGGGCGATGATGATCACCTCGATGCTCGGGTCGGCGTCCAGCACCTTGAGCGCGTCGATGATCTGCGGAACCGCGGACGGCCCCTGCACGGCCACGTTGACCGTGCGGAACTCCACGGCCGGCCAGCGCCGCCGGGCGTTGGTCAGCACGTCCCGTTCGGCGGCGGAGGCCCGGCCAGTGATCAGGCCGATCCGGCCGGGCAGGAACGGCAGTCGACGTTTGCGGGCCCGGTCGAACAGCCCTTCGGCGGCGAGCAGCTTCTTGAGTTTCTCCAGCCGGGCCAGCAGCTCACCGAGCCCCACCTGGCGGATCTCGTCGGCCCGCAGGCTCAGCGTGCCCCGGGCGGCGTAGAACTCCGGCTTGGCGTGCAGCACCACCCGCGCGCCCTCGCGCAGCTCCGGCGCGCCGGCGTCGAGGACGTCCCGGTTGGTGGTGACGGTCAGGCTCAGGTCCGCCGATGGGTCGCGCAGGGTGAGGAAGACGGTGCTGGCACCGGGGCGGCGGCTGATCTGCGCCACCTGCCCGTCCACCCACACCCAGCCCAGCTTGGCGATCCAGGCCCCCACCTTCTGGCTGACCACCCGAACCGGCCACGGCTCCTCGGCAGTGCTGCTCCCGCTCACCCGCCCACCCTACGACTCACCCCACCAGGAGCGTTGATCATGAGGTTGGCGGCGTGACTCATCGGCGTGTCGTACCGTCAACCTCATGATCAACAACGGGGGGGGTGGGGGTTGCTGGGCGGTGGCGGCGGGAGCGCTGGCACGTACGATGGGCGGGTGACTGATCTCCGGACTGGCAAGCGCGTGCTCCTGGCCAAGCCTCGCGGCTACTGCGCGGGTGTCGACCGCGCGGTGCAGACCGTCGAGGAGGCGCTGAAGCTTTACGGCGCCCCGATCTACGTCCGCAAGCAGATCGTGCACAACAAGCACGTCGTGCAGACCCTGGAGGCCCAGGGCGCGATCTTCGTGGAGGAGAACGAAGAGGTGCCGGAGGGCGCCACCGTCATCTTCTCCGCGCACGGCGTGGCACCGGAGGTCTACGAGCAGGCGAAGGCGCGCTCGCTCAAGGCCATCGACGCGACCTGCCCCCTGGTCACGAAGGTGCACCAGGAGGCCAAGCGGTTCGCCGCCGAGGACTACGACATCCTGCTGATCGGCCACGAGGGGCACGAGGAGGTCATCGGCACCGCCGGTGAGGCCCCCGCGCACATCCAGCTGGTGGACGGCCCGGACGGCGCTGACACGATCACCGTACGCGACCCGGAGAAGGTCGTCTGGCTCTCCCAGACCACCCTGTCCGTGGACGAGACGCTGGAGACGGTGGCCCGGCTCAAGCAGCGGCTGCCGCTGCTACAGTCCCCACCCAGCGACGACATCTGCTACGCCACCTCCAACCGTCAGCACGTGGTCAAGGAGATCGCCGCCGACTGCGACGTGGTGCTCGTCGTCGGCTCGACGAACTCCTCCAACTCGGTCCGCCTGGTCGAGGTCGCCCTGGACGCCGGCGCCCGCGCCGGTCACCTGATCGACTTCGCCCACGAGATCGACGACGCCTGGCTGGAGGGGGCCACCACGGTCGGCCTGACCTCCGGCGCGAGCGTCCCCGAGGGCCTGGTCCAGGAGGTGCTGGCCCACCTCGCCGCGCGGGGCTTCGGTGACGTCGAGGAGATCACCACCGCCAACGAGCGGCTCACCTTCTCCCTGCCGCAGGAACTCAAGCGGGACATGAAGGCCGCCGCCGCGGCGCGTGGCTGAGTGTCGTCGGGAACGGCCCGGCGGCGCGGTACGTCGGATCCGGGTATGAGGACCCTTCGGCTCGCCGTACCCGCCCTGGTGCTGTGCCTGGCGCTGAGCGCCTGTGGCGACACGGGTGGCCCCGCCACCCCCGACCCGAGCGGAACGTCGCCGGTGCCCAGCCAGCCCAGCGCCGATCCGACCGTCCCGCCCTCGACGCCGCCCGCCGGGTCCAGCTCACCGTCGGCCGGCGCCGCCACCTCGATCTCCGGCACGGTCACCGCCGGAGTCGAGCCGAACTGTCTGCTGCTCGACGGCTACCTGCTGCTGGGTGGTCCACGGGACGTGCTGCGCGCCGGCGCGGAGGTCACCGTAACCGGTCGGGCCGAGCCGGGGCTGATGACCACCTGCCAGCAGGGCACCCCGTTCCAGGTGGAGACGGCCCGACCGTCCTGATCTCAGGGATGGGTCGGTGCCGACACCCCGTCGTCGGCCGGGTCGACCAACTCGGGTGCCTGCGGCTGCCGCGGCGTCAACTCGACCTGCGCCGGCGTGGCCAACTCATCGTCCGAGACGCCCAACTCGGCGAGCTTGCGGGCGCTGACCAGCACCCGGGCCTCCAGCGAACCGACCGCCCGGTTGTACGCGGTCACCGCCCCGGCCAGCGACGACCCGAGCTTGCCCACGTGGTCGCCGAGCGTGGACAGCCGCCCGTACAACTCGCGGGCGAGGGTGTGCACGGCGAGCGCGTTGCGGGCCAGCGCCTCCTGCCGCCAGGAGTAGGCCACCGTCCGCAGCAGGGCGACCAGGGTGGCCGGTGTGGCCAGCACCACGTTGCGGCTGAAGGCGTGCTCCAGCAGCGACGGATCACGCTGCAGGGCGACGTCGAGGAACGGGTCGGCGGGGACGAACAGCACCACGAACTCCGGTGAGTTGTCGAACGCCGACCAGTACGACTTGGCGGCCAGGGCGTCGACGTGCCCGCGCAGGTGTCGGGCGTGCGCGTCGAGATGGGTGTCCCGGCCGCGCTCGTCGCGAGCCTCCATCGCGGTGAGGTACGCGTCGAACGGCGCCTTGGCGTCCACCACCACCGACCGACCGCCGTGCAGCCGGACCACCAGATCCGGACGGACGACCTGCTGATCGGTGGCGGCGGTCACCTGCTCGGAGAAGTCGCAGTGCTCCAGCATGCCGGCCGCCTCGACGATCCGGCGCAGCTGGTGCTCGCCCCACCGGCCCCGCACCTGTGGTGCGCGCAGCGCCGCCACCAACTGCTTGGTCTCGGTGCGCAGCTCACCCGAGACCGCGCTCATCGAACGCACCTGCTCGCGCAGCTCGGCGTACGCGTCGACCCGGTCGTGCTCCAGCTCGGCCACCCGCTGCTCGTAGCGGCGCAGGGTGTCGTGCAGCGGCGCGACCGCGCGGGCCACCGCCTCCTGGGACTGGGCGGTCGCCTCGTAGCTCAACGCCCGCATGGACTGCTCCAGCCGCCCCTCGCCGTCCCGGGTCGCGGCCAGGGTCGCGTCGAGACGGGCGATGTCGGCCGCCGAACGGGACCGGGCCGCGAGCCAACCCAGCGCCCCACCGACGCCGAGGCACACGATCACCAGGAGCAGCGTCGAGACGTCCATCACCGGAGCTTGCCAGACGGGTACGACGTGACACCCGGGGGTACGTTCGTTGCCATGGAACTTGTGCTGTGCCTCGCGGTCGTGCTGGTCGGCGCGCTGGGTGCCGGGGCGCTCATCCGCGCTCAGGCCACCGCCCGTCGGCGCACCGAGCTGGGGGACGCCCGCGCGGAGGCGCAACGCTGGTACGAGCGCCTCGGCGGTCAGTTGATCAACCTGCACGGCGACGAGCCGGCGGTCCGGCAGGCGCTGGCCGACGCCGGCGAGCGGTACAACGCGGCCGGCTCGCAGCTGGAGCAGGCGACCACGCCGCACCAGTACGCGCTCGCTCGGGAAACCGCGCTGGAGGGTCTGGCGTACATCCGGGCGGCGCGTACCGCACTGGGCATCGACCCCGGTCCCGAGGTGCCGGCGCTGGCCGCCGCGCGGGGCGTCGGGCAGCTCACCAAGGACCGTGAGGTCGACGTGCAGGGGCAGACCTTCCGGGCCGGCCCCCTGCCGGGCCGGGAGACGCCCTACTACTACCCCGGTGGGCGTTACCAGGGTCGGCCGGTGCCGGCCGGCTGGTACTCGACGCCGTGGTGGAAGACGGCGTTGGGCGCCGGCGCGGGCGTGCTCGGCGGCATGTTGATCGCCGACGCGCTGTTCTCGCCGGCCTTCGCCGACCCGGGGTACGGCTACGACGAGGGCTACCAGGAGGGCTTCGGTGACGGCGCCGACTACGCCGGTGACCAGGGCGGCGACGCCGGTGACCAGGGCGGCGACGTCGGCGACCAGGGCGGCGACTTCGGTGGCGGCGACCAGGGTGGGGACTTCGGCGGCGGCGACTACGCCGGTGGGGACTTCGGCGGCGGCGGCGACTTCGGTGGTGGGGATTTCGGCGGCGGCGACTTCTGACCGTCGATCGCAGACCTACGACAACGGGCCCCGGTCACCGCGACCGGGGCCCGTTCTCGTACCTGTTGATCAGCCGGTGTTGCGCATTCCGGCGGCGATGCCGTTGACCGTGGTGAGCAGCGCCCGCTCCAGGGCGGTGCCGTCGCTCGGCGCGCGACGGCCACCCGGTGCGGTGGCCACCGCCCGTCCGGCGGCACCCGAGTCCCGGTACTGCTGCAGCAGCGCCACCTGAAGGTGGTGCAGCGGCTCCAGGTAGGTGTCGCGGACGGCCAGGGTGCGCTGGAGCACCGGCGAGTTCTCCAGCAGGGCGGGTGAGGCGGTCACCGCCAGCACCTCCCGCTTGGTCAGCTCGTACTCCCGCTCGATCTGCTCGAAGATCGGGTGCAGCTTCTTCGGCACCAGCGTCTCGACGTAGCGGCGGGCGATGCTCAGGTCGGTCTTGGTCAGCATCATCTCGACGTTCGACAGGAACGTGCGGAAGAAGTGCCAGTTGCGGTGCATCTCGGCGAGCACGTCGGCCAGCCCGGCCTCGCGGGCGGCGGCCAACCCGGAGCCGACACCGAACCAGCCGGGCACGATCTGCCGGGTCTGCGTCCAGCCGAACACCCACGGGATGGCCCGCAGGCCGGACAGCCCCGCGCCGGTGTTCGGGCGCTTCGCCGGCCGGGAGCCGATGTTCAGCGCGCCGAGCAGCTCGGTGGGCGTGGACGCCCAGAAGTACGCCGGCAGGTCCGGGTCCTCGACCAGCGACCGGTACGACCGGAACGCCGACTCGGAGACCACGTCCATCGTCGCGTCCCAGCGTTCCAGCATCTCGGCCGGCTGCCGGGGTGCGGTGTGCAGCAGCGTCGCCTGAAGCACCGCGGCGAGGGTGAGTTCCAGATTTTCCCGGGCCAGCGAGGGCAGCGTGTACTTGTCGGAGATCACCTCGCCCTGCTCGGTCACCTTGATCGCGCCGTCGAGCGTGCCGTACGGCTGGGCGAGGATCGCCTCGTGCGTCGGCCCGCCGCCGCGACCCACGGTGCCGCCGCGGCCGTGGAACAGCCGCAGGCGCACGCCGTGCCGGGCGGCCACGTCCCGCAGTGCGCGCTGTGCCCGGTGGATCGACCACTGGCTGGTGGTGATCCCGGCCTCCTTGTTGGAGTCCGAGTAGCCGAGCATGACCTCCTGCACGTCGCCGCGGGCCGCCACGATCGCCCGGTACGCGGGCAGCGACAGCAGTTCGTCGAGGAGTTCACCGCCGGCGTTCAGCTCGGCCGGGGTCTCCAGCAGCGGCACGAAGCCCACCCGGGCCCGTCCGCTGTGCACGTCCACCAGGCCGGCCTCCCGGGCCAGCACCACGGCGGCCAGCACGTCGTCCACGCCCAGGGTCATCGAGATGATGTACGACTCGACGACCTCGTCGCCGAACCGGTCCTGTGCCTCACGGATCGTGCTGAACACGTCGAACGTCTTGCGCGTCGCCTCGGTCAGCGGAGTGTCCAGGGTGGACAGGGGGCGGCGACCGGTCAGCTCGTCGGCGAGCAGCTTGGTGCGTTCCAGCCGGGTCAGCGCCGGGTAGTCGGAGACCTCGCCGAGGGCCTCGTACAGCTGGGCGAGCACCGCGTGGTGCGCCTCGGCGTGTTCCCGGACGTCCATCGTGGCGAGGTGCAGGCCGAACGCGGAGACCGTACGGATGGTGGAGGCCAGCCGGCCGACGGCGGTGAGCTGCCCGGAGTTGCGGGCCAGCGAGGCGCGCAGCAGGTCCAGGTCGGCGATCAGCTCGGCGGACCCCCGGTAGTCCCGGCCGGGCACGTGCGCGGTGCCCTGGCGCAGCCGCTGGCGGGTGTTGGCGAGCTTCGCCTTCACGCAGCGCGCCTTGAGCCGGTACGGCTCCTCGGCGTTGACCCGGCGGAACCGGGACGCCACCTCGGGCAGCGCGTCGAGGTCGGCGGCGAGGCTGGCGGACAGGTCGAGGGACACCCCGCGCAGCCGACGGGAGACGGACACCTCGTTGATGAGGTGGTCCATCGCCTTCTCGGTGGCCGCGATGCCGTGCTCGTGCTGGATGGTCAGCACCTCGCGGGTGACCGCCGGGGTGACGAACGGGTTGCCGTCGCGGTCGCCGCCGATCCAGGTGCCGAAACTCAGCGGACGGGCCGTCGGCGAGGTCTCCACGCCGAGCGTGCGCAGCGTGTCGGCCAGGTCGTCGAGCACCTGCGGTGCGGCCTCGGCGTACAGGTCGCGCAGGTAGTAGATGGCGTTGCGGGCCTCGTCGGTCGGGTCCGGTCGGTCCAGCCGCAGTTCGTCGGTCTGCCACATCAGGTCGAGCAGTTCGGCCAGCCGACGGTTGGCCGGGCCCTCGTCGCTGGCGCCGTAGAGGATCGCGTTGGCGGTCTCGGTGTCCAACTCGTCGGCGATGGCCCGCAGCTTGGAGAGGATCGAACGGCGGGCCGCCTCGGTGGGGTGCGCGGTGAAGACCGGCCGGACGGCCAGCCGTCGGGCCGCGTTGGCGATCTCCTCGGCCGGCACCCCGCGCTCGGCGATCATCTTGGCCGCCTGGTCCAGCCAGCCGCCCTGCACCGCGCGGCGGCGGCGCAGATCCCGGGCGCGGTGCACCTGCTCGGTGATGTTGGCCAGGTGGAAGTAGGTGGAGAAGGCCCGCGCGAGCTTGGTGCCGGTGGTCACGTCGAGCCCGCCGAGCCGCTGGGCGGCCGCCGGGGGATCGGTGCGGACCTGGGCGCGGATCTCCTCGACGAGGTCGAGCAGCGGGCGGCCCTCCTGGCGGGCCAGGGTCTGCCCGAGCAGGGTGCCGAGCCTGCGGATGTCGGCGCGCAGCGCGGCGTCCGGGCCGTCGTGGTCGTGCTGGTCGGTCACGATGCGCTCCTTACGTTGGTACGAAGGACAGCGCTGTCCGACTCCCTGGATGGTATCCGCGCGGACCCGGATGGCAGCAGGGGCCCCGGGAGATCTCCTGCCCCAAGAGGGGTGATTCCGACGTGATCTCAACCACCGTCCGGGGTCGGGCCGGGGCGTGCGGCGTCGGCCCGGCGACCCCGGACCAGGCTGGCGGTGAGCAGCCCGAGCCCGCCGAGCACCGCCCAGAGCGCGAGCGCCAGCGCCGGCCAGCCGGCCGAACGCCAGTCGAAGTACACCGCGGCCTTGGTCAGGTCGTTGGCGAGCCCGGGGATGTTCCACCGGTGCATGTCGCGCAGCGGCGTGGGCAGGAACTCCGGCGCGTAGATGCCACCGGAGCCCGGGTTGCCGAGCACCACGAGGAGCAGGATGACCAGCGCGGTGCCGGCGACGCCGAGCCACCCCTGGATGGCGCTGGCGAACATCGCGGCGGCGAAGACGGCCAGCGCGCCGATGGCGGCGATGGTCGGCACGTCGTGGTGCCAGATGTCCAGGCCCGGTCCGACCACGAGCGCGCCGGCGACGCCGAGCAGCACGCTGTAGACCGCGAGCGCGGCGATCCGCAGCCCGGCCCGCCGTGCCGTCCGTGGCGTGGTGCCGGCGGAGATGCCGAGCACGGTCGAGGCGAGGTAGCCGCCGAGCACGTACCCGACGTTCAGGTAGAAGGGCACCACCCCGCGCGGGTCGGTCGAGGGGACCGGCACCTCGTCGACGACCTGCAGTCCGGGGCCGCCCCGGGACGCCGCGGTGGCCAGCACCTCCCGGATCGCGCTGGTGGCGGAGGGGCCGGACGCGCTGGCGACGGTGAGGAGCAGGCCGTCGTCCCGGCTGCTGAGCACCGCGTACACCGCGCGGCTGAGCAGCCCGTGCTCGGCGGCGCCCTGATCGTCGTACTCGATGGCTTTGATCTTGTTGGTCTGCCCGCGCACGGCGGCGAGCGTCGCCTCGGCGCGTTGGTCGCCGCGGGCGACGCCGACCGGCAGGTCCCGGGGTGTGGGCTGGTGCAGTGCTCCGACATAGGCCGCGATGAACGCGGCGGCCAGCGCGAGGGTGCCGAGGAGCAGCCCGATGCTGCGGGGCGCCCAGTCGCGCGCCCTACCCTGGGATGCTTTGTCCACGTTGTTAGCCTATGGTCCGTTTCCTGATTAGCAGGGCGGAAACCGCTTGGCCGGACGGTTAGCGTCTGATCATGGTGTCGCCGAGTTACCCCCCGAAACCGCGACCGGGAGACCGGGTCGCGGTCGTCTCACCGTCCGCCGGCCTGCCGGCGATCTTCCCCCACGTGTACGACCTTGGGCTGCGCCGGCTGCGCGAGGAGTTCGGCCTGGAGCCGGTGGAGTATCCGACCACCCGGGTCATGGGGGCCGACCCGCGCGACCGGGCCCGCGACCTCACCGCCGCCTTCGCCGACCCGAGCATCACCGCCGTGCTCGCCACGGTCGGCGGGGACGACCTGATCACCGTCACCCCGCACCTCGACGACGACGTGCTGCGTGCCAACCCGAAGCCCTACTTCGGCTACTCCGACAACACCAACGTGCTCAACCACCTGTACCGGCTCGGAATCGTGGCGTACCACGGCGGATCCGTGCTGGTGCACCTCGGCCGACCCGGCGCGCCGCACCCGTTGACGTTCGACTCGCTGCGCGCCGCGCTATTCACCACCGACTGGTACGACCTGAAACCCGCGCCCGAGTGGGGTGACCGGCCGAACTCGTGGACCGAGCCGGAGGCGCTGGCGTACGAGCCGGAGATGCTGCCCGGCGAGGGATGGCGCTGGCAGGGGCCGGCGCGGACGGTGCGGGGGCGCACCTGGGGTGGCTGCCTGGAGATCCTGCACTGGCTGATGGCCACCGACCGGGTCCCGGGTATCGACGAGCTGACCGGGTCCGTGCTGGTCTTCGAGACCTCGCAGGAGATGCCCGACGCGAAGGAGGTGTTCCGGATCGTCCGCAACATGGGGGAGCGGGGACTGCTCGCCGCCTTCCCCGCGGTCGTCGTCGGCCGACCCAAGGCGTGGGACTTCGCCACGCCGCTGTCCGTACCTGAACGGCTGGCGTGGGGTGAGGCCCAGCGGGAGGCCATCACCCGGGCGCTCGCCCCGTACAACCCGGACGCGGTAACCGTGTTCGACGTCGACCTCGGCCACACCGACCCGCAACTGATCATCCCGTACGGCGGCGAGATCCTGGTCGACGCCGTCGAGCGCCGCATCGCCGTGCGCTACTGATGAGCAACTCGCGGGCGTACCCGATTCTGCGGACGACGGACGTCGACCGCGCACTGCACGCCGTCGGGCACCTGCTGAGCGTGGCCTACCTGCGCGACACCGAGGTGCAGCTCTGTGCGCGTACCGGGCGGCAGTCGGGTCTGCCCCGCTACCTCGACGCGTACGGCCACTGGCTGGGTGCGGACGGGCAGGATCGGATGTGGGCGCATGAGGCCCCGGAGGGCGAGACCGGTCCGCAGGACCCCGCCGACCCGCTGGTCGACGTCGAGGTGATGGTGCACGGCCTCGGCCTGCTGGAGGGGCGACTGGCGGAGACCGTCAGGTCCGACCCGGCGCGGTTGGAGTGGTGGCACCATGGCTGGCCGGCGGTGCCCAGCCGGGACCTGGCCGGACAGTTCAAGCACGCGTACGTTCAGGTGGTGCTCAACGCCGCGGACATCTGGGCCACCGAGCCCGCCGACGAGCACACCGTCTTCGTGCACGTCGGCCCCGGGGAGTCCGAGGTGACCCGTGCCGACTGGCTGGCCGGGGTCGCCGGCCTGACCCTGCTCGGCCCCGGTGTGCTCGGGTTCTGAGGCGTTGTGGGTGCTCTTGGCCTCGGGCTTCGGCTTCGGGCTTCGGGTCTCGGGCTTCGGGTCTCGGGCTTCGGGTCTCGGGCCTCGGGCCTCGGGCCGGCCGGTGGTCGGTGGTCGGCGGCCCGTGGTCGTGGCGGCGGCCCGTGGCCGCGGCTGTGGCTTCAGGCGTCGAGGGTGGCGAACGCGCGGACCGGGAAGGTGCCCATGCCGGCGATCCGGGGTGGAGCCGCGGTGAACCGGAATCCCTCCGGAGGTAACGCGGCGAGGCCGGTCAGGTGCTCCACGATCGGGATGCCGGCGGCGAGCAGCGTGCTATGCGCGGGGCGCTCACCACCGGCGGCCGGGCTCATGTCGTCGATGTTGATCGAGTCGATCCCGACCAGGGCGGCACCCGCGTCGGCCAGTGCCTGAGCGGCGTCCCCGGTCAGGTACGGCGCTTCCGGTGCGCCGTACCGCTCGGTGCCGAAGTGCGCATCCCACCCGGTGTGCAGCAGCACCGCACGCCCCGCAACCTCGTACGGGGCCAGCATCAGCCGATCCACCGCCCGTACGCCGGCCGGCACCCGGACCACCACGCCGGGCAGGTCGGCGAGGCGGTCCAGCGGGACACCGGTCAGATCGGGCCCGTCCGCCCAGCGGTGTGCCGGCGCGTCGAGATACGTACCGGTGTTGGCGATCATGTCGATCCGGGCCACGTGGAACTCCACGCCCGGGGCGTACCGCTCCCGGGACGCCTCCCGGGTCAGCCAGTCGGTGATCCGGGGGGCCGGCCAGTCGGGCAGCGTGGTCATCCCGTCGCTGATCACCTGGCTCAGCTCGACGAGCCGACGGCCCGCGCGGGGCTCGGCGGCGACACCCCGGCCGCCCTTGTGCGGCTCCTCGATGATCGTCTTCGCGCTGATCCGGACGTCGGCGACCAGCAGAAGCCCGAGGTGCCGTACGAGGAGCGCGGCCAGATCCTGGTCGGTGATCTCCCGGCCCGGGATGTCCAACCGGAACCCCTCGGTGCGCAGCCCGCCACCGTTGGCGAAGCTCACCTCCGCGTCGAACTGCACCCGCCACTGATCACCCATCCCCAGACCCGACCATGCCCACAGGCACCTGGTCAAGATCGCGCCTGCCCGCCGGGCTGGGCTCCGCGCCGGCTCGCCGGGCTGGGCTCCGCGTCTGCTCGCCGGCTGGGCTCCGCGTCTGCTCGCCGGGCTGGGCTCCGCGTGGCCTGCGCGGCTGGGCTCCGCGTGGCCCGTCCGCCGCGAGATCCACACAACTTCAGGGAAACTGCTGCCCAAAGCGCGCCTGCGCAGCAGTTTCCCTGAAACTGAGTGGATCTCGCGGCGGTAGAGGCGGGGGAGTCAGTCGAACAGGCGGGGGCACCGCCCAGGATGCAGGGCTGTTCGTCATAGCACCGTCTCGCCGATCATGGAGTTGTGGTGGGCAACAAAACACTCACAAGGCTCCAAACCAGGCACCACAACTCCATGATCGACAGGGCTGGACGCCGCCTGCTCCGCGATCTTGCACTTTCTGTCCCGGCTTAAGGGGCATACCGCACATGTCGACGATCGAAACTGCAGATCGGCGCGACCGGCGCGCTTGAGGCACGCTGGTCTGCCGGGAGTGTCATGGCCAGCACGGGCGGGTTGCGGCCACGTCCGTGACGGCGGTGACATCCCGGCGCGGCGCGGCGCGGCGCGGCGCGGCCCGGCCCGGCCCGGCCCGGCCCGGCGCGGCGCGGGGCGTGCGGCATGGGGCGTGCGGATGCGGATGCGGGTGCGGGGCGTGGGGCACGGGGTGCGGGGCGTGCGGCATGGGGCGTGCGGGTGCGGGGCGCGGGGCGCGGGGTGCGGGGTGCGGGGCGTGGGGTGCGGGGTGCGGGGGCGACCTGGGGCGGAAGGGGGTGGCTGTCGGTGGACGGGGCTAGGCTTGTTGTCGTGCACCCCCCGTCCAACCGGACGAGGGGCAGCCGTCGTGTGCGTCGACTCCCCTGGAAGTGATCACATGCTCACCGGTCTGTTCTCCGCCGCCCTGGCCGACCCCGGGCTGGCCCGGGCGCGTGACCTGGCGCGCTCCGGTGCCGCCCAGGTCGACGGGCTCGACATCACCGCCCCCGCCGCGCTGCGCCCGTTCGCCGTCGCGGCGGTCGCCGCGGACAACGAAGGGGCCGGGCGGCCGGTGCTGGCGGTGACCGCCACCACCCGCGAAGCCGACGACCTCGCCGCCGCGCTGGGCGGGCTGCTGCCGCCCGAGCAGGTCGTGGTCTTCCCCTCCTGGGAGACGCTGCCGCACGAGCGGCTCTCCCCGCGCTCGGACACGGTCGGCCGGCGGCTGGCGGTGCTGCGCCGGCTGGCGCACCCGGAGTCGACCGACGCGCACGGCGGCACCGGGCCGCTGCGGGTGGTCGTGGCCCCGGTTCGTTCGCTGCTTCAGCCGCAGCTCAAGGGTCTCGGTGACCTGGAGCCGGTGCAGCTCGCCGCGGGCGAGGAGGCGGACCTGGAGGAGGTCGCCCACCGTCTGGTCGACATGGCGTACGCCCGGGTCGACCTGGTCACCAAGCGCGGCGAGTTCGCGGTACGCGGCGGCATCCTGGATGTCTTCCCGCCCACCGACGAGCACCCGTCGCGGGTCGAGTTCTGGGGCGACGAGGTGGAGGAGATTCGCACCTTCGCGGTCGCCGACCAGCGGACCATCGAGCAGGTTCCGCTGCTCTGGGCGCCGCCCTGCCGTGAGCTGCTGCTCACCCCGGCGGTCCGCGACCGGGCCGCCGCGCTCGCCGAGGAGCATCCGGAGCTGGCGGAGATCCTGGACAAGCTGGCCGAAGGCATCCCGGTGGAGGGCATGGAGTCGCTGGCCCCGGTGCTGGTCGGCCCCGACTCGCTGGAGCTGCTGCTGGACGCGATGCCGGCCGGCACCCACGTCCTGCTGTGCGACCCGGAGCGGATCCGCACCAGGGCGCACGATCTGGTGCGTACCTCGGAGGAGTTTTTGCAGGCCAGCTGGGCCGCCGCCGCGGTCGGCGGCCAGGCCCCGGTGGACGTCGGCGCCGCCGCCTTCCGCACCCTGGGCGAGGTCCGCGCCGCCGCCGCCACGTTGCGCCAGCCGTGGTGGACGCTGTCCCCGTTCGGCCTGGTCGAAGGGGAGACGGCGGAGACCGCCGAGACGCGGCAACCCTGGGAGGACGCGCCCGAGCGGGCCGCCGTCACCCCGGACGACGCCATCGCGGTGACCCTCGCCGCCCAGCCGGCGCCGCTCTACCACGGCGAGACCGGCCGGGTCGTCGACGACCTCAAGCGGTGGGCCGGTGAGGGCTGGTCGATCGCGCTGGTCTTCGAGGGGCACGGCCCCGCCCAGCGGGCGGTGGAGGTGCTGCGCGACGCCGGCCTCGGTGCCCGGCTGACCGAGGAGGTGCCGACCGCGCCCGTCCCGGGCGAGCTGGTGGTCACCTGCGGCGCGCTGAGCAGCGGGTTCGTCGACGAGGCGTCCCGTTTCGTGCTGTTGACCGGCAACGACGTCACCGGCGGTCGGGGCACCTCGACGCGGGACATGCGCAAGATGCCGAGCCGTCGGCGCAACACCATCGACCCGCTGGAGCTGAAGGCCGGCGATTTCGTGGTGCACGAGCAGCACGGCATCGGCCGCTACGTCGAGCTGGTGCAGCGCACCGTCAACGGCGCCAGCCGCGAATACCTGGTCATCGAGTACGCGGCCAGCAAGCGGGGCCAGCCCGGCGACCGGCTGTTCGTGCCGACCGACCAGCTCGACCAGCTCTCCCGTTACGTGGGCGGCGAGCAGCCGACCCTGCACAAGATGGGTGGCTCGGACTGGCAGAAGTCGAAGGCCCGGGCCCGCAAGGCGGTCCGGGAGATCGCCGCGCAGCTCATCCAGCTGTACGCGGCCCGCAAGGCGTCCAAGGGGCACTCGTTCGGCCCGGACACGCCCTGGCAGCGGGAGTTGGAGGACGCGTTCCCCTGGCAGGAGACCCCCGACCAGCTCGCCGCGATCGACGAGGTCAAGCGGGACATGGAGCAGACCGTCCCGATGGACCGACTGATCTGCGGTGACGTCGGCTACGGCAAGACTGAGATCGCGGTCCGTGCGGCGTTCAAGGCCGTGCAGGACGGCAAGCAGGTCGCGGTGCTGGTGCCGACCACGCTGTTGGTGCAGCAGCACTTCAACACGTTCGCCGAGCGGATGAGCCAGTTCCCCGTCGAGATCCGGCAGCTGTCGCGGTTCCAGACCGCGAAGGAGACCGAGCGGACGCTGGAGATGGTGGCCGACGGCACGGTCGACATCGTCATCGGCACCCACCGCCTGTTGCAGACCGCGACCCGGTTCAAGCAGCTCGGTCTGGTGATCGTCGACGAGGAGCAGCGTTTCGGTGTCGAGCACAAGGAGCACCTGAAGACGCTGCGCGCGTCGGTCGACGTGCTGAGCATGTCGGCCACCCCGATCCCGCGGACGCTGGAGATGGCGATCACCGGCATCCGGGAGATGTCCACGATCGCCACCCCGCCGGAGGAGCGGCACCCGGTGCTCACCTTCGTCGGCGCGCAGGACGACCGGCAGGTCGCCGCGTCCATCCACCGGGAGCTGCTCCGCGACGGGCAGGTCTTCTACCTGCACAACCGGGTCGAGTCGATCGACCGGGCGGCGCGGCGGCTGCGGGAGCTGGTGCCCGAGGCGCGGGTCGCGGTGGCGCACGGCCAGATGGGTGAGGACGCCCTGGAGAAGGTGATGGTCGGCTTCTGGGAGAAGGAGTTCGACGTCCTGGTCTGCACCACGATCGTCGAGTCGGGCATCGACATCCCGAACGCCAACACGCTGATCGTGGAGCGCGCCGACCTGCTCGGCCTGGCCCAGCTGCACCAGATCCGGGGCCGGGTCGGCCGGGGTCGGGAGCGGGCGTACGCGTACTTTCTCTACCCGCCGGAAAAGCCGCTCACCGAGCACGCCCACGAGCGGCTGGCGACCATCGCCCAGCACACCGAGTTGGGCGCGGGTATGTACGTGGCGATGAAGGACCTGGAGATCCGGGGCGCGGGCAACCTGCTCGGCGGCGAGCAGTCCGGGCACATCGAGGGTGTCGGTTTCGACCTGTACGTGCGGATGGTCGGCGAGGCGGTGTCCGCGTTCAAGGGTGAGCGGCCGGAGGAGGAGACCGACGTCAAGATCGATTTGCCGATCGACGCGCACCTGCCGCACGACTACGTGAGCGTGGAGCGGCTGCGCCTGGAGATGTACCGCAAGCTCGCCGAGGCGCGCGACGAGGAGCGGCTGCGTGAGGTGGTCGCGGAGATGACCGACCGGTACGGCGAGCCGCCGGCCCCCGTGCAGAACCTGGTGGAGGTGGCCCGGTTCCGCCTGCTGGCCCGCCGGTACGGCCTCACCGACGTGTCCATGCAGGGCAAGCACGTGCGGTTCGGCCCGCTGCCGTTGCCCGACTCGAAGCAGTTGCGGCTCAAGCGCTACCACCCGGACGCGGTCTACAAGCAGGCCACCGACCAGGTCAGCGTGCCTCGGCCGACGACCCGTCGGGTCGGTGGCGAGCCGCTGCGCGACCAGGCGCTGCTCCAGTGGTGCGCCCAGTTGCTCTCCGATGTGCTCGGTGCCCCCGCCCCGCTCGCCGTCGCGGCGAGCTGACCCGGCCGGCCAGGACCTGGCCGGCCACGGAACCCGGCCGGCCACGGGACTTAGCCGGCCACGGACCTGGCCGGCACGGGAGCCGGCCGGCCACAGAGCCGGCTGGACAGGTGAGGCCGGCTGGCCCCGCGCCGCCGGCCGGCCGGGTGAGGTGGGGGCCGTCACAGCATGGAAGAGGGCATGAGAGAGTGACGGGCATGCGTGCTCGCCGTGTGATCGCCGCCGCCAGCGTCGCGGCTCTGGGTGTCCTCTCCCTCGCCGCCTGCGGGAAGTCCGCACCGGACGTCGCCGCGTACGTCGGTGACACGACGTACTCGCTCGACCGGGTCGACGCGATCTACGACGACGTGCAGGCGAAGTACGGCGACGCGGTCCGCCGGGAGGCCGGTCAGGCGGGCGCGACGCCGTCACCCGAGCAGCTGCGTTCCGCCGTCACCCGGCAGGACGTGGTGAACCTGCTGGTCAGCCTGGATCTCGGCAAGCGGGTCGCGGCGGCGAAGAAGCTCCAGGTGCCCGACGAGGTCACGCCGCAGCAGTTGGAGCAGAACCTGCGGGTGCCGGCCAGCACCGAGTACGCCAAGCTCTGGGGTGAGTGGATCGACCTGCTCCAGGCGCTCAACCAGCAGCTCCCGCCGGCCGACCTCAGCGACGATTCGTTGATGGCCGTCTACGACGCGCTCGCGAAGACCGGGGCGATCCAGGGCGGGATGCCGGTGGCCGACGTGCGGCGGGCCTTCGGTGACGGCGGTTTCGTGCGCAGCGCCACCGCGCTCAGCGCCGCGCTGGAGGAAGAGGCGAGCCGGGTCGACGTCACGATCAACCCGCGCTACCGGTCGGTGGGCGTGCCGTCGGTGGTGAGCACCGGCCAGTCGTTGGTCTTCTACTCGCTGCCGTACATCAACGAGGAGGGCCCGGTCACCGACATCTCCACCCCGGGGTCGGTGCCGTCGGACGCGTCCCCGGACGCCGAGGGCACGGCCAGCTGAGCATGACGGCACGGATCGTCCTGCTGGTCACCTCGCCCCGGCTGCCGGCCGGTCTGCTGACCGCCGCCGCCTGGGACGTCGTACGCCAGCACCCGGTTTTGACCGGCGCGGAGAGTGAGTTGACCACGGCGGTGCGCCAGGCGGGCGCCGAGGTGACCGTGGTGGACGGCCCGGCGACGCAGCGGCTGCTGGACACGGTGGCCGAGCACGGCACGGCGGTCTGGTTGGCCGGCCCGGCCGGCGATGAGGCCCTGGCCCGTGAGTTGGGTCTGCGGCTGGCCCGGGAGCCGGGGCTGGCCGAGATGGAGCTGATGTACGGCTCGTGGGATCCGCCGGGCGCCCGGCTGCTGGACGCGGTGGCCGTGCTGGATCGGCTGGCCTCGCCCGGTGGTGACCCGTGGAAGCGGGCGCAGACGCACCGCAGCCTCGCCGGGTACCTGCTGGAGGAGAGCTACGAGGCGTACGACGCGATCGACGCCGACGACACCGACGCGCTCCGCGAGGAGTTGGGTGACGTGCTCCTGCAGGTGGTGTTGCACGCCCGGCTCGCCGAGGAGTTGCCCGAGGGTGAGCGGTGGACCATCGACGACGTGGCCGGTGGCCTGGTCGACAAGATGATCCGGCGTAACCCGCACGTCTTCGCCGGCGCGGAGGCGGGCACGCTGGAGGAGATCACCGCCAACTGGGAGCGGATCAAGCGGGCCGAGAAGGCACGCGAATCGGTGCTGGACGGCGTGGCGCTGAGCCAGCCCGCCCTCGCCCTGGCCGCGCAGATCCTGGACCGTGCCGCCCGCGCAGGTTTGTCGGTCCCACCCCCGCTGGCCGCCACCCAGGTCGACGCCGAGGCGAGACTGGGAGCCAGCCTGCTGGCCACGGTAGCGGCGGCCCGCGAGGCGAACCTGAGTCCGGAACAGGCCCTCCGCCGCGCGACCCTGGCCTACGCCGAGGCCGTCCGCATCGCCGAAACTGGTTGATCAACCGGCCCGGAACTGACGCAGACCTTTTGATCAACACGCCCGGGGCGGGCCGGTCGGTAGGGTGGTCCGGTGGAGGAGTTCGGGGTACTCGCTGAGCGGGTTGTTGAGGCACTACTGGAGGCGCGGCCCGGGGTTGCCACCTCGGCGGGGGATCACCGGTTCGACGACCGGCTCCCGGATCTGTCGGCCGGGGCGGTGGCCGGCGATCTCGCGATGCTCTCCGACGCGGCGAACGCGCTGTCCGAACTGGACCCGGACTCGCTCGACGTCGACGACCAGGTGGACCACGCGCTGCTCACCTCGTTCGTCGACCGGGAGCTGTTCGAGCTGACCGAGATCCGCTCGCACGAGTGGAACCCGCTGCGGCACAATCCCGGCCCGCTGCTGCACCCGCTGCTGGCCCGCCCGTACGCCCCGGCCGAGGTGCGACTGACCCAACTGGCCGGCCGGCTCGCCGCCGTACCGGACGCCCTCGCCACCGCCCGCGCGACCCTGCGGGACATGCCGCGCATCCACGCCGAGACGGCGGTCGGGCAGTTCACCGGCACGGCCGCACTGATCCGCGACCAACTGCCGGGGCTGATCGCCCAGGCGCCGGGCAGCCTCGACCGGGTGGAGCCGGCGGCCACCGCCGCGATCGCCGCACTGGAGGAGTTCGTCGCCTGGCTGCGTGCCGGCCTCGCCGCCGACGCCGGCCCCGGCCGCGACCCACGGCTGGGCCGCCGCCGGTGGGAGGCACGCCTCTGGCACACCCTGGACACCGAGCTGGGCGCCGCCGAGATCCAGCGCCGCGCGTGGGCCAACCTGGACCGGGTCACCGCGGAGATCCGCGAGGCGGCCGTCGAGCTGGTCGGTGGCCGGGCCGACGACGAGGCGGTACGCCGGGCACTCGACGTGCTCGCCGCCGAGCACCCCGACGACGCGACCATCGTCGAGCTGGCCGGCATCACCCTGGACGAGGCGACCGACTTCGTCCGCGCCCACGACCTCGTCACCCTGGTCGACGACCGGTGCGTCATCCAGGAGATGCCGGAGTTCGCCCGTGGCGTCGCCGTCGCGTACTGCGACTCGCCCGGCCCGCTGGAGACCGCGAACGTCCCCACCTTCTACTGCATCGCGCCCACCCCGTCGGACTGGCCCGCGCAGCGGGTCGAGTCGTTCTACCGCGAGTACAACGACCACATGATCCGCAACCTGACCGTGCACGAGGCGATGCCGGGGCACTTCCTCCAGCTCGCCCACGCCCGCCGCTACGTCGGTGGCACCCGCGTGCGGGCGCTGGCCGAGTCCGGCCCGTTCGTCGAGGGCTGGGCGGTGTACGCCGAGGAGCTGATGGCCGGGCTCGGCTTCGGCGGTCTGCCGGTGCGGTTGCAGCAGCTCAAGATGCAGCTGCGGATGACCATCAACGCGCTGCTCGACCAGTTGGTGCACGCCGAGGATCTGCCCGAGGCCGAGGCGATGGCGTTGATGACCGGGCGGGGCTTCCAGGAGGAGGGCGAGGCGGCCGGCAAGTGGCGCCGGGCGCTGCTCACCTCCACGCAGCTGTCCACCTACTTCGTCGGGTACAGCGAGGTGGCCGAGATCGCCGCCGCCCGCCCCGACGGGGTGCCGGTGCGTGACTGGCACGACGCGATGCTCGCCCACGACTGCCCACCCCCGCGCCACCTGCGCACCCTGCTGGGTATCTGAGCAACCGCCGCTCACCAGCCAACGCCCGCGCCGAAACGCGCCGCGGACGCAGCGAGACGGCGCGGGCGCAGCGGGCCGCGCGGGTTACGGGCGACCGGGGCGGCGGTCCACCACGTTCGCGCCCGCCGGCGGGTCGAACGCGTCCTGCTGCACCGTCTCGGAGTAGCGGCTCAGTGCCAGTTCCATCGGCTTGCCGTCGACCGGCCCGGTGAAGCTGCCCAGCACGCCCTCCGTGGTGATGCAGGCGGTGAAGTCGCCGTCCGCGCGTTGCACCTCGACGCAGGTGGCGTGGCGGCCGGCGACGGTGGTGTCGGTCTGCTTGATGGCGGCCTGCGGGTCGAGCGCCGCGGCGGTCAGCAGCCCCACCACCACCGGTGGAGTGGCCAGGCCCTGCCGGTTGGCCTCGGTGAAGAGCGCCACGGTGGGCTTGCCGGCGGGTGTGGGCGGTGCGACGAGTGTGCACTCCGTGCGACTGCCGGTGGCGGTGCACCGGGTGACCGCCTCCGGGGTGACGGTCAGCCGCCCACCCGGGTAGGTGTACGACGAGCGGGCCGGATCCTGGGCCTGCACGATCGCGGCGGTCTGGCCACCGGGGAGTTGGTAGTCGGCCGAGTAGGTCAGCTCCAACGCCCGGTCGAGGCGGGCGGCGAGGTCGTTGACGAGGTCGGAGCGTTCCATGGCCACTCCGGCGTCCTCGAATGTCTGACAGCCGGTGACCGTGAGCGACGCGATGACCGACACGGCGAGCATGCGGAGGGTGGTCGAGGCGGCGGGCATGGCGACCAGCCTGGTGGATCTGGTCCGCGCAGCGCAAACTCGTTGCCGGTTGACGCCCGGAAATCCGGGAATGTCCGTCAGCCCGGGACGACTCGGGTGCGCGGGCGACGCCGTGTCCGTTCCCGTGGCCCGATACGCTGCGTTCAACACCTGCCTCAGCCGCACCGTCGCGGCCCACCCACGGACCGGATCACAACAACGAGGAGCGACTCAGTGGCAACCATCGAGGGAATCGTCGCCCGGGAGATTCTCGACTCGCGGGGCAACCCCACGGTCGAGGTCGAGGTCGGCCTGGACGACGGCACGGTGGCTCGCGCCGCGGTGCCCTCCGGCGCCTCCACCGGCGCTTTCGAGGCGATCGAGCTGCGCGACGGTGACGACGACCGCTACCAGGGCAAGGGCGTGGAGAAGGCGGTCTCCAACGTCGAAGACAAGATCGTCGACCAGATCATCGGGTACGAGGCCAGCGAGCAGCGCCTGATCGACCAGAAGATGCTCGACATCGACGGCACCGACAGCAAGTCGGAGCTGGGCGCGAACGCCATCCTCGGGGTGTCCCTCGCGGTGGCGAAGGCGGCCGCCGGCAGCGCCGAGCTGAGCCTCTTCCGCTACCTGGGCGGCCCGAACGCGCACCTGCTGCCGGTGCCGATGATGAACATCCTCAACGGTGGCGCGCACGCCGACTCCAACGTCGACATCCAGGAATTCATGATCGCGCCGATCGGCGCGCCCACGTTCCGTGAGGCGCTGCGCTCCGGCGCGGAGGTCTACCACGCGCTGAAGTCGGTGCTGAAGAAGAAGGGCCTGTCGACGGGTCTCGGCGACGAGGGTGGCTTCGCGCCGAACCTGCCGACCAACGCCGCCGCCCTGGACCTGATCGCCGAGGCGGTCGAGAAGGCCGGCTACCGGCTCGGCACCGACATCGTGTTCGCGCTCGACGTGGCGGCGACCGAGTTCTTCGACAACGGCACCTACACGTTCGAGGGTGCCGCGAAGTCCGCCGAGGAGATGAGCACCTACTACACCAAGCTCGCCGACGCGTACCCGATCGTGTCGATCGAGGACCCGCTGGCCGAGGACGACTGGAGTGGCTGGCAGACGCTGACCGCGTCGATCGGCGACCGGGTGCAGATCGTCGGTGACGACCTGTTCGTCACCAACCCGCAGCGCATCGCCCGTGGCATCGCGGAGAAGGCGGCGAACGCCGTCCTCGTCAAGGTCAACCAGATCGGTTCGCTGACCGAGACCCTGGACGCGGTGGACCTGGCCCACCGGGCCGGCTTCACGTGCATGATGAGCCACCGCTCCGGCGAGACCGAGGACACCACCATCGCCGACCTGGCGGTGGCCACCGGCTGCGGCCAGATCAAGACCGGCGCGCCGGCCCGCTCGGACCGGGTCGCCAAGTACAACCAGCTGCTCCGGATCGAGGAGGAGCTGGCGGACGCGGCGCGCTACGCCGGCGCCGGTGCGTTCCCGCGCTACCGTTCCGCCTGAGACGCTGCCGGGAAGCCCCGCTGCGGGGCTTCCCGACACCCTCTGTAACGCACGAAGCCTCGGGGGAGGGGTGTGACGATGCAGCAGCGCCGCACACCGGGTGGTCAGCGTCCCGCCCGCCGGCCGGGTCAGTCCGGCCGGCCGGGCGGCGGCCGGGCCACCCGTGGGTCGGTCCGGGAGGCCGGGGTACGCGCCGAGCCGCGGGGTGCCGCCGGTCGGGCGCCGGGCGCGGCCCGGGGCGCCGACGGCGTGCGCTCCGCGAACCGGCCGGCCGCCGCTCGGCGTACCGCCGCCGGCGGTGCGGTCAAACGGCTCGTCGCACCCCATCCCCGTCGCTTCACCGGCCGGGCCACCGTGCTGTTCGCGGTGCTGATCGCGCTCGCCCTGGCCTACACCTACCCGGTGCGGGTCTACCTGGACCAGCAGGCCGACATCGAACGGATGGAGGCCGCGCAGGCAGTGCAGGAGGAGGAGATCGCCAAGCTCGCCGCCGAGGCCGCGAAGTGGCAGGACAAGGCGTTCATCGAGACCAAGGCCCGGGAACGGTTCTTCATGGGTCGGCCGGGCGAGAAGATGATGGTGGTCCTACACGATCCGGAGGGCGCCGCCCGGGACGCCGGGAAGTCGGCCGGCCCGGCCGCCCCGGCGGGTCCAGTGACCTGGTACGACACGCTGTGGTCCAGCGTGCAGGCGGCGGACAGCCAGCAGCCGGGCAAGTGACCAACCGACCAGCACCAGGAGAGATGGGCACCGTGACAGTCGTACCACCGTCGGAGCCGGCGGCGGATTCCGTACCTCTGCCGCAGCGGGAACCGGCCACGGAGGCCGACCTGGCCGCGGTGGCCGCGCAGCTCGGCCGCCCGCCCCGGGGCACCCGGGCGGTGGCGCACCGCTGCCCGTGCGGCCTGCCGGACGTGGTGGAGACGACGCCGCGCCTCGCCGACGGCACCCCGTTCCCGACGCTGTACTACCTGACCTGCCCCCGGGCCACGGCGGCGTGCAGCCGCCTGGAGTCGGCGGGGTTGATGAAGGAGATGGCCGACCGGCTGACGACGGACCCCGAGCTGGCCGCGCACTACCGGGCGGCCCACGAGGACTACCTGGCGCGTCGGGAGGCGATTGGCGAGGTGCCGGAGATCGCCGGCATCTCGGCCGGCGGGATGCCGGGCCGGGTGAAGTGCCTGCACGTGCACCTGGGCCATGCGCTGGGCGCGGGGCCCGGCGTGAACCCGTTCGGCGACGAGACGCTGGAGCTGGTCGAGCCGTGGTGGACGGCCGGGCCGTGCGTGGACGTGCCCCCCACCGAATGAGAGCTCAGACCGAGGGGCAGATCCTGGTGCGGCCGGCCCGCACCGGTGATGTGCGGGGCATCCGACGGCTGGTCGACACGTACACCGACGACCGGCGGCTGCTGAGCAAGGCCACCGTGACCCTGTACGAGGACGTGCAGGAGTTCCGGGTGGCGGTCCGCGCCGAGGACGGCGTGGTGGTGGGCTGCGGCGCGCTGCACGTGATGTGGGAGGACCTGGCCGAGATCCGGACGGTGGCGGTGGATCCGTCCTGCCGGGGCCAGCGGATCGGTCACCGGCTGGTGGGTGAGCTGATCGACGCGGCCCGCGAGGTGGGCGTGGCGCGGATCTTCGTGCTCACCTTCGAGACGCGGTTCTTCCACTCGTTCGGCTTCCGCGAGATCGACGGCGCTCCGGTGCCACAGCCGGTGTACGAGCAGTTGCTGCGCTCGTACGACGAGGGTGTCGCCGAGTTTTTGAACCTGGAGCGGGTCAAACCGAACACGCTGGGCAACACCCGGATGCTGCTGCGCCTGTGAGCTGAGTCCTCGCCGGGCTGTCGTAGGGTTGCGGGGTGACGACGCGTGTGGCGGCCATCGACTGCGGGACCAACTCGATCCGACTGCTGGTCGCCGACCTGCCGGAGGCGTCGGCCGGGTCGCAGGCGCCGCTGATCGACCTGACCCGGCGGATGGAGATCGTCCGGCTGGGGCAGGGCGTGGACCGGACGGGCCGGCTGGCGCCGGAGGCGATCGAACGGACCCGGGTGGCGTTGGCGTCGTACGCCGCCGACATCGAGAAACTGGGCGCCCAGCGGGTTCGGATGTGCGCCACCTCGGCCTCCCGCGACGCGGCGAACGCCGCCGACTTCACCGAGATGGTGCAGGCCACCCTCGGGGTCGCCCCCGAGGTGGTCACCGGTGACGAGGAGGCCCGGCTGTCGTTCACCGGCGCGGTGCGCGGGTTGCCGGCCGACGCGCGGGAGCCGTTCCTGGTCGTCGACATCGGTGGCGGCTCGACCGAGTTCGTGGTCGGTGACCGGGCCGGCGGGGTGCGGGCGGCGATCTCGGTGGACATCGGCTGCGTCCGGATGACCGAGCGGCACCTGGTCGGCGATCCGCCCAGCCGGGGGCAGGTCGCCGCCGCGCAGGCCGACATCGCGGCGGCGGTGGACCGGGCGCTCGCGGTGGTGCCCGGCCGCGAGGCGGCCACGCTGGTCGGCCTCGCCGGCTCGGTCACGACCGTGGTCGCCATCGCGCAGGACCTTCAGGAGTACGACCCGGAGCGCATCCACCATGCCCGGGTGTCGTACGAGGCGGTGGCCGAGGTGACCGGGGACCTGCTGGGTCGGACCAGCGCGCAGCGGTTGGCGATTCCGGTGATGCACCCGGGCCGGGCCGACGTGATCGGTGCGGGCGCGCTGGTGCTCCGCGTGATCATGGAGCGGGCCGGCATGCCGGCCGTGGTCGCCTCGGAGCACGACATTCTCGACGGCATCGCCTGGAGCCTCCAGCCCGCCTCACGCTGACCGCGTGATCGACTCGCCTTCAGTGAAGGTGGGGTGTCCGGGCGGCGTTGATGGCCCGTTTTCCAGGAACCCGAGTGGATCATGGCGGCGCGTGGGTGTGTCGCGGCGGATTCGTTGACGGTACTTCGCAATACGCAGTAGTGTGCAATGCGTGGACACCACACAGTTGCTGAAGGGCGTGCTCGATCTCGCCGTCCTCGCCGTGCTCCGGGAGGAGGACGGCTACGGCTACGACATCCTGCGCCGGCTGCGTGAGGCCGGCCTGGAGGAGGTCGGCGACGCCTCGGTCTACGGCACGCTGCGCCGCCTCTTCGCCGCCGGCCTGCTCACCACCTACGTCGTGCCGAGCGAATCCGGGCCGCACCGTAAGTACTACGCACTCAACGCCGCCGGGCGCGACCAGTTGACCCGCTCCGGCAAGCTCTGGCGTTCGTTCGCCACCACCATGGACAGTCTGCTCGACGATCGGGGGATGGCGGTATGACCGTCACGGAGCAGGAGATCACCGACTACGTGGCGCGGGTCCGGGCCGTCCTGGCCGACCTGCCGCCCGCCCAGCGTGACGAGCTGACCGAGGATCTCGCCGACCACCTCGCCGAGTTCGCCGCCGAGACCGACGGCACGCTCGTGCAGCGGTTGGGTGAGCCCGAGACGTACGCCGCCGAGTTGCGCGCCGCGGCCGGCGCGACCGGGCCGGGTGGACGCAACCTGGACCAGCGGGTCGCGTCCGCGGTGGTCCGGGTCCGTGGCCGGCTGCGCGTGCTCGACTCCCGGCTCGGCCCGGTTCTGGGGTACGAGACGGCGAGTGATTTCCTGCGGTTGCTGCGCCCCGCCTGGTGGGTGGTGCGCGGCTACCTGGCGGCGATGCTGGTCACCGTGATCACCACGGGCGGCGAATTCGGCCTGCTGCCCCGATTCGGTGGCGAGTTGCTGGCCGGCGTGATGATGTTGGTCGGGTTCGTGCTCGCCTCGATCTGGCTCGGTCGCCGTTCCGGGCGGTTGACCCGCTGGCCACGGTGGGCGCTGCACGCCGGCAGCCTGGTGCTGGTCGTCTTCGCGCTCGCCGCACTGGTCGACGCGGAGGGCCGGCGCGACGACGGCTACTACGACCAGACCTCGGTCGACAGTCAGTACAGCCAGGTCCGTGACGTCTTCGTCTACGACAGCGAGGGCAAGCTGGTGGAGAACGCCCGGCTGTTCGACCAGAACGGCAACCCGATCCGTCTGGGCTACCACCCGGACTGCCCGATCTCGCTTGACGTCTATGGCCAGCCGTTGCAGCCGGCGTACCCGTACTGCGTCGAGCAGGCGCCGTTCGGATTCCGCGCCCCGAACGGGCGCGTCCCGACACCGACCGCCGTCCCGACACCGACCGGGCCGACCGCGACGCCCGAGCCGACCGTCACACCGTCCGGCACTCCGAGCGCCGAGCCCACTCCGACCCCGACGAGCTGAGTGTTGATGTGAACTGGATCATGCGACGGAGGCTGCGGCCTTCACCTCGTCGATGGCGCGGGCGACCGCGATGGCGTCGCGGCCCCGCGACCGCACCAGGTCCACTTTCCGCTGCGCGTCGTCGGAGATCCGGACGGCGGCCGTCGACATCGCCATCTGCGACGTCAGCTTGCCCAGCACCGGGATGACCGCGCCGATCACGGCGATCGGGACGGTGGTGGCGGCCAGGCCGTGCACGAGAACCGCGGCGACCGACACGGCCAGCAGCAGCCAGCCCAGCACGATCGGGGTGCGCGACTGCGACGCGGACCGGCGGTGCGCCCGCGTGATCAGGGCGATCGGCAGGCCCCACAGGATGGCCGTCTGCCCGGCATTGAAGATCTTTGCGCGTGCGGTCACTGAGTCAGCCCCTCGTGGCGTCCGGTGTCGTCGATCGCCACTGTCGCCACACGACTAGCCTGACGGCATGGTTACCGTGACCGTGATCGAGGTGCGATCATCCGGGGGCAGACATCAGGTGATCGGAGAACGCCTCTTGATCAGCGAGTGGATGAGCGTCGCCGAGGCGGCCGAGATCCTGGAGGTCTCCGACCGGACCGTTCAGCGCTCGCTCAAGGACGAAGCCCAACGCGCCGAATAGTGGGGCGAGGAAGGCGACGGCTGGCGATACAAGCCCCTGTCCCGCCGAGGCATCTACCAGCTGCGCCGCGACCGGGTGTTCAAGCTGGCCGGGAGAGCGCCCGACGCCTGACCCCCGAACGCGAACCGGCCCCGCTCTCGCAGGAGAGCGGGGCCGGTTGCTGTCACATCGTGGGCTGGCCGCTACCGGGGCAGCGAGCGCGACTACCCTCCGCCTGATGGGGAGGACAGGGCTGGCCAGGCCGGGGGCCTACACGAGCGCCGCAGACGGAGCACTGGGACTGAGGTGCCATGATCGGACTCCTTCAAGAGGGATTTGGTAGTCCGGGTACGGGTCGGTCTCGGGCTCGCGCACCTGGCCCGACGCCGCCAGGCCACGCAGATAGATCACCGAGCCGTCGCGGGCGGTGATCCGGAGCGCCGCGGCGATCGGCCCGTGCGTTCCCTCCTGGCGGCAGAGGTCCCACGAGGCGAAGACCTCGGGGCGGGCGGCGTCGAGGAGTTGGTGCGCCAAGACGAGGATTCGAGCTGCCCGCCACCGCATCGTTATCGGCTCGGTGGGCAGCGGCACCGGCGTGGCGTCACGCGGTGCGGGGAAGGCGGTCAGGAGGGCCCGTGTGTCCGATGACCGGTGCAGTACCGAGACTCCGGGGGGTGACTGTCCGCCGACCTCGGAGTCCCGGCCGTACCGCGCGATCGCGGCGATGTCCGGGTGGTCGGAGGCCTGCAGCAGGGCCTCCATCACGTCCAGGGCCTGGGATACCTGCACGGTGCTCTCCGATCTGGTTGGCGGGATCTGGGCAGCTCACGGGCCGGGTCAGTGTAGCGGCGCAGCTCGGCGGGCCCCGGCTCCTGGCCGTGATGGCGCTTATCGGGTCCACGCCACGAACCGCTCGTGCAGCTCGGCCGGCGGCGTCTTCGGCATCTCCACCAGGGCGGCGGTCAGCAGCGACGCGAGGTACATGGACAGGCTGATTCGGTTTTCCCCGTACGCCTCGATCAGGCGCTCACGTGCCGGCTGGCATGGCCAGGGGGTGTTCGGGTCGCAGGCCTTGCAGGTCCACGCCGGCCGGCTCGGCATGTGCTGCCCCTCCAGGCGCTGCTCCAACGCCCTGACCGAACGGGCCGCCAGCTCGGCCCGAGCGGCCCGGACCGACGTCGGCACCTCGCCCATCACCGGTTGCCGCCGGCGGAGCGACGCAGCTGCCCCGGGGTCATCAGCGGGGACAGTGTCGTGATGAGCGTAGGCCCGTCCCACGTCGGCCGGTCGGGGGCGGGGTGGGCACCGGCGCGCTGCGGGTAGCAGGTGGCCGGGCCAGTCTGGTCGAGCTGTACGGGCCGGCGGCGCCGGCGGAACGGGAGCCTCATCGCGGTGCCCTCTCGCCTCAGGGACTGAGGCGGCCGGCTCCTCTGCGCGGCCGCCCCCGCCCTTCCTGGGTGGGGCGCGGCGGCGGGCTCCGCACGGGGGTCGGTGTCCGCCGCCGCTACCCGGGGCGCGGTGCTCGCGGACGGGGGGGACCGTCGCTCATGCCGTGCCCGGCTGGTGGTTGCGACCGCAGCCGAGATGGGGTGCTGAGGTGTCCGCGCGGCCGCATCCTGTGCGTCGGCATAATTCGCTCCGGCATCCATCACACTGACATCCTGCGCTCAAGGTCACAAGGGCAACACGGGCGGCAATATAGAAGAGGGCCGACACCAACCGGTGTCGGCCCTCTGGTTGAGCTGGGGTCAGGTCAGATGTGGTCGAACGCCCCCGAACGCGCTCCAGACAGGAAGGCGGACCACGACCTCCTCGGAACCACCTGGATCGGTGCGTCGGGGCCGGCCTCGCTCTCGACCAGGGCCACGTCACCGGAGCCGTCGGCCGAGGCGGAGACGTACAAGCAGCCCTCGTTCGGCCCCGAATCCGGGCTCTTCATCCACTGCGTAAACCGAGGGTCGGATGTGTTCGTGAACTGCGGGTCGGACATGGGTTCTCCTCAGATCGTGGTGGCCAGCGAGCTGGCCACCTCGCGGATAAGCGCCGCACTGTCCTCGTCAGACAGTGCGGCACGACGTAGCCGCAGATGCAGCTGCGCATACCCCGCCACCTCGGCCGGGTCGGTAACAAGAGCAACGCGCACGGCGTTGTCCACAGCCACGATCGGCGGGTCCTCTGGATCGGGGTAGGTCACATAAACGAACGGCGCCCGGGGCGCGTATCCATCATCGAGACAGGCGTCAACCGGCACAACGCGAATGCTGACGCCCTTACCGATCAGCGAGAGCAGATGATCGAGCTGCTCCCGCATCACCGGTGCCGGGACCGGATGACGGCGGATGGCCTGCTCCTCCAGGACCAGGCTGTACTCCGTCGCCCCCTCGGTGGCGACTCGCCGCTGCCGCTCCAGGCGGCCAGCCACGATCGGTGCCGGGTCGGCAGCCGGGTCGTCACCTGTCACGGCCAGGATGCGGTGACGGGCGTATGTCGCCGTCTGCACCACGCCGGGGAGGAGCAGGCCGGCGTAGTCGCGAACCTGGGAAGCGCCCGCTTCGATCAGTGCGGAGAGGCGCTGCCCGTCGCCCATCCGCGAGTACGGTGCCGCGTCCCACCAGCGGGCGGCTGAGGCGTCCTCGGTGTAGCTCTCGATGGCGGCCCATTCCTGGCTGCCGCGTGGCACCTCCAGCGCATCGAGGAGCCGGCGGACGGTCAGGAGGTTTGCCCTGCGCAGATCGTTGACCGGGTTCTCGATGCGCGAGATGACGGAGGCGGAGACACCGCTCTTGCGGCCGAGTTCAGCGTGGTTGTAGCCGTGGCTGGTACGTAGGTCATGCAGGGCGGTGGCGAGCCGTCTCATCTTGGCCAGCGGGTTGGGGGTCAACCTGGGCTCTCCTTGCCGAGTCGAATTATGCCGGTCGGCATCGAGGGTACTCATCGTGCGTGCTCCGGTGTAGAGACCGGCGTCGGTGCGTCCCGATACTCTGGAGGTGCCCCTCGACGCGGGTCGGGCGCGGCGGCACGACCGGAGGGCTCGGCAGCGTCAGCCGGGCCCTCCGGCACGTACCGGGGGCCCCAGACCCGGGGTGCCCAGTTGGTACGCCGTACGTGGGAAATAGCTGAACGGACGAGGCGAGCGGGACGGCACCGGAAATCAATGATCGTTACGGTGTCGTCTGCTCATCAACCCCTCGGAAGGATCCACCGTGTCAGACCAGGTCGCACCGCCCTCCGCGCCCGAGGCAGCGCCGTCCCAGCCGGCCGACGAGACGCCCAAGTCGGTCGACGAGACGGCCAAGGCGGCGGTCGACACGCCGCAGCCGGCGGAGCCGGAGGCGAAGAAGTCCGGTGCCAAGAAGGCGCTCGGCATCATCGGCGCGATCGTCGTGTTCCTCGTCATCGCCGGCCTGAAGTTCGGTATCGGCTCGGCGATCGGCAACTACCTGAACAAGGACGAGACGGCCGACGCCAAGGCCGGTGACTGCATCGCGGAGCTTCCCGAGATCACCGGCACCGAGGAGGAGAAGGTCGACGGGGCGAAGGTCGTCTCCTGCACCTCCACCGACGCGGCGTACAACGTGGTCGGTCGGGTGGACGGGCAGAGCGAGGCACAGGCCAAGGCCGGCACCGCGTGCGACCAGTTCCTCAAGCAGGGCGATGATGGCTACGTCTTCTACAACATCGAGCCGGGCAAGACGGGCTACGTGCTCTGCCTGACGAAGAAGGCCTGACCGGCCTTCGCGGTACCGACGGCGGCGGGGGAGACGATCCCCGCCGCCGTCGGCGTACCCGGAGTCACCGGCGGGCGAACAGGAGGTGAATGCCACTGTTTCCGCGTCTTCCCGACGGCCGCGCGGCGTGGCAGGCTACCGGCACGTAGGACCACTGGGCGACCAGCCAACGATGACTGACCGCTAGGAGGACGGCCGATGGGCGAAATGGTGCGCTACCGCAGCAACGGGGGCACGAGCGAGGGGTATCTCGCGATACCCGCCAGCGGCACGGCCAGCCCCGCCGTCATCGTCATCCAGGAGTGGTGGGGCCTGGTCCCGCACATCCGGTCGGTGGCGGACCGGTTCGCCGAGGCCGGCTTCGTCGCCCTCGCACCCGACTTCTACCACGGTGAGGCCACCAGCGCGCCGGACGAGGCGCAGCGCCTGCTGCTGGCCATGCGGATGGACGAGGCGGCGAAGGACATCGCGGGCGCGGCCGACTACCTCGCCGAGCGGCCCGAGGTCACCGGCAAGGTCGGTGCCGTCGGCTTCTGCGCCGGCGGCAGCCTGGCCCTCTGGTCGGCCACCAGCTCCGAGCGGATCGTCGCCACCGCCGGCTTCTACCCGGTGCTGCCGTGGGAGTCGATGCGCCCCGACTGGGCCGACTACGCCGGCAAGGCCGCCGTCATCCACTGCTCCGAAGAGGACGGCACGTCGACCGACGAGCGTGTGCAGACCGCCCGCCGGGCCATCGAGGAGGCCGGCGGCACCTGCCAGCTCTACGACTACCCCGGCACCTCGCACGCGTTCTTCAACGACGACCGTCCCGAAGCGTTCGACCAGCGGTCCGCCGCCAGCGCCTTCGCCCGGACACTGGAACTCTTCCGGGCCAAGCTTGGCTGAGCCGCGTACCCCCGAGCAGGTGGTCGCCCGCGCAGCGCGGGCGACCGACCTGGCCGACCTCGACGCGGCCGTGAGCGACTGTTTCGCCTGCCCCCGGCTCGTTCAGTGGCGGGAGGAGGTGGCGCGCACCCGCCGGGCCGCCTTTCGCGACCAGGAGTACTGGGGTCGACCGGTGCCGGGCTTCGGCACCGCCGACGCGCGGATCGGCATCCTCGGGCTGGCGCCCGCCGCGCATGGCGGAAACCGCACCGGCCGGATCTTCACCGGTGACCGCTCCGGCGACGTGCTCTTCGCCGCCCTGCACCGCGCCGGGCTCGCCAACCAGCCGACCAGCGTCGCCAGCGACGACGGCCTGACCCTGCGGGACACCCGGATCTTCGCGGCCGTCCGGTGCGCGCCGCCGGACAACAAACCCACGCCCGGCGAACGGGACACCTGCGCTCCCTGGCTGCACCGCGAGGTCACCCTGATCCGGCCCACCCTGCGCGTCGTGGTGGTGCTGGGCGCGTTCGCGTGGGCCGCGTGGTGGCCGGTGCTGACCCGGGTGTACGGGCAGCGCCCGCCCAGCCCGCGACCGGCGTTCGGCCATGGGGCACACTGGTCCGCAACGGACGCACCGGAGTTGCTCGGCTGCTACCACGTCAGCCAGCAGAACACCTTCACCGGGCGGCTGACACCTGAGATGTTGGACGACGTCTTCGGCCGGGCCAAGCAGCTGGCCGGAGTGGACTGAGACACGCGTGGGGCGGTGGCGATGACAGACGGTACGCGCCCGCCCACGCCGTACCCGGCCGCCGAGGCGGGGGTGCTGCGCCCGGCGGTCGGCCTGCTTCGGCGATGGTGGCCGGTGGGCACGATCGCCGTCCTGCTCGTCGGCGCGGCGTTGGCGTCCGCGCACTCGTCGATCGGGGCCAGCCGGATCCCGCCGGCCGCGGACAACGTTCCGTGGGTGCCCGAGTATCCGACCGCCGAGCCGCCGCCGTCGATCCCGGTGGAGCCGCGCGAGGCCGGAGAGGCCACCCAGGCGCACATCCCGCAGTGGATCGCGACGGTGGCGATGGTGCTGCTCGGCGTGGCCATCCTCGCCGCTCTCAGCTACCTCGGCTGGATCCTGCTGCGTGGCCTGCGGCGTCGCCGGGCGACCCGCGCGCTGCCCGCGCAGCGGTCCCGGCGGACGGCCGAGGGCACCGCCCGCGACGTGGTCGCCGCCCTCGACGCCGGTCTGGTGGAGCTGGACGACGCCGCCACCGATCCCCGGGTGGCGGTGATCGCCTGCTGGGTACGCCTGGAGGAGGCCGCGGCCACGGCGGGCGTGCCCCGGCGTACCGGCGACACCCCCACCGACCTGGTCAGCCGGCTGCTGCGCGGTGACGCCGAGGCGGGGGTGCCGGCGATCGTCAGCACCGACGTGCTGGCCGAGTTCGCGTACGTCTACCGGGAGGCCCGGTACGCCACCCGCCCGGTCGACGAACGCACCCGCGACCAGGCCCGCGCCGCGCTGCGCCGGCTCCGCCAGGAACTGTCGACGGCGGTGGCCGGATGAGCAGCACCAGCATCGACGACCTGCTCGCCTTCGAGGAGGAGGCGGCACCGGCCGGCCCGCAGGAGCGCGGCTCCCGGGCCCGCCCGGTCCTGCGTTCACTCGCGGCGGCCGCCGCGGTGGTCGCCGTGCTGCTCGTCGGCCTCCGCGCGGTCGGGCTCCAGGTCTCGCTGCCCGTGCTGATCGCCGGGGTGCTCGCCGTGCTGGCGGTCCGCCGGGTCACCACCCTGCTCGCGCCGCCACCCCCGCCCCCGCCCGCGGGCCGGACGGCGACGGGCGAGGAGGACGGCAGCTACCGCTGGGGCTCCCGGGACGCGCTGCGCGCGGCGATCAACGGCTGGGAGCGGCCGCTGGACTGGTCGTCGGGCCACCGTGAGCGGTTCACCGAGCGGATCCTGCCGCGCCTCGGCGAGCTGGCCGACGAACGGCTGCGCCAGCGTCACGGCCTCACCCGCGAATCCGATCCGACCCGCGCCCGAGCGTTCCTCGGCGACCAGCTCTGGAGCTTCCTCGCCACCCCCTCCCGCCGCCCCCCGTCGCCCCGCGACGTCGCGGCGATCGTCGCCGAACTGGAGAAGATCTGATGAACGACGTGGACCGGAGCATTCCCCCCGCCGAGGTCGGCCACCTGGCGCGGGCGGTCCTGGACGCGGTCGGCACCGTCGTGGTCGGCAAGCGGGACGCGTTGGAGCTGGTCCTCGCCGGCATTCTGGCGGGCGGGCACGTACTCCTGGAGGACCTGCCAGGGCTGGGCAAGACGCTCACCGCACGCTCCTTCGCCCAGGCGCTCGGGCTGGACTTCCGCCGCCTCCAGTTCACCCCCGACCTGCTGCCCGCCGACGTCACCGGCTCGTTCCTGTACGACCAGCGCAACGGTGACTTCACCTTCCGGGCCGGCCCGGTGTTCACCAACCTGCTCCTCGCCGACGAGATCAACCGGACGCCGCCGAAGACGCAGTCCGCGCTGCTGGAGGCCATGCAGGAGAAGCAGGTCTCGGTGGAGGGCGTCACCTACAAGCTGGACGAGCCGTTCCACGTGCTGGCGACCGCCAACCCCATCGAGTACGAGGGCACCTACCCGCTGCCCGAGGCGCAGCTGGACCGCTTCCTGCTCCGGGTCTCCTTCGGTTATCCGGAGCACGAGGAGGAGTGGGAGGTGCTGCGCCGCCGGATGGGCCGCCGCCGCGAGGAGGCGGACATCAAGCCGGTGGTCGACGCGGCCACCCTGCGGGCGATGCAGGCCGCCCTGGAGGACGTGGTCGTGGAGGATTCCATCGGCCGCTACATCGTGTCCCTCACGGCGGCCACCCGGGAACACCCGTCGGTGCTGGTCGGCGCGTCACCCCGTGGCTCGTTGGCGCTGCTGCTGCTGGCCCGCGTGCGCGCGGTGTTCGGCGGCCGGGACTACGTCGTGCCGGAGGACGTCAAGGAGGTGGCGGCACCCGCGCTCGCCCACCGGATCACGCTGCGTCCGGAGATGTGGCTGCGCCGCGTCGACCCGGCGTTCGTGGTCGGCGAGGTGCTGGATGCCACGCCCGCGCCGGCCAGCGGTGCGTTGCCGAGCTACGCCGCCGGCGGGCCCCGGCGCTGATGACCGGATCGACCGTGCCGCACGCTGCCGAGCCGGAGCCGGCCGCCGGCTGGGCACCCACCCGGGCGCTCGGTCGGGCTGTGCTGCTCGCCGGCCTGCTGCTGGTGGCGGGGGTCCTGCTGGGCCGGGCCGACCTGATCGTGCTGGCCGCGCCGTTCGCGCTGGGCACCGCGTACGCGCTGCGCCGCCGGCCCACCGCGCTGCCGCAGGTCTGGATCAGCTCCGGTGACGAGGGGCCGCTGGTCGAGGGCGGCGACGTCACGGCGGCGGTGAGCGTCGGTAACCCGGACACGGTCGACTACGACCTGGTGGTGGTGCGGTCCCGGGTGTCGCCGTGGCTGCGCATCGATCGGGCCGGCTTCGCCAGTGCGGAAGCCTCCGACGACGCGCCGGCGGCCGATGCCGCGGCACCCTCCGGCGGCGGCACCGGCCGGTCCGTGGCCGATCGGCCGTTCGTGACCTCGGTGCCCACCGGCGCAGCCGTGGATCTGGAACTCGCCGGCCGGGCCCTGCGCTGGGGTCGGCATCCCGTCGGCCCGGCCGGAGCCCGGGTCGCCACGGCGGGCGGCCTGCTGGTCTCCCGCGCGGTGATCACCGAGCCGGTCGGGGTGCGGGTCTACCCGCGTACCGAGCCGTTCGAGGCGGTGGAGGCGATGCCCCGAGCCGCCGGCCTGGTCGGGGCGCACCACTCCCGCCGGCCCGGCGAGGGTGGCGAGCTGGCCGGCGTACGGATCTTCGCTCCCGGTGACCGGCTGCGCCGCATCGACTGGCGGGTGTCGCTGCGCGCCCGGCAGCTGCACGTGGCGGCCACCCTCTCCGACCGGGACGCCGAGGTGGTGGTGCTGCTCGACGTGCTCGCCGAGGCCGGCCGTTCGGGTGGCGTGGGTGGTGCTGCCTCGGTGCTGGACACCACCGTGCGGGCCACCGCGGCGATCGCCGAGCACTACCTGCACCGCGGCGACCGGGTGTCGCTGCTGGAGTACGGGCCGGGGGCGCGACGGTTGCGCCCGGCCGCCGGCCGCCGGCAGTACCTGACGGTGTTGGAGTGGCTGCTCGACGTCCGCGCCGACTCCTCTCCGCACGAGCCGTACGACCAGGTTTTCGGCCCGCAGCTGCTCTCCTCGGACGCGCTGGTGGTGGTGCTCACGCCGCTGCTGGACGAGCGGTCGGCGCAGATGTTGGCCCGGCTGGCTCGTGCCGGGCGGTTCGTGGTGGCGGTCGACACGCTGCCGACCGACCTGACCCCGCCGCGGGATCGGGGCTGGGCGGAGGTGGCGTACCGGCTGTGGCGGTTGGACCGGGAGACCATGATCGGGCAGTTGCGGGAGCACGGGGTGCCGGTGGTGCGCTGGGCCGGCGCCGGCAGCCTGGACCAGGTGTTGCGGGATGTGGCCCGGCTCGCCACGGCCCCGAGGGTGGGTGGCCGGTGAACGCCGTCGTCGAGCGGGTCCGGGCCGCGCGGGCCGCCGTCGGGCGGATCAGCCTCGCACCGCTGCTGGTCCGGGGCGGGATCTTCGTCACAGTGCTGGCCGGGTTCGCGCTGGCGTTCCCCGCCGAGGTGCTGACCGGTCGACCACTGCTCTTCCTGACGGTGGTGGCGCTGCTGCCCACGGTGGGACCACGCCGGATCTGGCCGACCTTCGCGGCTGTCGTCATGGTCGGTGGTTGGGTGCTCGCCACCGACGGATACGGCCGGCCGGTGGCGCTGTGGCGGCTGCTCGCCCTCGCCACGCTGCTCTACCTGGGGCACACCCTGTGCGCGCTGGCCGCGTTGCTGCCGTACGACGCCGTGGTGGACCCGGAGCTGATCACCCGGTGGCTGCTGCGGGCGGGTGCGGTGGTGCTGGGTTCCGCGGTGCTCGCGGTGCTGCTGTTGCAGGTCGCGGGCCTGGGTGGCGAGACCGGCCACCAGTGGGTCACCGTGCTCGGACTGCTGGTGGCGGTGGGTACGGCCGCGTTGCTGGGCTGGCTGCTGCGACGCAGGTAGCCCGCTGGGACAGCAGGGTTACGCAGGTCACAGAGGTTGTGCTCCGTCACAGATGGGGGGCGCGGGCGGGATTACCTGAGCAGGCCGGGGAAAGATAGATGACGTGAATCCGAAGCGGATCCTTGTGGTGGGTGCCGGGCACGTCGGCCTGTACGCCGCCCTGCGCCTGTCGAAGAAGCTCAGCTCCCGTGAGGCTGAGGTCATCGTGGTGGACCCCCAGCCGCACATGACCTACCAGCCGTTCCTGCCCGAGGCAGCGGCGGGCAACATCTCCCCGCGGCATTCCGTGGTGCCGCTGCGTCGGGAGTTGCGCCGGTGCAAGGTGGTGGCCGGCACGGTCACCCGCATCGAGCACGACCGCAAGGTGGCCACCGTGCAGCCGATCATCGGTCCGGCCCGGGAGATCGCGTACGACCACGTGATCGTGGCACCTGGTTCGGTGTCCCGGACGCTGCCGATCCCCGGCCTGCACGAGCAGGGCATCGGGTTCAAGACCATCGGCGAGGCGATCTACCTCCGCAACCACGTCCTGGACCGGCTGGACGTCGCCGCCGTCACCCCGGACGAGGACGTTCGCCGCTCGGCGCTGACCTTCACCTTCGTCGGCGGTGGTTACGCCGGCATCGAGGCGCTCGCCGAGATGGAGGACATGGCCCGCGACGCACTGCGCTACTACCCGGAGTTGAAGCCGGAGGACATGCGCTGGGTGCTCGTCGAGGCCACCCAGCGGGTGCTGCCCGAGGTGGACCGGGACATGGGCGCCTACACGGTGCAGCAGCTGCTCAAGCGGAACATGGACATCCGTCTGGACACCCGGCTGGAGTCCTGCGTCGACGGCGTGATCAAGCTGTCCGACGGTGACAGCTTCCGCTCCGACACGATCGTCTGGACGGCCGGCGTGAAGCCGTCGCCGATGCTGGACGCCACGGACTTCCCGCGCGACGAGCGGCGGCGGGTCACCTGCATCCCCACCCTCCAGGTGGTCGACGGCGACCAGGTCATCGAGGGCGCGTGGAGCGCCGGTGACTGTGCCGCGGTGCCCGACCTGACCAAAGAGCCGGGCAACTTCTGCTCGCCGAGCGCCCAGCACGCGGTGCGCCAGGCCGCGCGGATGGCCGACAACATCGCGAACGTGATCCGGGGCCGCGAGCCGGTCAACTACAAGCACAAGCACGCCGGCAGCGTGGCGAGCCTCGGCCTGCACAAGGGCGTCGCCCAGGTTTACGGGATCAAGATGACCGGCTGGCCGGCGTGGTTCATGCACCGGACGTACCACATGAGCCGGATCCCGTCGTTCAACCGTAAGGTCCGGGTGGTGGTCGACTGGTCGCTGGCGTTCTTCCTCAAGCGTGAGGTGGTCTCCCTGGGCCAGCTGCACGACCCGCGCGAGGAGTTCATCGAGGCGTCCCAGCCGGTCGGTGCCCCCCGCGCCTGACCGCCGCTCCACCCCGCCGATCTTGCACTTTCGGTCGCCGTAACGCCCCTGTCGCGGGGGCTTGCCGGTGCGGAATGGGCAAGATCGGCGGCGTTTTCGGGGTCAGACCCGCCAGATCCAGGCGTCGGTGATCCGGGTGGACGGCCCGTAGAGCTGCTCCAGGGTGGCCTTCAGGCTCTCCACGTGCGGGGCGTCGTCGGCCAGCGCCACACACGTCGCGCCCCAGAAGTCGGCGTCCCTGGCGGCCTGCCGGCGCTGCTCGTCGCCGATGGCCGGCTGGTCACCGCGCCGGGCGACGTCCGCCAGCAGAGCCGAGGTGGGCTGCTTGAAGGTGCCCATCGCGGCGGTGCCGCCCCGCCCGTACGGGCCGATGAAGAACCCCTCGGGCAGCCCGAAGTCGGCGTCGGCGGCGGCCGCCCAGCGCATCGGCCACGGCTCCTTGGGTGTGGGCAGCGGCACCGGAACCAGCACACCGCCGGGTCGTACGCACTGCCGCCAGTGCCCACCGGTGATGAACTCCGGCACGGCGGGCCGCTCGGCGGTCGGCAACGGCGTCGGGAAGATCGGCAGCAGCGCCGCGATCACGGCCAGCGGCACGAACCGTCGCGCCCGCCCGGTGCCGCGCAGCGCCCGGTCGACGGCCAGCACCAGCAGTGTCGCGACGATCGGCAGGAGCGCCAGGCCGAACCGCATGGGCAGCGCGCCGTCCACCACGGGCAGCCCGGCGAGCAGGGCGTACGGGCCGGGCAGGGCGGTGCGGGTGCCGCCGAGCACCACCTCCGGGCCGAGCGAGAGGGCACCCATGACCAGTCCCGCGACCACGCAGGCCAGCACCAGTCGCCGTCGTCCGGCCCAGACCGCGCAGGCCACGGCGGCCAGGAGCAGCGGCCAACCGAGGAAGGTGTTGTATTCCGCCGGCCCGGTGGTGAGGTGCGCGGATTCGGCGCGACCGAGCACCGACAGCGGGGAGATCGTCCACCAACTGCTCAGGTCGGCGGAGAAGTAGGCGGGGCTGAACATGCCGTCGGCGACGCCCTGCGGCCCGTCGAACTGGAACCACAGCGGGTACCCGAGCACGAGCAGCGCCAGGCCGGCGGCGACCGCCAGGCCGGCGGCGAAGGTGGGCAGCGCGCGCCGCGCCAGCTCCCGGTCCGTCACCGCGTAGCTGACCGCCATCACGAGCAGTGTGAGGGTGGCGAGGAAGAGCACCTCCTCGCCGACGAAGACCTGCACGGTGACCGCGGCGGCCAGTCCGGCGGCGGAGCTGAGGATCCGTCGCCGGTCCGGTCCGGCGAGCGTCCTCGTCCCGGGGTCGGACGCCCGCAGCAGCCGGACCACCAGCCAGACGATCACCGGCACCAGCCACTGGGCGGTCATGTGCAGATGGCTGTTGGTCTGCGACACCATTGCGGGGCCGAAACCGCACAGCCCGCCGCCGAGCGCGGCGGCGAGCCGGCGGGCGCGCAGCGTCCGGTGGAACAGCAGATACCAGGCGACCGCGGTGCCGGCCAGGTTGGCGGCGGCGAGCAGCGCGAAGGTGACCGGCGCGCCGAGCAGCAGGGTGACCGGCGCGCAGACGACGCCGAGCGCGATGACCGTGGTGTTGGCCATCAGGTTGACCCCGTCCGGGGCGTTGAGCCGGTCGGTGAGCAGGCTGAAGTCACCGAGCAGCGCTCGCGCGTCGACGGCCAGGAACCACTCGTAGAGGGCCTGGTCCTCCGGGTTGAGCGCGAGGGTGCGGCCGGTCGGGTCGGGCCACAGCCCGTGGGTGAGCCAGCCGGCCAGCGTGACACAGGCCACCGCGATCAGCAGGTCGACCTGGTGCCGACGGGCCACGGCCAGCAACCGGGCGGCCCGGGGCCGGCGGTCGACCTGATCGGCGAGGCGGAATGCCTGCTCAGGGGCGGCGTCGGGGGCCGTGGGGGCTGCGCTGGTCACGGCATCGACCCTAATGTGGCCAGCCCGCCGGGGTACGCCGGGTCGCCACGGACCGGCTACGGTGACATTGCACCGTGCGTGTCGGCGCGTCGGTGCCACCCGCCCGGGTGGTGGAAAGGCAGACACGGCCGCCTTAAAAGCGGCTGCCGCAAGGCGTGCGGGTTCGACCCCCGCCCCGGGCACCTGTCGGCTCGCCCGCCGCATTCCATTCGCGATCACCAGGGCTTGGCTGCGCCGTTTACTCTTGGAGGGCACGTTCACGTGCAAACGACCCCCTGAGGGAGGCCAGACAGTGAAGACCTCGAACCCGGTGCTCGCCCGGCTCGGCCAGGCGGCCGAGCGGGAGCGCTCCGCCGGGTACGCACCGACCGGGCCGTACGGACAGCCCGGCATTCCCCAGCAGTACCCGTCCCAGGCCGGCTACCCGGCCGCGCCGCCCACCGTGGCGCCGATGACCGTCGACGACGTGGTCGTCAAGACGGTCGCCCTGCTCGGCATCCTCGGCATCACCGCCGCGGCCGCCTGGGTGCTCGTACCCGACGCGCTGGTCGGTGCCGCCTGGATCGGCGCGGCAGTCGTCGGCCTGGTCCTCGGCCTGATCATCTCGTTCTCCCGGATGGCCAACCCCGCGCTCGTCATCGCGTACGCGGTCGTCGAGGGCGTCTTCGTCGGCATGGTCAGCAAGGCGTTCGAGTCGGCGTACGACGGCATCGTGCTCCAGGCCGCCGTGGCCAGCTTCGGCATCTTCTTCCTGATGGCGATGCTCTACCGGGCGAAGGTCATCCGGGCCACCCCGGCATTCGTCAAGGGCATGATCGCGGCGATGGTCGGCCTGTTCGCCGTCATGCTGATCAACCTGGTGCTGGCGCTGTTCGGCGTCAACACGGGCCTGCGTGACGGCAGCCCGCTGGCCATCGGCTTCAGCCTGGTCTGCATCGTGGTCGCCTCGCTGAGCTTCGTGCTCAGCTTCAAGGAGATCGAGGACGGCGTCCGGATGGGCCTCCCGCAGCGCTACTCCTGGGTGGCCGCGTTCGGCATCCTGGTCAGCCTGGTCTGGCTCTACATCGAGATCCTGCGCCTGCTGAGCTACTTCCAGGGCGACGACTGACCTCGTCCGCTCTGCCGAACGGCGCCCGTCCCCGCTCTCGTGGGGGCGGGCGCGGTCGTCCGCGCCGTTTCGCCGCCACCGCCGGGCCGCCCGGGGGAGAGTGACCGCAGGGGTACGCGGGCGGAGGAGGCGGCGGTGCGCAGCAACAACCCGGTGCTCAACCGGCTGGACGAGACCGGGCGCCTGGAGTCCCGGGTGCTCGGCACCCGTGACGTCGAGCCGATGACCGTCGACGACGTGGTGGTCCGTACCGTCGGGCTGCTGCTCGTCACCGGTGCGGCTGCGGCGGTGTCCTGGGCGGTGATCCCCGACGCGGTGTGGCTGGGCGCCGCACTGGCCGGCAGCGCCCTCGCCTCGATCGCGCTGGTGCTGGTCATCTCCCTGCGCGGGATCACCAACCCGGTGCCCATCGTCGGCTACGCCCTGCTCCAGGGGCTGCTGCTGGGGGTGGCCAGCCGTGCCTTCGAGCAGGTGTATCCGGGCATCGTGGTGCAGGCGGTGGCCGGCACGTTCGGTGTCTTCCTCGGCATGGCGGCCCTCTACCGTGCCCGGGTGATCCGGGCGACGCCCCGACTGGCCCGCCTGGTGATCGGAACCCTGCTCGGCATCGCCGTGCTCAGCGTGGTCAACCTGGTGTCGTACCTGATCTCCGGGCGGCCGGGGCTGGAGGTCTACAGCGCCAGCGGGGAGGTCGGCTGGCTGCCGTACGCCTTCTCGGTGGTGGCGATCATCGCCGGGGCGTTCAGCTTCATCCTCGACTTCGACCTCGTCGAACGTTCGGTGCGCGACGGCCGACCCCGCCGGTACGCGTGGCTGAGCGCGTTCGGCCTGCTCACCGGGCTGGTGTTTCTGTACTGGCAGCTGCTGCGGCTGCTCAGCTACCTGCGTCGCTGACCGGCCCGGCCGGCCGTAGACTCGCGACGATGAGCGCAGCGGAATTGGATCAGGCCGTGCAGCTGCTGGTCCGCCAGGTCGGGCACTGGGAGCAGCCGCGCTGGGCGGCGGCCGCGGCCACCGGCAATGTGCCCCGCGCCGACCTGGTCCACCGGTTGGTGCAGGAGATCGCAAATCTGGCCGCCGACGCCGAGGGCGAACCTCGTCGGACGGTACCCCGGCTGGACAACGACGTGGCGCTGCCCGACCAGTTGCGGGTGGTGACGGCGGATCTGTTTGCCGCCGGCACGGACGCCGAGGTGCTGGCGCGGGCCGCCGCCGAGGTGACGGCGACCCGCAGCGCGCTCTGACGCCCACTTCCGCGAGCGTCAGTTCAGTTCAGCCGCTCCAGCACCATCGCCATGCCCTGGCCGCCGCCGACGCACATGGTCTCCAGACCGATGGTCTTGTCGTGCCACTCCAGGGCGTTGAGCAGGGTGCCGGTGATGCGGGCACCGGTCATGCCGAACGGGTGGCCGACCGCGATCGCGCCCCCCATCACGTTCAGCTTCTCCTCCGGGATGCCCAGCTCGCGGTAGGAGGGGATGACCTGCGCGGCGAACGCCTCGTTGATCTCGACGAGGTCAACGTCGTCGATGGTCATGCCGGCCCGGCGCAGCGCCTGCCGGGACGCCTCGACCGGTCCGAGGCCCATGATCTCCGGCGACAACGCGGTCACGCCGGTGGAGACGATCCGGGCCAGCGGGGTCAACCCCAGCTCCTCGGCCCGCTGGGCGCTCATCACGACCACGGCGGCGGCACCGTCGTTGAGCGGGCAGCAGTTGCCGGCGGTGATCCGGCCGTCCGGGCGGAACACCGGCTTCAGGCCGGCGACCGCGTCGAGGGTGACACCGGCGCGGGGGCCGTCGTCGGTGCTGACCACGGTGCCGTCCGGCGTCGTGACCGGGGTGATCTCCCGCGCCCAGAAGCCGTCGGCGATGGCCTTCTCGGCGAGGTTCTGGCTGCGGACGCCGAACTCGTCCATGTCGGCGCGGGTGACGTCGTACACCTGGGCCAGGTTCTCCGCGGTCTGCCCCATGGTCAGGTAGATGTCCGGCAGGTCACCGGCGTCACGCGGGTCGGTCCACACCTCGGCGCCGCCCTGCGCGCGGCGCTTCGAGCGTTCGCCGGCCGCCGCGAAGCGCGGGTTCTCCCAGCCGCCGCCGACCAGCGCCTGCGCCTCCGGCGGCAGACCGTCGGAACTGCCCCGGGCGTACCGGGAGACCATCTCGACGCCGGCGGAGACGAACACGTCGCCCTCCCCGGCCCGGATCGCGTGCATGGCCATCCGGGTGGTCTGCAACGAGGAGGCGCAGTAGCGGGTCAGCGTGGCACCCGGCACGGTGTCGAGCCCGAGCAGGGTGGACACCACCCGGGCCATGTTGAAGCCCTGTTCGCCGCCGGGCAGGCCGCACCCGAGGTAGAGGTCGTCGACGGTGGTCGGATCGAGCTGGGGGATCTTGTCCAACGCGGCCTGGACGATGGTCGCGGCGAGGTCGTCGGAGCGGACGTCGCGCAGGGACCCCTTGTGCGCCCGGCCGATGGGGGAGCGGGCGGTGGCGACGATGACGGCGTCGCGGGACGACTCAATCGGCATGGACCAACGTTAACCCGCCGGTAACATGGCGCGGAAGAAGCGGGGGCGGCGGGAAATGTCACCCCGATCTAACGCCGCGAGGTCATCGCCGCCGCGGCCGCGACGGCCGGCAGCAGGGCGTGCGCCCACACCCGGTAACCGTCGGCGGAGGGGTGGAAACCGTCGTGGCAGAGCGTCCCCGCGTCGGCCCGGAACACCGGCCCGGTCTCGGTGGCCAGGTCGACCACGGTGCCACCGGCGTCCAGCACGGCAGTGGTCTGCGCGCGTGCCATCCGCCGGCCGGCCCAGCCGACCACCTGACGCAGCGGGGGAGCGATGGCGCGCACCGCGCCGAGATCGGGGCACGTGCCCACCACCACCTCGACCCGCGCCTCGCGCAGCCGGTGCACCGCCGCCCCCAGATACGCGGCCGCGTCGGCCGGCCGGCGCAGCCCGGTGGCGTCGTTCGCGCCGATCAGGATCAACGCCACGTCGGGCCGCTCACCGAGCAGGGCCCGGGCCACCTGGGTGGCCAGATCCGTCGAACGGGACCCGGAGACACCGACGCTGGACAGGTGCACCCGCCGGCCGGCCGGGCCCTCGGCGAGCAGATGGGCCAACTGGCCGCCGATGGTGTCCTCCAGGCGGTCGACGCCCACGCCGAGCGCCGACGAGTCGCCGAGCAGCACCAGCCGCAGCGGCGCAGCACCGGCCCGGCCGATCGTGGCGCGCAGCGCCAGCCCCAGCTCCGGCTGGGCGTACCGCCGGTGCCGGGCTACGAACGCCTCACCGGCCAGGACGGCGGCGCCGCCCACCGTGCCGGCGAGCAGCGAGAGTGCCGCCGCCCGGCCTAGTCGGCCGGGAAGGCCGGCGGTCACGTCCCGCCCGCTGCGCTCGTTCATGCCAGTCCCTCCACTGTCGAGGTGTCCGGGGCGGACCCGCGCTGCGGCACCGCGCCGACACCGAAGAACGCCCGGCGACGCAGCTGCGCCCACCGGCCGGCCGGACCTCGGTCGCGGCCCCGGACCTGGGTGCCGCTGACCTCGGTGCCGGCGTGCCGGGCCGCCTCCTGCGCGGCCTCCGGCAGCGACCGTACGCCCTCGCCCCGCGCCTGTGTAGCCCGTCGTTCCTGCCCCGCGCCGAGCGCCGAGAGCATCGTCGGCAGGAGGGCGGCGGCAGCCATCGCGTACCCCTCGGCGGAGGGATGGAACCGGTCCCAGGCGAACATCCGGGCCGGCTCGGCGGCGAACCGCGGGCCGAGCAGGTCACCGAGGGACACCGTCCAGCCGCCCGCCTCGACCACCGCCACCGTCTGGGCGGCGGCGAGCTGTCGGCTCCAGCGGTGCGCCAACCAGCGCAGCGGCGGCTGGATCGGGCGGATCGCGCCCAGGTCGGGGCAGGTGCCGACGACCACCTCGCAACCGGCGTCGCGGAGCGAGTGGACCGCCTCGACCAGGTAACGCACGGCCAGCCCGCGCGGCGTGCGATTGGTGATGTCGTTGCCGCCGATGAGGATCACCGCGATGTCCGGGCGGTGCTCCAACGCCGCATCCACCTGGTGTCGCAGCGCCGCCGAGATGGCGCCGACCACCGCGAAGCGGTGCAGGCGCACCGGGCGGTGCAGTCGGCGCGACAGACCGGTGGCGAGCAGCGCGCCGGGCGTCTCCCGGCGGCGGTGCACCCCGTAGCCGGCCGCCGACGAGTCACCGAGCACGACCATGGTGAGCGCGGGGCCGGGGAACTTCGCGCCGTACACCCCGTCGCAGCGCGGCGGCGGCGCCTCGGCCATCGGGATGGTGCGTCGGGCCTGCCGCGCCTGGCCGAGCAGCACCCCGCCGGTCGCCACCGCGGTGGCGACCGTCCCGATCGCCGCCAGGCGGACGACCCGCCGGGCGTGTCGCCAGCGCGGACCAACGGGTACGACAGAACCAGCCACCCCCATACCGCGACATTATCGCGCCGGCCCGACACGCCGCTGTCGTCGTGACGGCACCCGGGTGCCTGGAAACCGACGCGACGGGGTACCAGTACGGGGGAGGCCGGCCGACTTGCGCCGACCCGCCACGCTGATCCGGCGGAGAGGAGCGCGACGATGGGGAAGACACTGAAGCGCAGCGCGGCGTTCACGGCACTGGCCCGGGCACTGGCGGCCGGGGCGCGCGGCGGCCCGTCGCTGGGCACCCGGTTGGCGGCGTTGCCCCGGATGATCCGGGCCACCACCAGGGGCGAGTACGACGGCGGCCTCCGCCTGGCCCTGATGACGGCCGCGACGGCGTACATCGTCTCGCCGATCGATCTGCTCCCGGAGATCCCGCTGGCGATCTTCGGGCTGGCCGACGACGCCGTCATGATCACCTGGCTGGCCGGTAGCGTGCTCGCCGAGACCGACCGCTTCCTGGAGTGGGAGGCGCGGCGCAGCTCGGTCATCCCCGGGGGCCTGGTGCCCTGACGGCACGTACGCTGGGCGGCGAGGAAACGTCTGCCCGGCCGCCGTCGCCGGCGCCGCAACGAAGGGCACACCGTGCAGTACTACGACAACGTCGTCGACATGATCGGCAACACCCCGCTAGTACGTCTGCGTAACGTCACCGAGGGCATCCAGGCCACCGTGCTCGCCAAGGTCGAGTACCTGAATCCGGGTGGCTCGGTGAAGGACCGGATCGCCCTGCGCATGGTGGAGGACGCCGAAGCGGCGGGCCTGCTCCAGCCGGGCGGCACGATCGTCGAGCCGACCAGCGGCAACACCGGTGTCGGGCTGGCCCTGGTGGCCCAGCTCAAGGGCTACAAGTGTGTCTTCGTCTGCCCCGACAAGGTCAGCCAGGACAAGCAGGACGTGCTCCGGGCGTACGGCGCCGAGGTGGTGGTCTGCCCGACCGCGGTCGCTCCGGAGGACCCGCGCTCGTACTACAACGTCTCCGACCGGCTCACCCGGGAGATCCCCGGCGCCTGGAAGCCTGACCAGTACAGCAACCCGGCCAACCCGCGGTCGCACTACGAGACCACCGGTCCGGAGCTGTGGAAGCAGACCGAGGGCGGTCTGACCCACTTCGTCACGGGCGTCGGCACCGGCGGCACGATCTCCGGCATCGGCCGGTACCTCAAGGAGGCGTCCAAGGGTCGGGTGCGGGTCATCGGGGCCGACCCGGAGGGTTCGGTCTACTCCGGCGGCACCGGCCGGCCGTACCTGGTGGAGGGCGTCGGCGAGGACTTCTGGCCGGAGACGTACGACCGGGGTGTGGCCGACGAGATCGTCGAGGTGTCCGACAAGGCGTCCTTCGAGATGACCCGGCGGCTGGCCCGCGAGGAGGGGCTGCTGGTCGGCGGCTCCTGCGGGATGGCGGTGGTCGCCGCCCTGGAGGTGGCGCGCAAGGCCGGCCCGGACGACGTGGTGGTGGTGCTGCTGCCCGACGGCGGGCGGGGTTACCTGTCGAAGATCTTCAACGACTCGTGGATGGCCCGGTACGGCTTCCTCGACAACTCCGGCACCGAGCCGACGGTGGCCGACGCGCTGGCCAGCAAGCCGGGCGGGCTGCCCGAGCTGGTGCACGTGCACCCGACCGAGACGGTCCGCGACGCGATCGACTACATGCGCGAGTACGGCGTCTCCCAACTGCCGGTGCTCAAGGCGGAGCCGCCGGTGGTGACCGGTGAGGTCGCCGGCTCGATCGCCGAGCGGGACCTGCTCGACGCGCTGTTCACCGGTCAGGCCCACCTGCACGACACCATCGAGCGGCACATGGGCGACCCGCTGCCGATGATCGGTGGTGGCCAGCCGGTCAGCGAGGCTGTCGGCCTGCTGGAAAAGTCCGACGCCGCCCTGGTCCTGGTCGACGGCAAGCCCAAGGGCGTCCTGACCCGTCAAGACCTCCTGGCCCACCTAGGTGCCCACTAACAGCCCCCCGCCCCCGCCCCCACTCCCACTCCCACCCCCACCCCCACCCCCAACCCCGCCCCCAACCCCCCGCCCCGTCGATCATGGAGTTGTGGTGCCGGATGAGACCGGCATGAGCGGATTAATCGCCCACCACAACTCCATGATCGACGGAATGGGAGGGTGGGGGCGGGAGGCAGAAGAGCTACAGGGGGCGGGTGTAGCGGAGCTGGGGGGTTGGGACGGGGCCGATGTACTCGTCGCGTTGCGCGCCCGTCGGGGTCCAGCCGCCGCGCTCGTAGAAGGCGCGGGCGTGGGCGTTGTCCCGCAGCACCCACAGCACCGCGCGGCGCCAACCCTGGGCGCGCATCGCATCCAGGGCGTCCACCATCAGCGCGCGGCCGGTGCCCCGGCCCTGCTCGCGCGGGTCCAGGTGGAGCGCGTTGAGCAGCCCGGTCGCCGGGCCACCCTCGTCGTCCGGGCCCAGGTAGCTGAACCCGACCAGGGCCCCGGCGCGCTCCGCCACGGTCATCCGGTGGACGTCCCGTTCCCAGCGCCACCGCTCGGTCCAGAACCACCCCATCGCCTCTTCCGTCGGCTCGGCCAGCGCCTCGGGCGGCAGGAACGAGGAGTACGCGGCGACCCGGGAACGTTGGTGCAACGCACCCACCCCCATCAGGTCGTCACCGGTCGCGGGGCGGAGCGTGACGGTCACTCGGCCGAGGCTACCCGGCGGGGCGGAACCTGCACCGTGGTCAGATCCTCGGCGATGATCAGGTCACCGTCGAAGTGGGCGCGCGCCTCGTCGTGGAACCGGCGCGGGTCGGGGTACCGCTGGGAGAAATGGGTGAGCACCAGCCGTCGTACCCCGGACTCGGTCGCCACCCGGGCGGCCTGCGCCGCGGTCAGGTGGCCGACCTCGGCGGCCAACGCGGCCTCCGACTCCAGGAACGTCGACTCGATGACCAGCAGGTCGGCGTGCTCGGCGAGGGCGTACACCCCGTCGCAGAGGCCGGTGTCCATCACGAAGGCGAACCGCTGCCCCGGCCGGGGCACGCTCACCTCGGCCCGGGTGACGCGGCGTCCGTCGAGGTCGAGGTGCCCCACGCGGATCAGCTCGCCGACGGCCGGCCCGGCAATGCCGTACGCGGCCAGCCTCTCCGGCAGCATCCGGTGCCCGTCCGGCTCGACGAGCCGGTACCCGTACGTCTCGATGGGGTGCCGTAGCCGGCGTGCCTCCAGGAGGCCGCAGCCCAGCGCGATGCGCTGCCCGTCGGTCTCGATCGGGGTCACCGCCAGCTCGGCGGTCTCGTAGAACGAGGTGGCGTGCCGCAGCCGGGCGAAGTACTCGGCGCCACCGGCCGGGAAGTGCACGGCAACCGGATGCGCCACCCGGTCCAGGGAGAGTCGCTGGATGGTGCCGGGCAGGCCCAGGCAGTGGTCGCCGTGGAAGTGGGTGACGCAGATCCGGGTCAGGTCGGTGGCCGTGACCGTGGTGTGCAGGAACTGGCGCTGGGTGCCCTCACCCGGGTCGAAGAGGATCACCTCGTCGTCCCAGCGCAGCACGTACCCGTTGTGGTTGCGCTGCCGGGTCGGCGCCTGGCTGGCCGTCCCCAGCACCACCAGTTCGCGCATCGACATCGCCGGTCCTCCGGATATGAAGCGACCCCCGGGGCGCTCCGCGCTGTCGCGCGGGCCGGCTGGACTGGGCCGGCACCCCGGGGGTCGGGTGGCTGTCTGGAATTCGCCGCACCGCTGCCACACGGTCCCGACGATGGTGCTGGTGCCCGCCTGTCGGCGGACCGATCACTGTCGAGGACAGCGGCTAGCGGACAGCCACCTCACGAGTCCGATTGCTATACAAGTCTGGACCACCTCCTTTCGCGTGTACGGCCACGTTATCGAGTCCTCGCGGGGCTCGGCAACGGATTTCGATCACAGGGCCGAACGGGAATGCCCGGCCACCTGTCGGTGGCGGCCCTCGAGGTCGTGCGGCAGCCGGGCGTTGCGTCGCGCTGGAGGTCGGCTGTAGCGCCAGCTGCGACGATCACCCCGCCCATGCCAGCTCGTGGGTCGGCGCCGTGCTCCCGGCATCGAGGCATGGCGTCAGCGCGTGGGGAATTCCGCCAGCACTCATCCGGTGTCACCGTCGCGCGCGTCGCCCGATAGCGGGTACGGCGGTCGGCAGGAGTTCGACGCGAACATGTCGCGTCTGTCCAGCCCTGGGTTCCGGCAAACGCCGACACCCCCCGCCTCCGGGGACCAGTCATCGACACAGGCTCCCCGCGTGGGTGGAACCGACCCCGGTGCGGCCCCCAAGGCGGTAACCCGGAGGAGCGCCTGACCGGAAACGGTGGCGGGATGATTCTCGCCAGGATGGCACAACCGGAAAGCTGGCAGTCGAGCCTGCCGCAGGCTCCCGACGAGGTGTGAAGCGCGGGGGATCGTGGTTGGCGTCCCGGGGTCGGGCGTGTACGTCGCTGAGACGTAGCAGGCTCCGCCCCCCCCGGCCCGCCGCCGGCTAGCCGCCGACGCGCGCCACGCCGACCGGGCAGCTCAGGCCGTTCGGACCGTGGTTGCAGTACCCGTTCGGGTTCTTCGTGGGTGCCAGGTACTGCTGGTGGTAGTCCTCGGCGAAGTAGTAGCTGCCGAGCGGGGCGATCTCGGTGGTGATCTCACCCTTGCCGGCCCGCGTCACGATCGGCTGGAACGCGTCCCGGGACGACTCCGCAATGGTCCGCTGCTCGTCGGTGGTCGTGTAGATCGCCGAGCGGTACTGGGTGCCCACGTCGTTGCCCTGGCGCATGCCCTGGGTGGGGTCGTGGTTCTCCCAGAAGACCTTCAGCAGGTCCTCATAGTTGATCTTGCTGGGGTCGTACACCACCTGGACGACCTCGGCGTGCCCGGTGCGGCCGGAACACGTCTCCTCGTACGTCGGGTTCTTGGTGATGCCACCGGCGTAGCCGGCGGAGGTGGTGTAGACGCCGGGCAGCGTCCAGAACAGCCGCTCGGCGCCCCAGAAACAGCCCATGCCGAAGACGGCGACCTGCAGGCCCTCCGGGAACGGGCCCTTGAGCGGGGTGCCCAGGACCTCGTGCCGGTCGGCGACCGGCATGGCGATCGGGCGGCCGGGCAGAGCCTGGTCGGGCGCGACCATCTCGGCGTTCATACGGCGCAGGAACACGGTGGGACTCCTCTCATACCTCTCCCAGCGTGTAACACCGGTGGGCCTTCCTTCCTTACCCGCGCCAGTGTGACTCAGGCCCCTGCCGGGAGGGCGGCGGCCACCCGGTCGGCGTGGGCGCGGGCCTCGGCGTCGTCGGCATAACGGGTACGCGGCCAGAAGAAGCCGCGCAGCCCGTCGCCCCTGGTCCGCGGTACCACGTGGGTGTGCAGGTGCGGCACCGATTGGGACACCGTGTTGTTCATCGCGACGAACGTCCCGCCGGCCCCCAGACCGGTCTGGACCGCCACGGCCATCCGCCGAACCAGCGCGAAGTAGCCCGGCAGCAGGTCGGCCGGCAGTTCGGCCAGGGTGACCAGGTGGACCCGGGGGACCACCAGCACGTGCCCCTTGAACACCGGCCGGGTGTCCAGGAAAGCCACCCCGTCCGGCTCGTCGGCGACCCGGAACGCCGGCACCGTACCCGCCACGATTTCGCAGAACACGCACCCGCTCATCGGTCCAGGCTATGCCGCCTGCCCGGCTCCGCCCCGGCCCGCCGAGCGGGGCACTAGCCTCACCAGAATGAGTCACGGCTTCGAGACGCTCGCTATCCACGCCGGTCAGGACCCTGAGGCCCGCACCGGCGCGGTGATTCCACCGATCTATCAGACCAGCACGTACGCCCAGGACGCCGTCGGCGCGCCCCGGCTCGGCTACGAGTACAGCCGCTCCGGCAACCCGACCCGCGACGCCCTGCAGGAGTGCCTGGCGGCGCTGGAGGGTGGCCCGGTCGGGCTCGCCTTCGCCAGCGGCCTGGCGGCCGAGGACGCCCTGCTGCGGGCCGTCTGCCAGCCGGGCGACCACGTGATCATCCCGGACGACGCGTACGGCGGCACCTACCGGCTCTTCGCCCGGGTCGCCCGGCGCTGGGGCCTGGAGTTCACCCCGGCCAAGGTCTCCGACCCGGCCGCGATCCGGGCCGCCGTGCAGCCCGGCCGTACGAAGATCGTCTGGGTGGAGACGCCGACCAACCCGTTGCTCGGCATCGCCGACATCGCCGCCCTGGCCGGTGTCGCGCACGACGCGGGCGCGCTGCTGGTGGTCGACAACACCTTCGCCTCGCCGTACCTCCAGCAGCCGATCGCGTACGGCGCGGACGTGGTCGTGCACTCCACCACCAAGTACATCGGCGGGCACTCCGACGTGGTCGGCGGCGCACTCGTCGTCGCCGACGCCGCGCTCGGCGAGGAGCTGCGCTACCACCAGAACGCGATGGGCGCGATCAACGGCCCGTTCGACGCCTGGCTCACCCTGCGCGGCATCAAGACCCTCGGGGTACGGATGGACCGGCACTGCGACAACGCCGAGCGGCTCGCCGGCTACCTCGACGGGCACGCCAAGGTGGCCGAGGTGATCTACCCGGGGCTGCCCTCGCACCCCGGTCACGAGGTGGCCGCCAAGCAGATGCGCCGCTTCGGCGGCATGATCTCGTTCCGGGCGTCCGGCGGCGAGGACCACGCCGTGGAGATCTGCAACCGCACGAAGCTCTTCGTGCTCGCCGAATCGCTCGGCGGAGTGGAATCCCTGATCGAGCACCCCGGCCGGATGACACACGCAAGTGCTGCCGGCTCGCCGCTTGAAGTTCCCGGCGATCTCGTGCGACTGTCTGTCGGCATCGAGACGGTCGACGACCTGCTCGCCGATCTGGAGCAGGCACTGGGTTGACCGCTGGGGAGGATGGCCGTGCAGGACATCATGGCGACCTGGGTCGGGGCGACCGCCAAGCAGATCGCCCGGGGGGTGCGCCGGGGCGACGTCTCGGCCACTCAGGTCGTCGCCGACCACCTCGAGTACATCGCTGCCGCCGACCGCGAACTGGCCGCGTTCCGCGCCGTTCGCGGCGGCGAGGCGATCACCGAGGCGGAGAAGGTCGACGAGCAGGAGGACCTGGCCAACCTGCCCCTCGCCGGGGTGCCGGTGGCGGTGAAGGAGAACACTCCGGTCGCCGGCCTGCCCACCTGGAACGGGTCGGCCGCAGTCCGTACCGACGTCGCGGAGGCCGACCACGAGGTGGTCCGCCGGCTACGCGGCGCCGGCGCGGTGATCCTGGGCGTGACCCGGATGCCCGAGCTGGGCCTGTGGGCACTCACCGACGACGACAGCGCGGTGACCCGCAATCCGTGGGACAGCTCGCGTACCCCTGGCGGTTCCTCCGGCGGCGCGGCCGCCGCGGTGGCCGCCGGGCTGGTGCCGATCGCGCACGGCAACGACGGTCTCGGTTCGATCCGGATCCCCGCCGCCTGCTGCGGGCTGGTCGGGCTGAAGCCGGGTCGGGGCGTGGTCCCCTGCCAGCTCGGCGCGGACGACTGGTTCGGTCTCACCGAGCACGGCATGCTGACCAGCACGGTCGCCGACGCCGCGGTCGGCTTCTCGGTGCTCGCCGGGCGGCGGCAGGAGAAGCTGGTCCCCCCGCAGCGACTGCGCGTGGGTGTCTCGCTGCGGTCGCCGGTGCGTGGCGTCGCACCGGACGGGCCCAACCGCGACGCGGTCGCCGCTGCCGGCCGGCTGCTCGCCGCCGCCGGGCACGACACCGTACCGGCCGATCCGGTCTACCCCACCGCGCTCGGCCTGCAGGGCATCGCCACCTGGTTCGCCGCCGCCGCTGCCGATGTGCGGGCCTCCGGTCTGGACCGGCGCGGCCTGCAACGGCGCAGCCGTCGACACGTCGCGTTGGGCGAGTGGGCGCAGCGTCGCGGGTACGTCCGGGAGGCCGACCGGGCCGCCTGGCGGCAGCGGTCCACCGACTTCTTCACCGACCACTCGGTCGACCTGCTGCTCACCCCGGCGCTGGCCACCGCTCCGCCGGAGGCCGCGCGGTGGTCAGACCGGCCGTGGCGGGCGAACATGACGGCCAGCATCCGCTACGCCCCGTACGCGGCGCCGTGGAACATCGCCGGCCTGCCGGCGATCGTCGTGCCGGTGGGTCGCCGCCCGGACGGCCTGCCGGTGGCCGTGCAGTTGGTCGGCCCGCCCGGCTCGGAGCTGCTGCTGCTCGGCGTGGCGGGTCAGTTCGAGATGGCCGCTCCGTGGGCGCGTCACGCCCCCGGCTATCCCCGGGTCGGAACGGGGTCGCCGGCCGCTGCATGATCGTCTACGGTGTGCGCGCATCGTCGCGCTGACCGGGGGACACCAATGCGCTGCCAGAGCTGCGGGGACGCCACGTCCCCCGAAAACAATGACTGCCCGCGCTGCCACACGCCGCTCGGCCAGCCCGCCGTCACTCCCGGCCTACCGACCTACCGGGTCCGCGGGATAGGGCTCGCGGCGTCCCTCGCGGTCGGCGTGACCGCCGTGTTCTACCTGGTGGTGGCGCTCTCGCCGCTGGTCGGGATGGTCCTGGCCCGGCAGGCCCGGGCCGACGACGACCGGGACCTGCTGCTCGGCGCGTTGATCGTCCAAGGGGTGCTCGCCATCCCGATGGCGGTGGCGTACGTCACGGCCGGCGTCCTGGTCATCATCTGGACCTGGCGGGCGCGCAAGAACACCGACGCGTTCCCGGGCGCGCTGCCGACGCTGGGGGCCGGCTGGGCGATCGCCGGCTGGCTGGTGCCGTTCGCGAACCTCGCGGTGCCGGCCCGGGTGGTGGCCAACGTGGCGCGGGACAGCCTGTGGCGGCGGTTCACCCCGGCCCTGGTGGCCGTCTGGTGGAGCGCCTGGCTGGTGTTCAGCGTCGGTGAACGGATGGTCGATCTCCTCGACCGTCGGGCCTACGAGAGGCTGCCGGAGATCCCGTTCACCGACGGTGGCTATCAGGCGTACGTCGACTACTACCGCGACTCCATGCTGCGCAACGCCGTGCCCGCGGTGGCCTGTGTGATCGCCGCGGTGACGTTGATCATGCTGATCCAGCGGATCTCCGCCGCGCAGGAGGCCCGCATCGCCCGCGCCCTGCCGGCGTGGCCGACCGCCCCGGTCTGGCCGCCGGCCCAGGTCTCGCCGGTGGCTCAGGTCTCGACGGCTGTTCACGTGTCGGCGGTGGCCCAGCCGGGCCCGGTGGTCCAGGTCTCGCCAGCGGCTCAGCCGGGCCCGGTGTCGCCGCCGGGGCCGCCGGAGGCGGGTGGCACGATCGGGGCATGACGGAACTGGTCGGCCTCGACGACGTGCGGGCTGCGCGGAAACTGCTCGACGGCGTCATCCGGACCACCCCGCTGGAGCCCTCCCGGCCGTTGAGCGCGGCGCTGGGCGGGCCGACCTGGCTCAAGTGCGAGAACGTCCAGCGCGCCGGCTCGTACAAGGTGCGCGGCGCGTACGTGCGGATCTCCCGGTTGTCGGCCCAGGAGCGGGAACGCGGCGTCGTCGCGGCGAGCGCCGGTAACCACGCCCAGGGCGTGGCTCTCGCGGCCGGCCTGGTCGGCACGCACGCGACGGTCTTCATGCCGGTCAACGCGCCGCTGCCGAAGGTCGCCGCCACCAAGAGGTACGGCGCGCAGGTCGAGTTGGCCGGCAACACCGTCGACGAGGCGCTGGTCGCCGCTCAGACGTACGCCGAGCGCACCGGAGCGGTGCTGATCCACCCGTTCGACCACCCGGACGTGATCGCCGGGCAGGGCACGGTGGCGCTGGAGATCCTCGAACAGTGCCCGGACGTGCGGACCATCATCACCGGGGTGGGTGGCGGCGGACTGATCTCAGGCATGGCGGTGGCGGCCAAGGCGCTGCGGCCGGACATCCGGATCATCGGGGTGCAGGCGGCCGGTGCGGCGGCCTTCCCGCCCTCCCTGGCGGCCGGGGAGCCGGTCCGGCTGCCCGCCTTCGCCACCATCGCGGACGGCATCGCGGTCGGCCGTCCCGGGGTGATCACCTTCAACCACGTCCGCAAGCTGGTCGACGAGGTCGTCACGGTCTCCGAGGAGGACATCTCCCGGGCGCTGCTGATGTTGTTGGAGCGGGGCAAGCAGGTGGTCGAGCCGGCCGGCGCGGTCGGCGTGGCCGCGCTGCTGGCCGGTGTGGTGCAGGTGGAGACACCGGTGGTCGCCGTGCTGTCCGGCGGCAACATCGACCCGCTGCTGATGATGCGTGTGATCGAGCACGGTCTGGCGGCGGCGGGACGCTACCTGCGGGTGACGGTGCGCTGCTCGGACCGACCGGGACAGTTGGCCTCGCTGCTCAGCCAGATCGCCGAGCACCGGGCGAACGTGGTCGACGTGGAGCACCAGCGGGCCAACCCGCACCTGAGCCTCGGCGAGGTGGAGGTGGCGCTGTCGGTGGAGACCCGGGGTGTGGAGCACTCGGACACGCTCATCAGCGCACTGCGGGCCAGCGGCTACCAGGTGGTGTTCGCCGCCGAGGCGTGACACCAACGGGTGCCACGCCTCGGATGCGCGTCTGATCGTGCGGTGGAGCCGGCGACGACTAGCCGGAGAACGGCTCGAAGCTGACCACGGTCACCTTGATGTCGGCGCCGCTGGGCGCCGTGTAGGTGCAGGTCTGCCCGGCCCGGCCGCCCAGGATCGCCTTGCCGAGCGCGGACTCGGGGCTGTAGACGGTCAGGTCGGTGGTGGCCGCGATCTCTCGGGAGCCCAGCAGGAACGTCTCGGTGTCGTCGGTGTCGTCGTCGAAGTAGATCGTCACGACCATGCCGGGCGACACCGCGTCCGCCGTCGGCGCCTCGCCGACCTTGGCGGTACGCAGCAGCTCCTGGAGGTAGCGGATGCGACCCTCGGCCTTGCCCTGCTCCTCGCGGGCGGCGTGGTAGCCGCCGTTCTCCCGCAGGTCGCCCTCCTCGCGCCGGGCGTTGATCTCGGCTGCGATCGCCGGGCGGTTGGCGATGTGCTCGTCGAGCTCGGCCTGGAGGCGGTCGTACGCGTCCTGGGACAGCCAGGTGGCGGGCGCCTCGTTGCCAGTGGACACAGGCGGTCTCCTCAGTTGTGCGTGGCTGGCTGACAGGTGAATTACCAAGTTACCAGTGCAGTACGACACAGCGTGTCGGCCATCACCACCGGTGTCCGTACCGAGCGCCGGAGGTAGTCGGCCCCAGACACCCGCTGAGGGAGATGTTTTCTCAGCTCAGGCGGGGGGTCGGCAGCGCAGTACCTCGCCGATGAACGGCCGCGCGGTGGTGGCGAGGCGGTGCCGGGTGGTGACGTGCCGATCGCCGGCGGCCGCGGTCACCGTGATCTCCTCGCGGGCCACCTCGACCCCGGCGCGGTCCCGGGCGCGCAGCACGCACACCGCCGATCCGCCCGGCGGCACGGTCACCCGGAAGTCGACCAGCACCTGGCTGTCCGTGATGTCGGTGGACGTGATCACCTGGGCGTCGTACGCCGGATCGCCGTACTGCCGGTAGAGCCGGAACGAGATCAGCGTCAGCGCGGTCACCAGCACCAGAAGCACCAGGCCGGCCAGCAGCGTACGACGGGTCTTTCCGCCGGGTGCCCGGCGGCGGCCGTAGCGTCCGGCGGGAAAAACCGGCGCGCCCGGTGAAATTGTGGCGTGCGTCTCGGTCACCGGCGGGTATCTCCTGGCGTTGTTGTCGGCGGCATCGGCAAGAATGACAGAGTCCATCTTCCCAGCCCGGCGCAGCCGCAGGAATGGCAGGTCGGGCCCCGCGCGGTGCTACCGGTGGCGGGGTGCGGAGGATCCCCGGCAGGTCACGCCGGTTGAGTCCGGTCGGATCCACCGTCCGGCACAGACGAGGAGCGCCGAAGTTGGCAGAGCAACTGCGTCTCATGGCCGTCCACGCGCACCCGGACGACGAGTCGAGCAAGGGTGCGGCGACCACGGCAAAGTACGTCGCCGAGGGGGTGGACGTCCTGGTGGTGACGTGCACCGGCGGTGAGCGCGGCAGCGTGCTCAACCCCAAGCTCGACCGGCCCGACGTGTGGGCCAACATCGCCGACATCCGGCGCGCCGAGATGGACGCCGCGCGGGCGATCCTCGGCGTCGAGCAGGCCTGGCTCGGCTTCGTCGACTCCGGGCTGCCCGAGGGCGACCCGCTGCCGCCACTGCCGGAGGGCTGCTTCGCCCTCCAGGACGTCGAGGTGGCCGCCGGTCCGCTGGTGCGGCTGATGCGCGAGTTCCGTCCGCACGTGGTGACCACGTACGACGAGGAGGGTGGCTACCCGCACCCCGACCACATCATGTGTCACAAGGTGAGCGTGGCCGCGTTCGAGGCCGCCGGCGACCCGGAGCGGTACCCGGAGCTGGGTGCCCCGTGGCAGCCGTTGAAGCTCTACTACGACATCGGCTTCTCCAAGGCCAAGATCATGGCTTTGCACGAGGGCATGCTCGCCGCCGGCAAGGAGTCGCCGTACGAGGAGTGGCTCACGCGCTGGGAGGACCGCCCGGACAAGGGCCCCCGGATCACCACGCGGGTCGAGTGCGCCGAGTACTTCCCGGTCCGCGACGACGCGTTGCGTGCCCACGCCACCCAGGTCGACCCGGACGGGTTCTGGTTCCACGTCCCGATGGAGCTGCAACAGCGTGCCTGGCCGACCGAGGACTACGAGCTGGCCCGATCGATGGTGGACAGCCCGATGCCCGAGTCCGACCTTTTCGCCGGTGTGCGGGAGACGGTGCACGCGCGCTGATTCCCGGCGGCGCTACCCTGATAACCAACCGCACATCGGAGGAACGCCATGCTGACCGCTGCCCAGGTGCTCGCGGAGAACAACTTCGGGGACACCCGCACGGGCGGGCTGGCCGGCCCGATGGGCCTCTTCCTCATCCTGCTGCTGGCCACCGCGACCATCCTGCTGATCCGCAACATGAACGCCCGGCTGCGTCGGTTGCCTGACCGGTTCCCCCCGCAGGGGCGGCCGGCCGACCCGACCAGGGTCGATTCGGCAGTCGCTGATCCGACAGACGGGACCGCGGGCGGCGATTCATCCACGCCCGCTCCCAACGGGCACCAGCAGCAGCGGAACGGGTAGTCCCCGCATGATTCACGCCGAACCGGGTGGTCGCCCCCTGTTGCGACCACCCGGTTTGGCTTAGCCTTCCGCCGGGGGGACCAAAAGTCCCCGAGCCATGCGCGGGAGGGGGCGCCGATGACAGTCACAGCACCGGCCGCCCGTCGTACCGTCGCCCGGTCGGCTGACGGGGAAGGTCGATGACCTCCGGCCCGGCCGGCGACCCGTTCGACCGGCTCGGGGTGCGGGGTACGCCGGCACGGCTGCTCGTCCTCACCGCCGCGCTGACGCTGACCGCCCTCGCCGCCGCCACCGTGGGGTTGACCCTCCCGGCCAGCCTGCCGCCCGACGACCCGCTCGGCGGTCCGGCCCGCTTCGGCATCGTCGTCGCCGTCATCGCCATCGCCCAGCTCGCCCGGCTGCGGTTCCGTTCGCCCGCCGGCATGGTCAGCATCACCTGGGGCGAGGCGGCGTTGATCGTCTGCCTCTACCTCGCGCCCGCCGGCTGGCTGCCATCGGCCACCCTGCTCGGCGCAGGGCTGTCCTGGACGGTGCTGTCGCTGCACAACGACCGTCGTCCCGCGCTGGAGATCGTCCGGATCGCGGCGTCGCTGGCCGCCGCCACGGCGCTGGCGGTGTCCGTGGCCACCGCGCTGGGGCAGCCGCTGCTCGCCGCGCCCACCCCGATGCTGGCGCTGGCCGTGATCGCCGGGTCGGTGACCTACCTGCTGGTGACCGCCTGGCTCGGTGGCGTGACGGTGGGTCTGCGGCACGGTCTGCCGATCGGTCCGCCCCTGCTGGCGGCGCTGCGCGGCAAACTGCTGATGTTCGTCGGCAACCTGGCGGTCGGCCTGGTGGTGGTCGCGCTGTTGGAGCTGGACCCGCGCTGGTTGTTGCTCCTTCCGCCGCTGCTCTGGCTGCTTCAGCAGACCTACCGTTACCGTCTGCGCGCCGACCAGGAACGCCGGACGTGGCGGGCCTTCGCCGAGGCCACCGCGGCCCTCAACCAGCTCGACGAGCGGGGCGCGGCCAGCGCGGCGGTGACCGGCGCGCTGGCGCTGTTCAACGCAGAGCTGGTGGATGTCGACGTGGCGCGGGCCGACGGCCGCTGGCGCCGCTACCGGGGTGATGCGGGCGGCCAACTGGTCGACCGGGAGGTGGGCCCACCGGACCTGTCGGAGCCGGACGAGCACGAGCTGGTCCGCGCCCTCTCCGTCGGCGCCGCGCCGGTCGGTCGGCTGCGGGTCCGGTTCCCCCGCTCCGCCCCGCCCAGCAACCGGGAACGCGACGCCGTGGCCGCGTTCGGTGACGCGCTCGCCGCGGCGCTGCACGACGCCGCGACCCACCGTGAGCTTCGGCTCGTCACCGCGCGGTCGTCGTACGAGGCGGTGCACGACCCGCTCACCGGGCTGGCCAACCGGGCGGCCATGCTCGGCAAGGGCGACCAGTCGTTGCGTCAGCTCGCGCACGACCATCCGGTGGCGCTGCTGCTGCTGGACATCAACCAGTTCAAGGAAGTGAACGACACCCTCGGGCACGCCGCCGGCGATCAGCTGCTGCGGCTGACCGCGAACCGGCTCAGCGCGATGGCCCGCCCCGGCGACCTGCTCGGCCGGCTCGGTGGCGACGAGTTCGCGTTGCTGCTCACCTCCGCCCCGGTGCTCGGCGACCGGGCCGCCCCGCTGGCGCACGCGCTGCGGCAGGCCCGGGAGATCGCCGAACGGCTGGCGGCCCCGACCGAGGTGGCCGGGGTGCGGATGTCGATCGAGGTGTCCGTCGGCGTGGTGGTGGCCGACGCCGGCACCGCCGACCTGACCGAGCTGCTGCGCCGGGCCGACATCGCGATGTACCAGGCCAAGGAGGGCGGCGGCAACGTCGCCGCGTACGACGGCAGCCGGGACGCGGCCAGCACCGACCAGCTCGCCCTCCTCGCCGAGCTGCGCGAGGCGCTGAAGGTCGACGACCAGCTGGTGTTGGCGTTGCAGCCGGCGGTCGACCTGGCCACCGGCGCGCCCACCGGGGTGGAGGCGCTGATTCGCTGGCGGCACCCCCGGCGCGGCTGGCTGAGCCCGGCCGACTTCATCCGCCCGGTGGAGAACAGCGAGCAGCTCGGCACCTTCACCCGGTACGTGCTGGACAAGGCGCTCGGTGTGGCCGCCGAATGGGCACGGGAGGGGCTGGACGTCCCGATCTCGGTCAACCTGTCGGCACGTAGCCTGCTCGACCCCCGGCTGCCGGCGGAGATCGCCGACGCGTTGCGCCGCCACCAGGTGCCGCCGCGCCGACTCGTCCTGGAGATCACCGAGACGGTGGTGATGAGCGAGCTGGAGATCATCGACGAGGTGTTGGCCACCCTCCGGTCGATGGGTGTGCAGCTCGCCGTGGACGACTTCGGCACCGGCTTCTCGTCGCTGACCTTCCTCACCCGGATCGCGGTGGACGAGTTGAAGGTCGACCGCTCGTTCGTGATCCGGATGGCCGACTCGCCGGAGGCGGCGGCGATCGTACGGACCACCGTGGGCCTCGCTCACGAGCTGGGGTTGCGGGTGGTCGCCGAGGGGGTGGAGACCGCCGAGCAGCGGATGGCGCTGGCCGAGCTGGGCTGCACCTCCGCGCAGGGTTACCACTTCTTCAAGCCGATGCCGGCGGACAAGATCGGCGCGGTGCTGGGGTCGCTGCGCGACTCGGCCGAGTCGAACGTCTTCCGGCTGCGCGCCGACGGCGCGTCCTGACCGCCCCCGCTGATCGGTTTCGGACGGCGGCGGCCCGCCTGGTGAGGCCCTAGAGTCGATCGAGCAGCGCGGATGTATCGGTCTGCGTTGTCCTCCTCTCGAAGGGACACCATGCGACTCTCCGGGAAACGACCTCTGCTCGCCGTGGGGCTCGCGCTGGCCGTCGCGGCGTTCGGCACGCTGGCCGTCGCCGCACCCGCACAGGCCAAGGCGCCGCAGTCCGCCTCGCTGACGGTCACCGGCGATCCGGACGACCCGATCACCGAGGGCGGCAGCTTGTCGTTCGCCACGGCCTCCGGGGACGGCTTCAACGTCTGGGGCACGCCGAACCACCTCACCGTCCAGGTCTTCGACCCACCCGCCGGCCCCTGGACGATCGAGCTGAGCGCGCCGGTCGGCCAGCCGCTGACCGTGGGCACCTACACCGGCGCCACCGAATACCTCTACGAGAGCCCGCTGCCCGGCATCGCCCTGACCGGCGACGACCGGATCTGTCCGTTCGGGCAGACCGGATCGTTCACCGTCACCGACATCTCCTGGGGTCCACACGACTACCTGGAGCGGTTCGACGCCACGTTCGAGCAGCGCTGCAACTACTCGACGGGCTCGGCCCGGGGCGAGGTGCACGTCGCCTTCCCGCCCGCGCCGCCGGTGCTCGCCGTCGACGTGGAGGTGGCCACGTCGGGCACGATCGACCCGGGGACCGACGAGGTGACGGTGCACGGCACGGTGACCTGCACGGCGCCGGCCACCGTGTACGTGGAGGGTGGCCTGACCCAGACGTGGCACGGCAGGCGCGCCGAGGGTCTGGTCCGGGCGGAGGTGGCCTGCACGCCGGGCACCCCGATCGCCTGGACGTCGAGTTCGCCCTCGTTCAGCGAGACCCCGTTCCGTAAGGGCGACGTCGAGGTGACCGCCAACGCCACCTCCTACGACACCACGTACGACGTCTTCGTGGCTGACACGGACACCGCCCGGGTCAAGGTGCGGCGCGGCTGATCCGCGACCGGCCCGGGCCCACGCGGCCCGGGCCGGGTGACCGCCGGGCGGGACCCGGCGGCGCTGGTTATGGTCGTCGGGTGAACCGACTCGTCGACGCCACCAGTCCGTACCTGCTCCAGCACGCCGACAACCCGGTCGACTGGTGGCCCTGGTGCGACGAGGCGTTCGCCGAGGCGAAACGGCGCGATGTCCCGGTGATCATTTCGGTGGGCTACGCCGCCTGCCACTGGTGTCACGTGATGGCACACGAGTCGTTCGAGAACGAGCAGGTCGCCGCCCTCATGAACGACGGCTTCGTGTCGATCAAGGTGGACCGCGAGGAGCGCCCGGACGTGGACGCGGTCTACATGACCGCCACGCAGGCGATGACCGGCCAGGGCGGCTGGCCGATGACGGTCTTCGCCGCCCCCGACGGCACCCCGTTCTTCTGCGGCACCTACTTCCCCCGCGCCAACTTCGTCCGGCTGCTCCAGTCGGTCACCACCGCCTGGACCGACCAGCGCGAGGAGGTGCTGCGCCAGGGCGCCGCCGTGGTCGAGGCGATCGGCGGCGCGCAGGCCGTGGGCGGCCCCACCGCGCCGCTGGACGCCACGCTGCTCGACGCCGCGGCGGCCGGGCTGGCCGGCGAGTACGACGCGACGAACGGCGGCTTCGGGGGCGCACCGAAGTTCCCGCCGCACATGAACCTGCTCTTCCTGCTGCGCCACCACCAGCGCACGGCCGACCCGCGCAGCCTGGAGATCGTCCGACACACCGCCGAGGCGATGGCCCGGGGCGGCATCTACGACCAGCTCGCCGGCGGCTTCGCCCGGTACTCGGTGGACGCGCACTGGACGGTGCCGCACTTCGAGAAGATGCTCTACGACAACGCGCTGCTGCTGCGCGTCTACACGCAGCTGTGGCGGCTCACCGGCGACCCGCTGGCCCGCCGGATCGCCCGGGACACCGCCCGGTTCCTGGCCGACGAGCTGCACCGGCCGGGCGAGGGCTTCGCGTCGGCGCTGGACGCCGACACCGAGGGCGTCGAGGGTCTCACCTACGCCTGGACGCCCGCCCAGCTCGTCGAGGCGCTGGGCGAGGACGACGGCCGCTTCGCCGCCGACCTGTTCACCGTGACCGAGGCGGGCACCTTCGAACACGGCATGAGCGTGCTGCGGCTCGCCCGGGACGTCGACGACGTCGCACCCGAGATTCGGGCCCGCTGGCAGCAGGTGGTGGGGCAGCTGCTCGCGGCCCGCGACACCCGCCCCCAGCCGGCTCGCGACGACAAGGTGGTGGCCGCCTGGAACGGCCTGGCGATCACCGCCATCGCCGAGTTCCTCCAGGTCGCCGGGCTGTACGCGTCGCGGCAGGACGAGGACGCCAACCTGATGGAGGGCGTCACCATCGTCGCCGACGGCGCGATGCGTGACGCGGCCGAGCACCTGGCGACCGCGCACCTGGTGGACGGCCGGCTGCGCCGCGTCTCCCGGGACGGCAAGGTCGGCGAGCCGGCCGGCGTACTGGACGACTACGGCTGCGTGGCCGAGGCATTCTGCGCGCTGCACCAGCTCACCGGCGAGGGCCGCTGGCTCACCCTGGCCGGTCAGCTGCTGGACGCCGCGCTGGCCCACTTCGCCGCCTCCGGCGGCGCGTACTACGACACGGCCGATGACGCGGAGCGGCTGATCACCCGGCCGGCCGACCCGACCGACAACGCCACCCCGTCCGGTCGGTCGGCGTTGGTGGCCGGTCTGGTCGCGTACGCGGCCCTGACCGGGGAGACCCGCTACCGGGAGGCGGCCGAGGCGGCGCTGGCCACGGTGGCACCGATCGTCGCGCGGCACGCCCGGTTCACCGGGTATGCCGCCATGTCCGGCGAGGCGCTGCTCTCCGGGCCGTACGAGATCGCCGTGGTGACCGACGACCCGGCCGGCGACCCTCTGGTGGCCGCGGCCCGGCGGCACGCCCCGCCCGGCGCGGTGGTGGTCGCCGGCCTGCCGGACCAGCCCGGCGTGCCGCTGCTCGCCGACCGGCCACTGGTCGACGGGCGGTCCGCCGCGTACGTCTGCCGGGGCTTCGTCTGCCAGCGACCGGTCACCTCGGTCGAGGACCTGGTCGCCGAGCTGCGTGCGGCCCGCTGACGGTCGGCTAGTCCTGCATTCCGCACGTGGGTGATCGTGGGCGGGTTTCGGCGCGGCGGGTTGGTGGTGAGGGTGGCTGATGGCAGCGTGCCGGGCTGTGAGACAGC